>WHSY01000027.1 GCA_009379815.1 Pseudonocardiaceae bacterium
GCGGACGTCGAGGGCTGGGACGGCGAAGGCCCCACGGAGGACGCACGCTTCGTCTTCCGGGGCGAGCCCAAGCCGATGCGGGTCCCCGACTCCCCGCCGGTCGACCTGGCCGGTGCCGAGGGCGGCTCGAACCCGGCCGAGGGCGGCTCCACCAGCGCCGAGTAGCTCGCGCGCGTGCGCCGGCCGGCGCAGCCGGCACCGCGAAGGGGCCCTTCGCCTCATCTGACGAGGCGAAGGGCCCCTCCGCGGCTATAGGGTGCTGCGTGGTTCAGCCTTCGGCGCTCGGCCGCGACGACTGCACGACCTCGAACTCCAGCAGCGAGGACCCGGAGGCGACCGGCTGGGCCCGTTCCCCGGAGTGTGCTTCCCTGGCCGGGCCGTCACGCCAGGCCTGGAAGTGCTCCTCGGTCTCCCAGCGGGTGTAGACGAAGTAACGGTTGTCTCCTGCCACCGGCCGCAGCAGCTCGAAGCCGAGGAACCCCGGCGCGGAGTCCACCGACCCGTGCCGCTCCCCGAATCGGCGCTCCAGCTCGGGCCCGGCACCCTCCGGGACCTCAATTGCGTTGATCTTCACGACAGCCATGCCCCGAGCCTACGGCCGTTCACGCCCAGCGATGTCCGGTGGTGGCGGCGCCGCCCGGCGTTGAGCCCCCGCCGCGGTCGCGCCTCATCCCTCCCCGGGTAGCGCGAAGCGTCCGTCGGCGGTCTGCTCGACCAGCCCGTCGGCCAGCAGCGAGTCCAGGCACCGGTCGCGCTGGCCGGAGTCGGCCCACACCGCGTCGAGCCGCGGCCGCGGGACCGGGGCGGGCCGGTGACGCAGCACGTCGAGCAGCAGGCCGCGTACCTGACGGTCGGTGCCGGCGAAACCCTGCACCGGCCGGGAAGGGGAGGAATTCGCCGGTCGTCCGGCGCGCAGCCAGGAGCACCCATCGCTGATCGGGCACTCGCCACAGCGCGGGGACCGTGCGGTGCACAGCACCGCACCGAGCTCCATCAGCGCAGCGGAGAACCGGGCCGCCTCGGCACCGCCCGGCAACAGGTCGGCGACGTCGGACAGGTCCCGGGCCGTCGAGGGCGCACCGGCATCGGCCACACCCCGCACCGCACGGGTCACGACCCGGCGCACGTTGGTGTCCACCACGGGCACCCGCCTGCCGTAACCGAACGCCGCCACCGCACGAGCGGTGTAGGAGCCGATCCCGGGCAGCGCGACCAGATCATCCACATCAGACGGCACGACGTCGCCGTGCTCACCGGCGATGGAGGCCGCCGCGGCATGCAGCCGCAGCGCCCGGCGCGGGTAACCGAGCTTGCCCCAGGCCCGCAGGACCGTGCCCGGCGACTCGGCTGCCAACGCCGATGGTCGCGGCCAGCGGTCCATCCACTCCGTCCATATCGGAGCAACGCGGGCCACCGGGGTCTGCTGCAGCATTACCTCGCTGACGAGCACTCCCCACGCCGACGTGCCGGGGGCGCGCCAGGGCAGCTCACGGGCCTGCTCGTCGAACCAGGCCACGAGCCGGTCGGTAGCCACACTCACGGGTCAGCCGTAGCGTTCGACGATGCTCGATTCGGCCAGCCGGGACAGTCCCTCCCGGACACCCTTGGCACGCGCGTGGCCCACGCCGTCGACGTGCTGCAGGTCGTCGACGGTGGCTGCCATCAGCGCCTGCAGCGACCCGAAGTGCTCCACCAGCTGGGACTGTAAGCCGGTCGGCAACCGGGGCACCCTGGCCAGCAGCCGGTGCCCGCGCGGTGAGACCTGGCCCTCCAGCGCCTCGAGCCCGGCGGGGAAGCCGTAGCAGGCTGCGACCACGGTGAGGTCGAGCAGCTCGGCGCTGGACAGGTGGTCCAGCGCCTCGGCCGCCGACGCCCGTGATCGTCCCACAGGCAGGTAGTCGCGCATGACCAGCTCCCGGTCGGTGTCCACGTCGCCGACCAGCTCGTCGAGCTGCAGCGCGATCAGGCGTCCGTCGCTGCCGAGCTCGACGACGTCCCAGGCGATCTCGTCGGCGATCCGCCGCACCATCTCCAATCGCTGCACCACGGTCAACGCGTCGCGCAGCGTGACGAAGTCCTCGATCTCCAGTGCGGACAGCGAGTGGGCGACCTCGTCGAGGCGGGTGGTGTAGCGCTCCAGAGTGGCCAGGGCCTGGTTCGCCCGGGAGAGGATCACCGGTGAATCGGACAGCACGTGGCGGCGGCCATCGACGTAGACGCTGAGAATCCCCATCGACTGGCTCGCCGAGATGGTCGGGTGACCGGTCTGGATGGCGGTCCGCTCCGCGGCGCGGTGCCGCGTGCCGGACTCGTCGGTGGGGATCGTCGGGTCGGGCACGAGCTGCACGTTGGCGCGCAGGATCCGTGCCCCATCGGTGGAGAGCACGATCGCGCCATCCATTTTGGACAGTTCCCGCAGCCGGGTCGCGGAGAACTCGACGTCCAGCCGGAAGCCGCCGTCGCAGATCGACTTCACCGCCGGGTCGTGCCCGAGCACGACCAAGCCGCCGGTACGGCCGCGCAACACCCGCTCCAGGCCGTCGCGCAGCACGGTGCCGGGAGCGATCCTGGCCAGCGTGCTGCGAAGCAGCTCGGTGTGCCCGCGGTCGTCCACGCTGCCTCCTACCCCGCCCCGGCGTCCCACTGTACGAACCAGCGCACCGTGTGAACCATCAGGCTCCAGGTTGCCGCTGTCGTCAAGGTCGTGGCGGTACGGTGCCGGACCCGGTACCGAAGAAGACGTGCTGGGACATGTCCGCGGTGTAGCGGCTCGCCGGCGGCGTGCGCCCGAGCGTCTCGGCCATGGCCCGCACGTGGTGCGGTGCCGCGCCGCAGCACAGCCCGAAGTAGCGCACGCCGGCAGCGGCCGCCGCGGTGGTGAACTCGGCGATCTCGTATCGGTTGCTGGTGAACGGGTCGAGCGCCGTCGGGAACGGCATGTCGCCGGGCAGCAGGTCGGGACGCAGCGGGTCGCGCAGCAGATGCAGCGTCGGCTGCTCGGTGGTGGTGCGGTAGGCCACCGGCAGCGCCGCGACCGGGACATCCACCGCGTCGACGATGCCCCCCAGCAGGGGCAGCATCGTGGCCGGGCCCCGGATGCAGTTGAGCCCGACGACGTCGGCGCCGGCGCCGGCGAGCCGGCGGCAGGCATCGGGCGGCGACCCGCCGTCACGCATCTCGTCGGTGGGGCCGACCACGAGCGTGATGACGGCGGGCAGCTCCGCCTCCCGGATCGCGTCGAGTGCGAGCATGGCCTCACCCGCGTACCGGAACGTCTCGCCGACGACGTAGTCGACACCGGCATCGGCCGCCCAGCCCACCTGCTCGTCGAACATGGCGCGTACCGCGGTGTGCGTCTGCGGGTCGACCGGGTCGTAGATGTTGCTGTTGCAGACGTTGCCGGCCAGCAGTGTCCCGCTCGCGTCGGCCACCGCCCGGGCGAGCCCCAACGCCTGCCGGTTCAGCGGTTCGAGCAGCTCGTTCTTGCCGATCGTCCGCAGCTTCTCGCGGTGGGCGTAGTAGGTGAACGCCAGCACCACGTCCGAGCCGGCGTGCACGAACTGCTCGTGCAGGGCGGTGACCTGCTCGGGATGCTCGAGCACGACTTCCGGCACGAACGCCCCGGCCTGCAGGTAGCCGCGGCGTTCCAGCTCCAAGAGGTAGCCCTCGGCGCAGACCACCGGGCCGGTGGCGAGACGCTGCAGCAGGCCCGGCGCGCGGGGTGAGCTCGGCGGTTGGTGGCGGGATGACGTCATCGCTGCTGCGCTCCTCCGGCGGCGCGGCGGGAGCTGCTCGCACCTGCAATGCACCGTAACGCCGCACCCAGGTCCGGCACCTCGGTCACCCGCATCCCATCGGGGATCCGGTCGGTGCACTCCGGTGGCACCAGGGCGCGGGTGAATCCCAGTCGCGTCGCCTCGGCGAGCCGGCGGCCGACGCCGGTGACCCGCCGCACCTCACCGGCCAGGCCCACCTCACCGATCGCCACCGTGTGCGGCGGCAGTGCCACGTCGCACACCGCCGATACCACGGCCAGCGCCACCGCGAGATCGGCCGCCGGCTCGGCGACGCGCATGCCGCCGACCGTGGCGGTGAACACGTCCGAGCCGGTCAGGGCCACCCCGCCGCGGCGTTCCGTGACGGCCAGCACCATCGCTACCCGCGCGGAGTCCAGGCCGCTGACCGCGCGCCGTGGCTGTGCCAGCGACGACGGTGCGACCAGCGCCTGCACCTCGGCCAGCAGTGCGCGCTTGCCCTCGACCACGACCGTCACGGCGGTTCCGGGAACCTCGGTCTCACGGGGCGTGAGAAACAGACCGGAGGGATCGGCGACACCGGCGATGCCGTCGTCGCGCAGCTCGAAGCAGCCCACCTCGTCGGCAGGGCCGAAGCGGTTCTTCACCCCGCGTACCAGCCGCAGCGTCGACGCCCGCTCGCCCTCGAAGTGCAGCACCACGTCGACGAGATGCTCGAGCACCCGCGGCCCGGCGACCGCGCCGTCCTTGGTGACGTGTCCGACGAGCACGACCGGCACGCCGCGTTCCTTGGCCGCCGTGATCAGGGCGGCGGCCACCGCGCGGACCTGCGACACCCCGCCGGGGCTGCCTTCGGCCTCGGCGCAGGCCATCGTCTGTACCGAGTCCACGACGAGCAGGCTCGGTGTGACCGCGTCGAGGTGCCCGAGCAGCGCCGCGAGGTCGGACTCGGCGGCCAGGTACAGCTCGCCGTGCACCGCCGAGGTCCGTTCCGCCCGCAGCCGCACCTGGCCGGCCGACTCCTCGCCGGTGACGTACAGCGCGCGCCTGCCGGCTGCCGCGCACCGGTGGGCGACCTCGAGCAGCAGGGTGGACTTGCCCACTCCCGGCTCGCCCGCGAGCAGTACCACCGCGCCGGGCACCAGGCCGCCGCCGAGCACCCGGTCGAGCTCGTCGACCCCGGTGGGGCGGGCCCGGGCGGAGTGCAGGTCCACTTCGGCGATCGGACGAGCCGGTGCGGTGGGTGCCCCGGCCGTGATCCGGGCCGCCGGGCGTGGTCCGACCGACTCGATGCTGCCCCATGTCCGGCATTCGGGGCATCGCCCGACCCATTTGGCGACTTCGTGGCCGCATTCGGTGCAACGGTGCCCCTGGCGGGGGGTGCGGAGGTTTCGGGCCACGATCGCGGACCGTATCGCGCAGCCCCGACAGTGGGAGCCCCTCAGCCCCCGCCGGACCCATGGCCGGATCCGCTCGCTCCGGCGGGGTCGGCCCCGGCGGGGGCGTTGATCGGCGCCTGCAGGGTCACCTCGCCGGCGCCGCGGAACACCAACGTCACCGGCGTGTTCAACCCGGGACGGATCGGCTCTCGGAGGTCGCGGAGCACGATGCGCAGCTCACCACCGTCGATCGGCGGGACGACCGCAGTCGGCGCAGGCGACGATGGCGCGGCCGAGGTGCCCGCAGCCGAGGAGTTGTCGGCGTCGGGGATGCTCGAGACCGCGGATCCGGCCGGAACCGTGGTCACGCCCTCGACGGTCACCCTGCCCGCAACCGGCGACGTCACCGAGACCAGTTCGTCGGCGGTAGTGCCCGAGTTGACGATCGTGACGCGGAGCGGTGCATCGTCGCCTGCGCGGTAGCCGAAGACCTCGCCGCCGGGATAGGCGAGCACCGCGTCGCGCAGTGCGATCGGTCCGACATCGACGTTGGCACCGTTGACGGCCGCGACCTGCTGGCTCGTCTCCGCGGCCTGGCCTGCGGCGCAGCTGGACAGTGCCGGCCCGGTCAGGGCGAGCAGGGCTACGAATCCGAGCAGCGCGGGCAGGCGGTGGGTCCGCGGGTTCTGCGGTGCGCGGCTCACTGCGGAGTCCTCCAGGTGACACGGTGGCTGGATGGCTGGCGCGCTCCTGGCGTCACCTGACCAGGCCGAAGCCTAACCGCGCGGGTGGCAAGCCCTGCATCCGGGCTCGCCACCGCAGGTCCACAGTGGATCTCCGTGTCGCCCCCGATCCCCGCGTTGCACGACCCCCAGGTAGTTGTCAACCCCCTGACCTGCGACGACGCTCCGCTACCGGCTGCACAGCCGCCGCCGGACGTGCTATCCTTAGCGCAGCGAAAGGGGCAGAGGACACATGGTTTTCAAGGTCGGAGAGACCGTCGTCTACCCGCACCACGGTGCCGCTCTCATCGAGGCGATCGAGACCAGAGTGATCAAGGGCGAGGAGAAGCAGTACCTCGTCCTCAAGGTCGCTCAGGGTGACCTCACCGTTCGCGTTCCCGCTGCCAACGCCGAGGTGGTCGGCGTGCGGGACGTGGTCGGTCAGGAGGGCCTCGACCGGGTTTTCGAGGTGCTGCGGGCTCCCCACACGGAGGAGCCGACGAACTGGTCGCGACGGTACAAGGCCAACCTGGAGAAGCTCGCCTCCGGCGACGTGAACAAGGTGGCCGAGGTGGTCCGGGACCTCTGGCGCCGCGAGCGTGACCGCGGGCTGTCGGCGGGGGAGAAGCGGATGCTCGCCAAGGCCCGGCAGATCCTGGTCAGCGAACTCGCGCTGGCCGAGGGCACCAACGAGGACAAGGCCGAGGTGCTCCTCGACGAGGTCCTCGCCACAGCCTCCTGACCGCCCGGCCCTCGGCGGGTGCCGTCGTCGCGCTCGTGCCCGCTGCCGGGCGCGGGGTGCGGCTGGGCGCCGGGACGCCCAAGGCGTTCGCGCGGCTGCACGGCCGGCCGTTGCTGTGGCACGCCGTCGGCGGGCTACTGGGCTCGGGCTGCGTGGACCGGGTGGTGGTCGCGGTGGCAGGCAGCGACCGGGTGCTGGCGGCGACCGCACTCGACGACGTCACCGAACGCGTCCGCATCGTCACCGGTGGCACCGAGCGGTCCGACTCGGTGCGTGCCGCGCTCGAGGCCGTGACGGATGCCGACATCGTTCTGGTGCACGATGCGGCACGGTGCCTCATCCCCCCTTCGGTGATCCGGTCCGTGGTCGACGCGGTCCGGGCCGGTCACCGCGCGGTCGTGCCGGTACTGCCGTGCAGCGACACCGTCAAGCAGGTCGACGACCACGGAACCGTGATCACCACGGTGGACCGTGCGGTGCTGCGGGTCGCGCAGACCCCACAGGGCTTCGACGCCGACCTGCTGCGCCGGGCGTACGCGACAGGCGGCGGGCACGCCACGGACGATGCCGAGCTGGTCGAGCGGCTCGGGGAGGCGGTGACCACGGTCGCCGGGCATCCGCGTGCTTTCAAGATCACGACACCGTTCGACCTGGCGGTCGCCGAGGCCGTGGCCGGTGCGCCGTGAGGGTCGGCATCGGCACCGACGTGCATCCGATCCGCGCCGGCCGTGCCTGCTGGCTGGCCGGGCTGCACTGGCCTGGCATCGACGGCTGCGCCGGCCACTCCGACGGCGATGTCGCCGCGCACGCGCTGTGCGACGCCGCGCTGTCGGCCGCCGGTCTCGGGGACCTCGGCGCGGTGTTCGGCACCGGGCAGCCGCGCTGGTCGGGTGCCCACGGTGCAGAGCTGCTGGGCGGGGTCCGCGACCGGCTGGCCGCAGCCGGCTGGGTGCTCGGCAACGCCGCGGTGCAGGTGATCGGCGACGCGCCGCGAATCGGCACCCGCCGTGACGAGGCGCAGCAGGTGCTCTCCGCGGCGCTCGGCGGACCCGTCACGGTGTCCGGTACGACCACCGACGGTCTCGGCCTCACCGGCCGCGGCGAGGGTCTCGCGGCCGTCGCGACCGTTCTGCTGCTGCGCAGCTCGTGAGTGGCGATGCGAACCACGGCTCGCATCGCCACTCACGAGCTGCGCAGCAGCTCACGGGCGCAGCACGTGGGCCACCGCGCCCGGAGCCTGCGACGGGCGCAGCAAGGGGGCGCTGCGGCCACCGCCTGCGGCTGCGAGCCGGTCGCAGGCCACCACCGCGTCGGGCTCGCCGGACAGTGCCAGCGCGTGCACCCGGCAGCCTGCCCGGGCCGCGTCCGCGGCGACCACGAGCGGGTCGGTGCCGGTGTTGGCCATCCCGTCGGTGAGCACGAGAACTTCCCGCCGTGGTGTGGCCGCCAGCGCCGCCTGGGCCAGCGCGGTGCGCAGCCCGAGCGCGAGATCGGTGGTGTCGCCGCCCTGCAGGTCGAACAGCGCGTCGAGCACCGTGCTCGCGGGTGCCGGGCTGCGCAGGTCCCGCAGCACGGCCGCGGCCGACCAGAACGCCACGACGCCGAGCTCGTCGCCGGGGCGCAGCCGACCGGCCAGTGCCGCCGCGGTCGTCACCGCGGTGGCCAGCGGCGCGCCGGTGGTGGACCCGGAGGCATCGACGAGCAGCACGTAGGCCGGGGCAGGCCGCCGCCAGCCTCGCCAGCGCAGGTCGTCGGCGCGGAGCCGGGGGTGCTCGGCGAACCGCTCGAGGGTGGCGTCGAGGTCGAGGTCGAGCCCGGGCTCGCTGACGGTGGCCAGCCGCCCCGTGCCGGAACGGTCGTCCTGTGCTGGCCGGGGCGGTGCGAGCAGCAGCCGGGCGGCCAGCCGCCGGACCTGCGCCCGCAGCGACTCGTCGGTCGCCCTGGTCAGGTCGGCGAGCAGCCGCACGCCCGCGTCGGGATCCTCGTGCAGCGCGGCGGCGAGCTGCGCCGCGTCGAGCTGCCCGACCCGGGGGGAGACCCGCTGCAGGTCGGGGTGGCGGGCGGCGAGCTCGTCACGGCCGGTGGTGCGGCGCGACTGCTCTCGCAGCAGCTGCGCCACGTCGCGAGGATCGGTGATCGGCTCCTTGCCGCCGGAGGTCGGGGGCGGCGCGGCACTGCCGTCGTCAGTGCTGTCGCCCGGCGGCGTCAGGCTTTTCCCGGATCCTGCCCCGCAACCTGCCAGATCTCGGTGACCACGTCCTCCGGGGTCCGCCCGCAGCCCTCGGCAAGGGTGATCCGCCCGGTCAGCGCGGACAGCGCGGCGTCGAGCCCGGTCTGCTCCGACGGGTGCTGCTCACCGCGCAGCACGGTCAGCTCGGCCGCCACCGCGACGGTGTCGAGCGCGCCGCGCACCGAAGAGCCGATGCGGACGTCGACGTGGCCCCGGCTGCCTCGCACCGCGCGCACCGACCGTGCGACCAGCCCGTCGGGACCGGCGCCGCGGCCGATCACGATGGCCGTCTCCTCCTCGAGCGACTGGTAGTCCACCCCGACCCGGCAGGAACGGTCGTAGAGCGCGGGGGTGATCCGCCCGGTGCCCACGGCGTCGAACGGGTTCATCGCCGCGACCAGGCGAAAGCTCGGCGCCGCGTCCACCACGCCGTAGCGCGGCACGTGCATCCGCCGCTCGGACAGCACTCCGAGCAGCACGTTGAGCGTCTCCTCGGGGACGCGGTTGAGCTCCTCGACGTAGAGCAGCCCGCCGGCGGTCATCGCGCGGGTCAGCGGACCGGGGACGAAGTTGTCCGGCCGGTAGTCCTCGGACAGCACCCGGGACGGGTCGTGATGGCCCACGAGGCGGGCGGGTGACAGCTCGGCGTTGCCCTCGACGAGCAGCAGCGGGACCGCGGCCCCGGCCGCCAGTGCCCGCAGCAGCGTGGTCTTGCCGGTGCCGGGCGGGCCCTCGATCAGCACGCTGCGGCCGGCGCCCAGCGCGGCGGCGATCACCTCGATGTCGCGGACCCGGCCCACCACGTCGTCGCGGGCGGCGGCCACCATCTGCGGCACCGGCAGTGGACCGGGCTCGGGGAGGGGCGCGGCCGACCCGTTCGACGACGGGTCGGCCGACGCTCCGGGTTCGGGGTGCACCCGGTCAGTTGTAGACGATGACGCCGCGGATGTTCTTGCCGGCGTGCATGTCCTCGTAGCCCTGCTGGATGTCCTCGAGCGAGTAGGTCTTGGTGATCAGCTCATCGAGTTTGAGGTTGCCCTCGGTGTAGAGGCGCAGCATCTTCAGCATGTCGGTGCTCGGGTTCGAGTCGCCGAACAACGCGCCCTGCAGCCGCTTCTGGAACAGCGTCAGCTCGCTGATCGCGATCGGCACGCCGACCTCGGTGATGTCGCCGAGTCCGGTGACCACCGCGGTGCCCGCCTTGCGGATCGCGCTGAACGCCTGCCCCACGTGCTCGGGCTTGGTGACGCCGACGGTGACGATCGCCGAGTCGGCACCCTGGCCGTTGGTGAAGCCCTTGGCCAGCTCGGTGGCCTCCTCCATCGACCCGACGGCGTGGGTGGCGCCGAGCTCCATCGCCTTCTCCCGCTTGAACGCGATCGGGTCGACAGCGATGACCTGGGAGGCGCCGGCGTGCGCGGCGCCCTGCACTGCGTTGATACCGATCCCGCCGACGCCCATCACGATCACGGTGTCGCCCGCCTTCACCTCGGCCGAGTTGACCGCGGAACCCCAGCCGGTACCGACGCCGCAGCCGACCAGGCATGCCTTGTCCAGCGGGATGTCCTCGGGGATCTTGACGGCCGACTCGACCGCGACCGTGGTGTGCTCGGAGAAGGTGGAGATGCCGCACATCTGGCCGACCGGTGCGCCGTCCAGGCTCATCCGGAAGTCGGTCGGGTCGTCCCAGCGTGACCCGGCGAGCAGCCCGGCGCCCAGGTCGCAGAGGTTCTGGTAGCCGCTGGCGCACCAGCGGCAGCGGCCGCAACCGGGCAGGAACGAGAAGACGACGTGGTCGCCCTCCTGGAAGCCGCGGGTGTTGGGCCCGACCTGCTCGACGATCCCCGCGCCCTCATGACCGCCGCAGAACGGGTACACCCCGACGGGGATGTCGCCGGTGGCGACGTGGTCGTCGGAGTGGCACAAGCCGGACGCGGCCATCTTGACCATCAGCTCGCCCTGGCGGGGCGCGTCGACCTCGAGGTTGACCACCTCGAACTTGCCGGGCGCTTGCCGTACGACGGCGCCTCGTGTCTTCATCGGCTTCCTCCCACGCGGGTGGTGTGTAGATATTCGTACCTGACCGTATGACGTCGCTCACGCCGGCGCCAGTCTCCGTACGGAGGGGATTCTGCACCATGCCGGGGTGTGAGCGACGGGCCACGGCCGGATCTGGGACGATCGAGGGGTGCGCCTGTACGACACCGCGACCCGTAGCCTGGCCGACTTCGTGCCGCTGCGTCGCGGCACGGCGTCGATCTACGTCTGCGGCGCCACCGTGCAGGGTGTGCCGCACATCGGGCATGTGCGCTCCGCGCTGAACTACGACGTGCTGCATCGCTGGCTGGTCGCCACCGGTCACGACGTCCTGCTGGTCCGTAACGTGACCGACATCGACGACAAGATCCTGGCCAAGGCCGCCGCGGCGGGCCGGCCGTGGTGGGAGTGGGCGGCCACCCACGAGCGCGCCTTCGAGTCCGCCTACGCCGCATTGGGCTGCCTGCCGCCGTCGGCGCTGCCCCGCGCGACCGGGCACATCACGCAGATGATCGAGCTGATCGAGCGGCTGGTCGAGCGCGGGCACGCCTACGCCGCGGGTGGTGACGTCTACTTCGCCGTCGCCACGGCGCCCGACTACGGGTCGCTGTCCGGCCAGCGGCCCGAGGACGTGGCACAGGGGGAGCCGACACCGGGCGCGCCGTCGGAGACGGGCAAGCGGGCGAGGAGTGTCGCGTTGATGAGGCTGAAGGCTGCGCTCGTCACGCCGATGCCGAGGCCGAGCGTGAGCACGGTGAGCTCGCCGAGTTGCTCGGCGAGCTTGAGCGCTTCCGGGTTCTTGTCGACCACGACGATCGTGGTGGCGGTCAGCGCGGTCAGGCACTGGATCCCGATGTGCCCGAGACCGCCGGCACCGGCCACTACGCAGACCGTGCCGGGGTAGAGCAGCGGCACGGCCTTGCGCACCGCGTGGTAGGCGGTGATACCGGCGTCGGCCAGCGCCGCCACGTCCTCGGGCCGGGTCGTCGCGTCGAGCTTGACGCAGGCGCGGGCCGACGTGAGCAGGTACTCGGCCATCCCACCGTCGGTGTCGATCCCGGGGAAGGCGTTGTTCTCGCAGTGCATGTCCTCGCCCGCGCGGCAGGCACGACACAGCCCGCAGGTCGGCGTCGGGTGCAGGATCACGGTGTCGCCAGGGACGACGTTGGTGACCGCGGGCCCGACCTCACGGACCCAACCGGCGTTCTCGTGGCCGATCGTGTACGGCAGCGCCACACCGGTCTTCGGAGCCCACTGGCCCTCGATGATGTGCAGATCGGTGCGGCAGACGCCCGCACCGCCGATCTGGACGACGACGTCGAGCGGGCCCTTCGCAGCGGGCTCCGGGACATCCTCGACGACTGGCTTGTTGTCATAGGCGTGCAGCCGGACGGCCTTCACTCCAGCACCTCCTCGTCCAGGCGGGCCGCGTGATCACGGCCCGCCGCTGTCACCGATCCCACTGCCTGGGCCGCCATGGCTCAAGAGCGCAGTTTCCACGGATCGATAAACCAGACAAATCGGGCGCACTGAGTCGAGTCTACCCGCTGATCTCATCCGTTCGGGGGCTGCGCAACCGCACCCACTACGCGCCGTCCACCCGGGTCTCGACACCGTCAGCGACGAAGCACAGCAGCCCGGCGACGGCGCGCGCGCCGTCGAGTGGCTCCGGGTACGTGAACACGGCGTCCTGGATCAGCCCGCCGGAGGTACGCAGGCTGCGATACGAGGCCGTGCCCTTGTACGGGCAGACGGTGTGCTTGGCGGACAGCTCGAGCAGCTCGGTGCGCACGTCCTCGGGGCGAACGTAGCAGCGGTTGGGCAGGCCGGTCTCCGACAGCAGCACCGGGCGGTAGGTGTCGGCGACCACCTCGCCGCCGGCCAGTACCCGCACGTGCCGGCTGCTGGGCCGGGCGTCCACACGATGGTACGGGTCACGGAGATGCCCGAAGACCTCTTCGTCCTCGTCGAACCAGGCATCCATCGAGCGCCAGTACGGCGCGACGTACCCGCGCAGCCATGCGGCGTCGTCCATCGGTTCGTCGTACGCCCACACCGCGTTCTCGGCCGTATGCTGCCCGGACACCAGGGACCAGTAGGTGGCGTCGCCCTTGAACGGGCAGTGCGTCGTATGGGCGGTGGGCGAGAGCAGATCCTCGGCCACGTCCTCGCGTGGCACGTAGAGCTGCGGCAGCAGGTTGCTCTCGTGCAGCAGCATGCCGCGAGTGGAGTCGAGCACCGTCCGCGCGCCGAGGATCGCGCGAACCCGACGCGGGAACGGGTCGAACAGCAACCGGTGCTTCGGGGCGTCGAGGCGGTAGTTCACTGTCTCGGGTGGGGCGCTCGACAGCGGGCGCCCGGACATCGTCAACGTCATGGGCTCAGTGTGCCCGCCCGCGCGCGACGACCGGGTCAGTCGACCAGACCTGCCCGTCGCCAGAAGATCCGGCCCGGGCCCTTGATCAGCCCCTGCTCGCCGAGGAATGTGGTGATCTTGCGGGCGGCGAAGCGCTTCGACTCCCGCCAGTGCGGGTTCGCGGTGGCGGTGCGCACCGCCTCGTCGACGTCGAGGCCGGCGTTGGCGTAGACCTTCGGGTCGATCAGGCGCGTGGTGGCGAGGTAGACGACCACGCCCAGCACGAGCCGGCTCACCGCCCGCTGCCCACGGCCGAGCTTCGGCCATTGCCGCAGCAGCTCGTCACGGGCGAAGTGGATGTGGCGGGCCTCCTCGATGACGTGGACCCGCGACACCTCGCGTGGGATCGGCTCGATCGTCTCGTCGGCCATCATCTCGCGCTGCAGCGCGTCGAGGATCTCCTCGACGTACATCGTGGCGCTGAAGGTCAGCGTCCCGTTGGACAGCGCCTTGAACGCGCGGCCGAGATGGTGGACCACCGGCCCGGTCCCGTAGCCGGGGCAGCCGAACTTCTCGACCATCCGCGCGAACATCTTCGAGTGCCGGCACTCCTCGGCGATCTCGGTGTAGGTGAACCGGGTGTGCGCGGTGGCCGGATCGGTGTCGTAGGCATGCCGGATGAGCATCTGCATCAGAATGGTCTCGAACCAGATCCCCATGCAGGCGATGCTCGCGGTCTCGTGCTTGGTCAGCTCGATGCGCTGAGCCTCGCTCATCCGCTCCCAGAGCTGCGTGCCGTACAGGGAGCTGCGGTGCGGCGGGTGGAAGTACCGGTCCCCGGCCAGCGGTGCGTCCCAGTCGATGTCGACGTCCGGATCGTACGAGTGCCTGGCCGCGGTCTTGAGCAGCCGGCCCGCGGTCACCTCACGGCGCGGTGGAGTGTCGGTCGTGGTCATCGCGTACCTCCTCGGCGCCGGAGAGCCGGATGCGGCAACCGTAACTGACTCGTCAGTCACAAACAACCCTGTGGACAGGTCGTGAGTGGCGATGCGAGTCATGACTCGCATCGCCACTCACAGGGCAGGGCCACTCACAGGTGCTCGCCGCGGCGCAACCTGTCGAGCCCCAGCCATCCGAACTCGACGGCGGAGGCCTCGACCTGCGCGCGCGGCACCTCCGGGTGTTCCAGCCACCAGGACAGCAGGCTCTGCAGCGCACCGATCAGCTGCTGGACGGTGAGCGTCGCGGCCCGCAGCACCTGCTCCGGCGGGTGGTCGGACCCGGCCTTCTCGGGTTCGTAGAAGCCGGCGAGCAGCCCCGCGAAGATTTCGGTGAGGCGCTCGCGCATCCCGCGCAGCACCCCACCCAGGTGGGGATCGGCCAGGTGCCGGGCCACCAGCGTCCAGGCGTGCGGGTTGTCCTCCACCAGGTCCACGAGCAGGCCGACCGCACCGCGCCACGCGGTCAGCGCGTCGCGCGAGTCGCCGAGCACGTCGGGCAGCCGGGCGACGAAGGTGTCGACGACCTGGGCGGAGACCTCGGCGAACAGCTCGTCCTTGCTCGGGAAATGCTGGTAGACCAGTGCCTTGCTGACACCGGCCGCGGCGGCGACGTGCTCCATCTGCGTCAGGTAGTAACCGCGACGGCTGAACTCCTCGCGCGCCGCGACCAGCAGCGCCTCGCGTCGCGCCTGTGACGACAGCCGCCGGCGCGGCCGCGTCACCCGGTGCTCCGCCATACGGTCAGTCTGACGGGTAGCCCCGCCCGGCTGTCACCGCCACGCGAAGACCGGCTGCTCCAGATGCGCGACGCGGGTGTGCCTGCCACCCAGCACGACCTCGCGGAACTGGTGCAGCACCGCAGCGGTGGGCGCATGCAGGTACCCACCACGCAACGGCAGCCTGATCACCGGCCGGTCGGACTCCGGGATGGCGACGAACTGCGGTTCGACGTCGAGATCGGCGAACGGGATACGGAACACCTCGGCCACCTCCGCCTCGCGCGGCCGCAGCGGGCCCGTGTGATCACCCGCCCAGAGCACCACCGGGGTGATGACATAGCCGGAGCGGGTCACGTAGTCGTCGAGCAGCCCGAGCACGGCGCCGGGCGCCAGCTCCATGCCCAGCTCCTCGGCCAGCTCCCGGCGGGCGGCCTGCAGGGAGGTCTCACCGGGGTCGGCCCTTCCCCCCGGCAGCGCGTACTGCCCGGCATGCGCGCGCAGCGAGGAGGCCCGCCGGGTGAGCAACACCGCAGGCCCGGCGACCACCGTGACGGCGACCGCGGCCGGGCGGTGGCCGTCGGCAGCCTCGGCCCGGCGCGGGAACGCCCGCAGTGCCGCGTGGATCCGCGCACGTCCCGGGCGCGGTTGCGCGGCCGTCACCCCTCGATCCCGGCGAACAGGTCGTCCTCCCAACCGTGCGGGCCGGATCCCGCGCCCCGCTGCCCGCGACCGAGCACGTAGTGCTCGACGGCGAACTCCGGGACGTCGGTGACGGCGGCGAACAGGCCGTTGTCGAGATCGACCTGGCTGCGGTGCGCGCGCAACGCCGCGATCTTGACGTCGAGGTGCTCGCGTCCGTCGACGGCTGCGGTGATCTCCTCGTCCGGGGTGCCGGCCGGCAGGTCGTCGAGCGACGGGGCGACCCCGGCGTCGACGATCTGCTGCAGGACGGCGCGCGGGATCGCCGACCAGTAGGTCTTCGGCACCTGCCACGGCCGCCCCAGCTCCGGCTCGTAGGCCGCGTCGGCCGCCGGGTCGAGCGCGGCCATCGTCACGCGGTGTGCCTGGATGTGGTCGGGGTGGCCGTACCCGCCGTTGCCGTCGTAGGTGATCACGACGTGCGGGCGTTCGGCTCGCAGCACCCCGACCAGCGCGCGGACGGCCTCGCCCGACTCGGCGTTCACGAACGCCTCCGGCGCGTCGTTGGACGGGGCGCCCGCCATCCCACTGTCCCGCCATCGCCCGGCGCCGCCGAGCCAGTGGTGGTGGTGCACGCCGAGCACGCCCAGCGCATCGGCGAGTTCGCGCTCCCGGAGGCGGGCGAGTCCGTCCGGGCCGTCCTCCTGCAGCCCGGCGAGGTCGGCCGCGACGATCTCGCCGAGCTCACCCCGGGTGCAGGTGACGAGCGTGACGGCGACACCTTGCCGCGCGTAGTGCACCATCGTGGCGCCGGTCGAGGACGCCTCGTCGTCGGGGTGGGCGTGCACCAGCAGCAGGCGCCGGTTGGTCATCGCCTTACACTACTGCGACCCGGAGCGGCTCTTTATCATCGCTCCTTCGGGTGACACACGGCGGGTCGCCGACCCCTGTCGGAACGCACGCGGGGTAGCGGGCCATCATGGTCCGCACCTGCCGGACCCCGTGGAAAGGTGACCATCGTGGCCATGGCGGAAGTCATGTCGGGGATGCCGGACGTGTGGCGGCGAGTACTCGCCGAGCATCGTCCAGACGACTGGGGACGCTGCCAAGCATGCCGCAACGAGCAGGGCGTCTCCGCTGAGTGGCCCTGCGTCACGCACGGGATCGCCGAGCAGGCCAGGCGTATCCACGACGGCGAGCTTCCCGCACCGCGGGGTGGGAGGCACGCGGCGGGCGAGTAGCGCACGGGGCCTGCAGCTCGGGGCAGTGACAGCGCTCACCTCGAGGACGACCGGGACGGTGTCGCACGTTAGTGTGCCGCGACGCCCGGAAACGCACCCCAACGTGGCAGGAGAAGCCGTGACCTCGTCGGCCCCGCACACCGCGATCGTCACCGGAGCCGCTCGCGGCATCGGAGCTGCCACCGCCAAGCGGCTTGCCCGGGACGGCTTCGCCGTCGGCGTGCTGGATCTCGACGAGGACGCCTGCAAGACGACCGTCTCAGCCATCGAGCCCGACGGTGGCCGCGCGCTGGCCGTCGGCGTCGACGTCAGCGACTCGCAGCAGGTCGACGCGGCAGTGGCACGGGTCGCCGAGGAGCTCGGCGTGCCGACCGTGCTGGTCAACAACGCCGGGATCACCAAGGACAACCTGCTGTTCAAGATGACCGACGCGGACTGGGACGGCGTGATGAACGTGCACCTGCGCGGGTCGTTCCTGATGAGCCGGGCGGTGCAGCAGCACATGACCGCCGCGAAGTGGGGCCGCATCGTGAACCTGTCCAGCGTCTCGGCACTGGGCAACCGCGGGCAGGTCAACTACTCGACGGCCAAGGCCGGGCTGCAGGGCTTCACCAAGACGCTGGCGATCGAGCTGGGCAAGTTCGGGGTCACCGTCAACGCGATCGCGCCGGGCTTCATCGTCACCGACATGACGAAGGCGACCGCGGAGCGGATCGGTGTCGAGTTCGAGGAGTTCGAGAAGGCGCGTGCGGCGGAGATCCCCGTCGCCAGGTCGGGCCAGCCCGAAGACATCGCCGCGACGGTCTCGTTCCTGGTCCGTGAGGAGGCCGGGTTCGTCTCCGGCCAGGTGATCTACGTCGCCGGTGGGCCCAAGGCCTGAGTCCGGTCCGGCCTCGCAACCGGCAGCCGGTACGCGGCCACCCTCGCGGCGGCGGCAGCAAGCTGGATCCGGCTGCTGGCGGGTGACGTCGACGCCGTGTCGATGGAGGCCGCGGCGCGCGGCCTGCAGACGGTGGGCGTGGACTGGGACGCCGCCCGGCTGGCGGGTCAGGCCGCGCTGCGCACCCCCGACCGGAGGGCGATGGTCGGGCTGTTGGGCTGTGCCCGGTCGCTGCGGAACACGACGGACGCGACCGTCGCTGCCGCCGCCACACCGCCTGCGCCTCGCCCGTCTGCGGCACAGGACGGCGCGATCACCGGCCGCGAGCGCGAGGTGGCCGGACTGGTGCTGGCAGGCCTGACCTACCGGCAGCTCGGCGAGCGACTGTTCATCTCCGCGAAGACCGTGGAGCACCACGTGGCGCGGATGCGCCAGCGATTCGGGTCGACGAGCCGCGGCGAGCTGTTCGCCCAGTTGCGAACGCTGATCGGTGACCCGCGAGTACCCGAACGGGAGTAGTGCCGCTGCCTGTCACCACGTCGCCGCGCAGACGCGGGCACCGGGCTCTGCCGGCTCCCTGATCCTGCGGTCCGTTTTTGTCGGTGTTGTGTCATAGCGTGATCCGGTGACCACGCGGCAGGCGATTCCGGAGGGGCTGGCAGAGATTCCGCCCGGCCCGCAGCTGTCGGCCGTGCTGGCCGGTATCGACCCGTCGAGGTTGTCGGGCTATGACTGTGTGCTGGTGATGCAGGCCCGCTGCCGGCAGGTCAGCCACGAGCGGGCCCACCTGATGACGGCCATGGTCGAGGTCGGGCTGTGCGACATGGGTCCCGACGACGAGCTACCCCGCCGCGCGGTGCCAGACGAGTTCGCCGCCGACGAGATCCGCGCTGCCCTGGTGTGGACCCGCCGGGCGGCCGAGACGCAGTTCGGGCTGGCCTATGACCTGATCACCCGCCTTCCCGCGGTGCACGCGGCATTGGATGCCGGGCTCCTCGACGAGCCCCGCGCCCGGATCTTCTCCGACTGGACCGCCGAACTGTCCAGGGACCACGCCCGCGCGCTGTGCGACGCGTTGCTGTCCCGGGCCGGTGAGGTCACCACGGGCGAACTCGTCGACCTGATCAAGAAGCATGCCATCGCGCTCGACCCCGAGTGGGCTCGGCACCGCTACGAGCAGGCCCTGGCCGACCGCAAGGTCGTCGGGCGCCGTAACCCCGACGGGACGGCGAACCTGTCCGGGTACAACCTGCCCGTCGACCGGGTCGCCGCCGCCAGCGCCCGAATCGACACCCTGGCCAAGGCCGCCAAGCACGCCGGCGATGCCCGCCCCATCGACCACATCCGCGCCGAGCTGTACCTGGGCATGACCGACGGCACCTACACCGGCCTCGACGACCCGACGATTCTGGCCGTACTCCGCGCCACAGCAGCCACCGAGCCGACCGGCGGCGGTCCCGTCGACAACGGTGACGGCCCCGCCGATGACAGCGGTGACGACAGCGGTGACGGCGGCCCGCCCGGCGACGGTGGTGGTGGTGACGGCGGCCCGCCCGGCGACGGTGGTGGTGGTGACGGCGGCCCGCCCGGCCCGGTCAGCGGCCCGACCGCCGGCGGCAGCCCCCACAGCACCGGCCTCGAGCTGCGGTTGCGGCTGTCGACCCTGTTGGGCCGCGACGACTACCCCGGCGAGCTCGCCGGCTGGGGGCCCGTCCACGCCGACCTGGCCCGCGACCTGGCCACCACGCTGACCCGAGCCCAGTGGCACTACGCCATCACCGACGACCAGGGCCGGCTGCTGTGTTGCGGGATCACCCGCGCCCGACCAGCCGGCACGAGCCACCGCGGCGCCGGGCGCTGCGGCGGGATCGTCGAACTCGACGTCCCCGCCACCACCCTGGCCTCCCTGACCGGCGAGGACCGCGACCACCTCGGGCCGTGGCCCGCGATCGTCGCCGATCTGGTTCGCCAGTCCGGCGACCACGACACCCGCCCCGGCGACCGCTTCGCCGGCGACGCAGACCGTCGCGGCCCCGGCGCCGCGTTACACCGCCACGTGAAGATCCGCGACCGGTTCTGCACCTTCCGAGGGTGCCGTGCTCCCGCGCGCGGCACCGACACCGACCACACCGTCGACCACCACAACGGCGGCGCCAGCACCGAACACAACCTCGGCGG
Source organism: Pseudonocardiaceae bacterium (assembly GCA_009379815.1). Taxonomy (GTDB): domain Bacteria; phylum Actinomycetota; class Actinomycetes; order Mycobacteriales; family Pseudonocardiaceae; genus WHSY01. The sequence continues at coordinate 19,880 of WHSY01000027.1, forward strand.
CACCTGCCGTCATGATCATCGAGTGAAGCATGAAGGCGGCTGGAAACTATGCCAGCCTCAGCTCGGACTGTTCGTATGGACCAGCCGTCTGGGTCTCACCTACACCGTCCGGCCCCCACCGGTCATCGAACCCCTGACCGATCCCCTACCTCGCGACGGACCCTTGTACCCCATCTGGGTCCGCCCGGACGACGACTGGCAAGACTCCACCATCCTCGACGACCCGGAACCAGAACCAGAACCCGAACCCGAACCGCAACCCGTACCAGCACACGACCCCGACGACGTTCCGCCGCCCTTTTGAGCAGACACCGCTGGGCGGAGCGGTCACGGCCGCTCCGCCCGCTCGGGCTGCCAAGAATCAGGTTCCTCGCCGGTCACACCGCCGGCTCCACCAGCTCGAAGCTGCGGATGCGGCCGGGTGCGACGGCCGCGCAGGTCAGTGGGCGGTCCACCCCGCGCGCCTGCTCGCGGACCCGCAGCACCATGTCGGCACCGTCGGGACCGCGCAGCCGCACCTGCCACTCCTGCGGGCCCGCGGACTCCACACCGCGCGGGACGAACGCATCGACGCCCCGCTCGCCGGTGGCGAGCCGGGCGTGGTGCTGCGCGGCCTGCACGGCAGCCGGGACCGACGACCGGCCGCGCAACCAGCGCGGCTCGACGACGCCCTCGTCGTATGCCCTGGCAAGCGCCACCGCCTCCGACGCCGGGACGTGGCCGTAGTAGAAGCCGTGCGGCAGCACCACGAGGTTGGCCGCGAACCGGTCTCCGCCGACGTGGCTGCACTCCCAGGTGCGGTCCGGGTACTCGGTGGCCAGCGCCGCCGCGACCGGGCGTCCGCGCACCGCGCAGCAGGCATCGTGCCGGCCGTGAGCGCAGACCAGGTAGAGCGGGTCGTCGACCGGTTCACCCGGCGCTGCGCCGTCGAGCACGTCGAGCAGCTCGCGCTCGTCACCGAAGTTGCCGCCCCGCACCATCTCGTGCCCCGGCCGTGAGTCCGCGAGGTACCAGCGCCGGTGCCCGCTGCGATGCGGGCTGCCGTACCTGCGGATCAGCGTGACCCGGCCGGCGGACAGGTCGGCCCAACTGCCCAGGGCGGTGGCCACCTGCGGATCCAATCCGGATCCGCTCAGCGCGCGCCGCCCCCATGGACCGGAGTGCTCCACGAGCAACCACCTCGTGGCGGGCGGCGCAGTGGCGTGGCGCGGTTCGTCCTCCGCGTGGGCGAGCTCGGCGCAGCGCTGGCTCACCGGCGCCCCGCGGCGCCGGCCACCAGCACACCCTCGCGCAGCAGCCGGCGGACGAGCACCAGCTGCTCGGACTCGTCGAGACCCGGTAGCTCGTCTACTGCGACCGGGTGTCCGTCGAGCAACACATCCAGCGCCGCTGCGGTGCCGGCCGGCAATGTCAGCGTGCGGTCCGGTAGCTCGAGCTCCAGCTGCTCGCCGCCCGGGTGCAGCCGGTGCCCCAGCCCGACGCGGCGTCGCACCTCGTCCCCGGGCCGCAACTCGTCGGCGAGCGTCGCCTGCGCCACCGGCGGCAGCGGTTCCGGCCGCCCACCCGTCCACACCCGTTCCCGGACCTGACGGGCGACATCGGTGGCGGGCACCCGGTGCAGCCTACCGGCGAGCACGTCGAGCACGGTCCGCAGCTGCGGGGCGAGCTGCTCGGGATCGGAGACGTCGATGCCGGGGGGCAGCGAGCGGCGCAGCTCGGGCTCATCGGCCAGCAGCACGGCGAGCGCCTCGACGAGCGCGTACCGGGTGACGGTGTGGATGCCCACCGTCAGGTGCGCGGAGACCTCACCGAGAGCGGTGGCCGCGTGCAGGTAACCGCGCGGCAGGTAGAGCGAGTCACCGGGTTCGAGCACGGTGTCGATCAGCGGCCACTCGCGCTCGGCAGCCGCCGCGACCTGGCTCGAGTAGCGGCTCGAGGGCTGGTCACGCAGCGGGTCCTGGTGGACCGGAGGGTGCACCGTCCAGTGCTTGCGACCGGCCAGCTGGAGCACGAACACGTCGTGCACGTCGTAGTGTGCGGCGAAGCCTCGCGAGGACGGTGGGGTGACGTACGCGTTGGCCTGCGCCGGGTGCCCGAGCTCCTCGGCGAGCCGGGTGACGAAGTCGATCACCGGCGGCCACATCCGGTGCAGCCCCTGCAGCACGATCGTCGCGCCCTCGCCGAACAGCGCCGCCACCTGATCGTCGCGGACCTGGTCGGCAACCTCCGCGCCGGCCCCGCCCGGGCCGGTGAACTGCCGGGAGTCGACCACCTCGCCGGTGCGGGCGATACGCAGGAACGGGGTGCGCAGCCCACGGCGGGACAGCAGCTCGTCGACCGCGTCGAGGTCGAGCAGGTCGTCGAACCGCTCCGGCAGGTCGCCGCGCCGCGACAGCAGCGGCCGCTGCCCCCAGTGGTGCTCGGCGAAGGTGTCCGGGTCGGCGGTGACGCATCGAGCCAACGCAGACCAGGGCGCCGCCGGTGCCGGACGGTCCGCGACGAACCGTCCGGCACCGGTTGCAGTCGTTGTCACTTCAGCCGGCGCTGCTGTCGGCTCCGTCGTCGGCACCGCCGTCGGCTCCGCCGTCCGCGCCGCCGTCGGCTCCGCCGTCCGCGCCGCCATCGGCTCCCCCGTCCGCGCCGCCGTCCGCACCGCCGTCGGCTCCAGCGCCACCATCCGCGGCACCGTCGGCACCGCCGTCCGCACCGCCGTCGGCTCCAGCGCCACCATCCGCGGCACCGTCGGCACCACCATCGGCCGGGCCGTGCGAGCCGCCCGCGGTCGTCGTGTCGTCCTCGTCGAGTGCCATCGTGTTCCTCCTCTTGCGGGGCAGGGGTAGTGCAGGGCGCCATCACGCTAGGACTGACAGCCCCGGCCCGCGACCGCGGCCCCCGGCGTGGCACCCGGTCGGGTTTCTAGCCCGGCAGAGTCTCCCCGCCGATCGGCGCGAGTACCTCCCCGGTGTAGAAGGACGACAGCCGATCGGCGGCGAAGAACACGTACGACGGTGCTATCTCGTCCGGGTGCGCCGCCCGCTTCATCGGGACCTGCCCGCCGAACGATTCCACCTTCTGCTCACCCATCGTCGACGGGATCAAGGGCGTCCACACCGGACCCGGGGCCACGCAGTTCACCCGGATGCCCCGGTCGACCAGCACCTGCGCCATCGCGAAGGTCCACGAGTGCACCGCGCCTTTGGTGGCGGAGTAGTCGATGAGGCTCTTGTTGCCGCGCAGCCCGTTCACCGACCCGGTGTTGATGATCGCGCTGCCACCGGACAGATGTTCCAGCGCCGCCTTGGTGATCCAGAAGAAGCTGTGGATGTTGACGTCGAAGGTGCGGAGCCACGCCTCGTCGGAGATATCCTGCGGCCCCGAGGTCGCTTCCTGCGTGGCCACGTTGTTCACCAGCAGGTCCAGACCGCCGAGGTGCGCCACGGTCTGGTCGACCACGTCCCGGCAGTGCGTCGAGTCGGCGAGGTCACCGGGCAGCAGCACGCACTGTCGGCCGGTGGCTCGCACCAGGTCGGCGGTGTGCTCGGCGTCGTCGTGCTCGGACAGGTAGGCGACGGCGACGTCCGCGCCCTCCTTGGCGAAGGCGATCGCCACCGCGCGGCCGATACCCGAGTCTCCCCCGGTGATCAGCGCGAGGCGCCCGGCGAGCAGGTCGCGCCCGGTGTAGTCGGCCATCTCGTCGCCGGGTCGGGGGGTCATCTCGCCGGTGCTTCCCGGCGGCTCCTGCTGCTGCGGAGGTGTCGACTCCGGATCGGTCATGCTGGCTCCCTCCTGCTGTCGCCGCCGGAGGATGCCCGATCCGACCGCGCCTCAACCACCCGGAGCATGGGCCTACAACCCCGTTTTCGGAACCGGAACGGGGTTCGCAGCCCGCGCAGAGCCCGGTTCGGAACCGGAACGGGGTCTCGTGCCCCACTGGCGCCGGGACACGGTCGAGCAGCAAGATCGTCCCCCATGGCCACACCGATCGACCCCGGTACCCGGCCCGAGGCCGGGCCCGCCTCCGCAGCGCCACGCCACATCGGCTTCGTGCCCCGGCCGCGGCTGCGTTGGCTGTCACCCGGCGTGCTGCTGCGGACCGGGTTGCAGGCGGCGACGTCGTCGAAGCTGGCGGAGTTCATCGACCGGCGCGAGTCGCAGGCCGTGCTGCCCGTCACCACGACCGACCTGTCCGACACCGGGGAGGGCTGGGTCGACTACGTCGCGGACTGCGGGGACGGGTTCGACGCGGCGGCCACCGTCGCGAGCGTGCTCGCCCGGCCCGAACTCACCGTTTCCGGGCACCGCACCCGCGCGGGGTCGGTCCTGGTCATGGGCGGCGACCAGGCCTACCCCTACGCCTCGGTACGGGAGTACCGCGACCGGCTCGTCGGGCCCTACCGGTCGATGCTGCCCTGGACCCCTCATCCCCGGCGGCTGTACGCGATCCCCGGCAACCACGACTGGTACGACGGGCTTTCGAGCTTCCTCAAGCAGTTCTGCCAGGGCCGCTGGATCGGCGGCTGGCGCACCGAGCAGACGCGCAGCTACTTCGCGCTCGACCTGCCGGGGCCGTGGCGGCTGTGGGCGATCGACATCGCACTCGGCACCGACATCGACGCCCAGCAGCTCGAGTTCTTCGCCGACCGCGCTGCCGACCTCGACGAGGGGGACGCGATCATCCTCGTCTCGGCCAAGCCGAGCTGGACCGACGCGGGCCCCGACCACCCGGACACCTACGCGACGCTGAACTTCTTCGAGCGCCACGTGATCGGCGACCGCGCCCGGCTGCGCGTCTCACTGACCGGCGACACCCACCACTACGCGCGGTACGAGGGTCCGGCCGACCAGCAGAAGATCACCGCGGGAGGGGGCGGCGCGTACCTGTCGGCCACCCATCGGCTGCGGCCGACGCTGCAGCTGCCGCCGGCCGAGTCCACGGACCCGGGCAAGAGCCCGCCGACGTCGTACACGCTCGCCGGCCAGTATCCGGCTGCCGGCACGTCGAGGGAACTCCGGTCGCGGATCGTCGCGGGCGTCTACCGTAGCGGGCTCTTCTGGCTGCTCACAGCACTGATCTACCTGGTGCTGGCGTTGCCCGGCACCCGGACGGTCCTCGCACTGACCGGCTCGGGGCAGCTGCGTGCGGTGCCCACGCTGCTCACGGCAGGACTGCTCGTCGGAGTGACGGCCGCCCTGGTGGCGTTCGCGCGGCTCTCGACGGCCCGCAGGCGCCGGGCTACCGCGCTGGGGCTCGGGCACACCGCGGTGCACGTCGCCGTGCTCACCGGCGCGATCGTGCTGGCCGGGGCTGTTCCCGACCTGCCCGGCCCGTGGCGTGAGGCGGCCGGCCTGACCGGGGCGGCGGTAGCGGGCGCGCTGCTCGGGCCGCTGGTCTTCGCGCTCTACCTGCGCATCGCCGACCTGCTCGGCGTCAACACCAACGAGTTGTTCTCCGCAATCGCGGTGCAAGACCACAAGTGCTTCCTGCGGCTGCACATCCGCCCGGACGATCACCTCCTCACGATCTACCCGGTCGCGGTACCGCACTGCGCGCGGTGGCGGTTCGCCGGCGCGCGCACCGACGGCACGACGCGGTGGTTCGTCCCGGACGTCGAGCCCGAGCCCCGGCTGATCGAGGGCCCGATCGAGGTCGCACCCTGATGCCATGCCGCAGCCACTGTTCACGCTCGGCCACGGCACCGCTGACCGCGAGCAGCTCGTCACCCTGCTGCAGGGCGCCGGGGTCGAGACGCTGGTCGACGTGCGGACCGCGCCGGGCAGCCGCCGCAATCCGGACGTGGCGCGCGGCGAGATGTCGCGCTGGCTACCCGAGCACGGCATCGACTACCGCTGGGAGCGGCGGCTCGGCGGGTGGCGCCGTGACCCGGCGGACTCGCCCGACACGGCCTTGCGCAACCGCTCGTTCGGCGGCTACGCCGCGCACATGCGCTCGGCGGAGTTCCTGGCCGCGATCGGCGAGCTACTCGCCGCCGCAGCCGAGGAGCCGACCGCGGTGCTCTGCTCCGAGAGTCTCTGGTGGCGCTGTCACCGGCGGCTGATCGCCGACTTCGCTGTACTCGCCCGCGACGCGACGGTCCGCCACATCATGCCCGACGGACGCCTCGACGAGCACCGGCCGATCGATGCAGCGCGCAGGCGTGCCGACGGCCTGCTCGTCTACGACGGTGACCAGCGGCCACTTCCAGGTTGAACCGTCACCGTGTCGCACCGATCCGCTGGAGCATCACGACCCGCGGTGACGAGTGCGTCGGTCCGTAGTGGGCCGTCTGATGGATCGGACACCACCTGAGCGACCAACCCAGTCACGCTGCGACACGGGCAGCGCTCGGTGCGACCCGCTCCATCGGAGCGAACATGACGCGTGTCACCCACCTGCATCCCATTCACCTCGAAGACACCAGCATGGTGTCCCGGGCGGTTAAACTGTCCCTTGCAGGCAGGAATCTTCACGCGCCCCGAGTCGGGCGCGGCACCGTGGGCGGCAGTTGTGGGCCGCGAGACATGCCGTCCCGGTGACTCCGTCGAGTACCGTACTGCGTTGCGCGACGGTGCTCCTACGTGCGCAGGTGTCACCGAGACGACGGGAGGGCCGGGTGGCTTCTACCCGCCAAGAATGGCAAGACCTGCAGGGCCGTCGGGCCAGCCAGCGCCCGACAGCAGGCCTGTACGATGGAGGGTTCGAGCACGAGGCCTGTGGGGTGGCCGTCGTCGCCGACCTCGCCGGGGGCCGCGGCCACGGGATCGTGGAGCAGGCCCTCGTTGCACTGCGCAACCTGGAGCACCGTGGTGCCCGCGGCAGCGAGCCGGACACCGGCGACGGCGCAGGCATCCTGTTCCAGATCCCGGACGGCTTCTTCCGCGAGGTCGTGGGCTTCCCGCTGCCGCGGGCCGGTGGCTACGCCGTGGGCACGGCCTTCCTGCCCGTCGACGGCACCCCCCGCGACGAGGCGATCAGCGCGGTGGAGCGGATCGTGGCCGAAGAAGGCATGCGTGTGCTCGGCTGGCGTGAGGTCCCGGTCGTCGCCGACGACGTCGGCCCCAGCGCCCGGGAGGCCATGCCGGCGTTCAAGCAGCTGTTCCTGGCTCCCCACAACGACACCGCCGACACCGCCGGCGCGACCGGGCTGGAGTTGGAGCGGCGCGCGTTCTGCGTGCGCAAGCGCGCCGAGCACGACGCCGACGTGTACTTCCCGAGCCTGTCGGCGCGCACCATCGTCTACAAGGGAATGCTCACCGCGCCGCAGCTCGAGCCGTTCTACCCCGACCTGACCGACGACCGCGTGACCAGCTCGCTGGCGCTGGTGCACTCCCGGTTCTCCACCAACACCTTCCCGTCGTGGCCGCTGGCACATCCGTACCGCTACGTCGCCCACAACGGCGAGATCAACACGTTGCGCGGCAACCGCAACTGGATGGATGCGCGGGAGAGCCGGCTGTCGTCCGACCTGTTCCCCGGCGATCTCGAACGGATCTACCCTGTCATCACCCGCGGCGCCAGCGACTCCGCGTCGTTCGACGAGGTGCTCGAGCTGCTGCACATGGGTGGGCGCCCGCTGCCGCACGCGGTGCTGATGATGATCCCGGAGGCCTGGGAGAACCACGAGGAGATGGACCCGGCCCGCCGAGCCTTCTACGAGTTCCACAACACCCTGATGGAGCCGTGGGACGGGCCCGCGCTCGTGGCCTTCACCGACGGCACCGTGATCGGCGGTGTGCTCGACCGCAACGGCCTGCGCCCGGCCCGCTACTGGGTCACCGAGGACGGCCTGGTCGTACTCGCCAGCGAGGTCGGCGTGCTCGACATCGACCCGTCGACCGTCGTGCGCAAGGGCCGGCTCGAGCCCGGCCGGATGTTCCTCGTCGACACCGCGGCAGGCCGGATCGTCGACGACGAGGAGATCAAGGACCAGCTCGCGGCCGAGCACCCGTACGCGGAGTGGCTCGACGAGGGGTTGATCCAGCTCGATGACCTGCCCGAGCGGGAGCGGGAGGTTCCGACGCGCGGTTCGCTGGTGCGCCGCCAGCAGGTCTTCGGCTACACCCAGGAGGAACTGGGGCTGTTGCTGCAGCCGATGGCGACGACCGGCGCGGAGCCGGTCGGCTCGATGGGCAACGACGCGCCGCTGGCGCCGTTCTCCAGCCTGCCGAGGCAGCTCTTCGACTACTTCACCCAGCTGTTCGCCCAGGTCACCAACCCGCCGCTGGACGCGCTCCGGGAGGAGCTGGTCACGGCGCTGGGTTCGGCGCTGGGCTCCGAGGGCAACCTGCTCGCCCCCGCGGCCGAGTCGTGTCACCAGATCGTGCTGCCGTTCCCGGTCCTCGACAACGACGAGCTCGCCAAGATCGTCCACGTCGACGACGACGGCGACCGGCCGGACTTCCAGGCGGTGACCGTCCTCGGCCGCTACGAGGTCGACGGCGGCGGCGAGGCGCTGGTCCGCAGGCTCGACGAGATCCGCTCCGAGGTGTCCGAGGCCATCGAGGACGGTGCTCGGCTGATCGTGCTCTCCGATCGTGGCGCCGACCAGCGGCATGCACCGATCCCGTCGCTGCTGCTCACCGGAGCGGTGCACCACCATCTGGTGCGGGAGAAGACGCGCACCCAGGTCGGCCTCGTCGTCGAGTCCGGGGATGCCCGCGAGGTGCACCACATCGCGCTGCTGATCGGCTACGGCGCGGCGGCCGTCAACCCGTACATGGCGATGGCCACCGTCGAGGAGCTCGCCGAGCGGGGCATCATGGAGGGGGTCGACGCCAAGACGGCCACCCGTAACCTGATCAAGGCGCTGGGCAAGGGCGTGCGCAAGGCGATGTCGAAGATGGGCGTCTCCACCGTCGCCTCCTACACCGGCGCGCAGATCTTCGAGGCGATCGGCATCGGCGCCGAGGTCATCGACACCTGCTTCACCGGCACCACCTCCCGGCTCGGCGGGGTGGGCTTCGACGTGCTGGCCGAGGAGGTCGCCAAGCGCCACCGCAAGGCATTCCCCGCCGACGGGGTGCGGCCGCACCACCGCGCGCTCGACGTCGGAGGCGAGTACCAGTGGCGCCGTGAGGGCGATCCGCACGTCTTCAGCCCGCAGTCGGTGTTCAAGCTGCAGCACTCGACGCGCACCGGGCGTTACGAGATCTTCAAGGAGTACACCGACCTCGTCGACGAGCAGGCGGAGGCGCTGCTGACGTTGCGCGGGCTGTTCTCCTTCCGCACCGGCCTGCGCGAACCGGTGTCGATCGACGAGGTCGAGCCGGTGTCGGAGATCGTCAAGCGGTTCGCCACCGGCGGGATCTCCTACGGCTCGATCTCCAAGGAGATGCACGAGGTCCTCGCGATCGCGATGAACCGCCTCGGCGGCAAGTCCAACACCGGTGAGGGCGGCGAGGACGCCGACCGGTACACCGTCGACCCCAACGGCGACTGGCGGCGGTCGGCGATCAAGCAGGTGGCTGCCGGCCGGTTCGGGGTGACCAGCGAGTACCTGGTCAACGCCGACGACCTGCAGATCAAGATGGCGCAGGGAGCCAAGCCCGGCGAGGGCGGTCAGCTGCCCGGACCGAAGGTGTACCCGTGGATCGCCAAGACGCGGTACTCCACACCGGGTGTCGGACTGATCTCACCGCCGCCGCACCACGACATCTACTCGATCGAGGACATCAAGCAGCTCATCCACGACCTGAAGAACGCGAACCCACAGGCGCGGGTGCACGTCAAGCTGGTCTCCGAGGTCGGTGTCGGCACGGTCGCGGCGGGTGTCGCGAAGGCGCACGCCGACGTGGTGCTCATCTCCGGGCACGACGGCGGCACCGGTGCCTCCCCGCTGTCCTCGATCAAGCACGCGGGGGCACCGTGGGAGCTGGGGCTGGCCGAGACACAGCAGACGCTGCTGGCCAACGGGCTACGCGACCGGATCGTCGTGCAGACCGACGGCCAGCTCAAGACCGGCCGCGACGTGATCATCGCGGCGCTGCTCGGCGCCGAGGAGTTCGGCTTCGCCACCGCGCCGCTGGTGGTGTCGGGCTGCATCATGATGCGGGTCTGCCACCTCGACACCTGCCCGGTGGGTGTGGCCACGCAGAACCCGCAGCTGCGCGAGAAGTTCGCCGGCCAGGCCGAGCACGTCGTCAACTTCTTCGAGTTCATCGCGCAGCAGGTCCGCGAGCAGCTCGCCGCGCTCGGCTTCCGCACGCTCGCCGAGGCGGTGGGCCACACCGAGATGCTCGACGCCCGGCCCGCGGTCGATCACTGGAAGGCCGGCGGGCTGGACCTGTCGCCGATCCTGCACGTGCCCGAGCCGGAGCCGGGCGCGCCGCGGCACTGCGTCAGCCGGCAGGACCACGGCCTGGACGCGGCGCTGGACAACACGTTGATCCAGCTCTGCGAGGGTGCGCTCGAGTCGGGTGACCCGGTCCGGCTCGACCTGCCGGTGCGCAACGTCAACCGCACCGTCGGCACCATGCTCGGATCCGAGCTGACCCGGAAGTGGGGCGGCGAGGGTCTGCCCGACGACACCATCGACGTCACGCTCACCGGCTCGGCGGGCCAGTCGTTCGGCGCGTTCGTGCCACGGGGCATCACGCTGCGGCTGGTCGGCGACGCGAACGACTACGTCGGCAAAGGCCTGTCCGGTGGGCGGATCACGCTGCGCCCGCACCCGGACGCGCACTTCACGGCGGAGCACAACATCATCGCGGGCAACGTGGTCCTCTACGGCGCCACGTCCGGTGAGGCGTTCATCCGCGGAGTCGTGGGCGAGCGGTTCTGCGTCCGCAACTCCGGCGCGCTGGCCGTCGTCGAGGGCGTCGGTGACCACGGCTGCGAGTACATGACCGGCGGTCGCACGGTCGTGCTCGGCCCGGTCGGGCGCAACTTCGCCGCCGGCATGTCGGGCGGTATCGCCTACGTGCTGGGCCTGCGGACCGGGCGGGTCAACCAGGCAATGGTCGATCTCGATCCGCTCGACGACGACGACCGGACCTTCCTGCGCGACGCCGTCCAGCGGCATCACGACGAGACCGGGTCGACGGTGGCTCACGGGCTGCTCGCCGACTGGGACATGGCCGTCGAGCGATTCGGCAAGATCATGCCCAAGGACTTCAAGCGGGTGCTCGCCGCCCAGGCCGAGGCCGAGCGCGATGGCCGCGACGTCAACGAAGCGATCATGGAGGCCGCCCATGGCTAGGCCGACCCTGGAAACGGAGGCCGCGCATGGCTGACCCGAGGGGCTTTCTGACGACCCCGCGGGAGAACCCGCGCAAGCGTCCGGTCGACATCCGGATCAAGGACTGGCGCGAGGTCTACCAAGGATTCGAGCGCGACAGGCTCGAGAACCAGGCCGGGCGCTGCATGGACTGCGGCATCCCGTTCTGCCACCAGGGTTGCCCGTTGGGCAACCTCATCCCGGAGTGGAACGACCTGGTCTGGCGGCAGGACTGGGCCGATGCGATCGAGCGGCTGCACGCGACGAACAACTTCCCCGAGTTCACCGGGACGCTGTGCCCCGCGCCGTGCGAGTCGGCGTGCGTGCTGGCGATCAACGACGATCCGGTGGCGATCAAGCAGGTTGAGCTGCAGATCATCGACCGCGCGTGGGAGGAGGGCTGGGTGGCACCCCAGCCACCCACGGCCAAGACCGGCACGACGGTCGCGGTGGTGGGCTCCGGCCCTGCCGGGCTGGCCGCCGCGCAGCAGCTCACCCGAGCAGGCCATGACGTCGTGGTGTACGAGCGCGCCGACCGGATCGGCGGCCTGCTGCGCTACGGGATCCCCGAGTTCAAGATGGAGAAGCACCGGCTCGACCGGCGGCTCGACCAGATGCGCGCCGAGGGAACCGAGTTCCGCGCCGGCGTCGACGTCGGGACCGACCTGACCACCGAGCAGCTGCGCGCGTCGCACGACGCCGTGGTGCTCGCCGGGGGCGCCACCACATCGCGCGACCTGCAGCTCCCCGGCCGTGATCTCGATGGCATCCACCAGGCGATGGAGTACCTGCCGCCTGCCAACCGGGTGCAGGAGGGCGATCTCGACCGCTCGCCCCTCCACGCGGAGGGCAGCCACGTCGTGATCATCGGTGGCGGTGACACGGGCGCCGACTGCCTCGGCACCGCCCACCGGCAGGGCGCGGCGTCGGTGACCCAGCTCGAGATCATGCCGACACCGCCGGAGCACCGCGCCGACAACCAGCCGTGGCCGACCTACCCGATGGTCTACCGGGTGTCCGCGGCACACGAGGAGGGCGGCGAGCGGCTGTTCTCGGTGAGCACCACCCGGTTCCTCGGCGACTCGCAGGGCCGGCTGCGGGGGCTGGAGCTGATGGAGGTGCGTTCCGTGGAGGGCCGCTTCGAGCCCGTCGAGGGCACCGAGCAGGAGCTGGCCTGCGACATGGTGCTGCTGGCGATGGGCTTCGTCGGGCCGGACAAGGGCGCGCTGCTCGACGGGCTCGGGGTGGATCTCGACGAGCGCACCAACGTCGCGCGGGACGCCTCCTACATGACCAATGTGGACGGCGTGTTCGCCACCGGCGACATGGGCCGCGGGCAGTCACTGATCGTATGGGCGATCTCCGAGGGTCGCGCCGCGGCGGCCGGGGTCGACCGCTACCTCACCGGACGCGACATCCTGCCCTACCCGATCGCCCCCACCGAACGCCCGATCGCGTAACCCCCGCCCGGTCGATCGCAGCGCCGCGTCAGGCGACCGCGGCGGCTGCGGCCCGGCCCGCGACCCGGCCCGAGAACAGGCAGCCGCCGAGGAAGGTGCCCTCCAGCGCCCGGTAACCGTGCATCCCACCGCCGCCGAAGCCCGACACCTCCCCCGCCGCGTACACCCCGTCGAGCGGCTGCCCGGAGGCCTGCAGCACCCGGCCGGCCAGGTCGGTCTCCAGCCCGCCCAGCGTCTTGCGGGTCAGGATCGACAGCCGTACCGCGAGCAGCGGACCGGCCGCGGGATCGAGCAGCCGGTGCGGCCTGGCTACCCGGACCACCCGGTCGGTGAGAAACCGCCGTGCCGCCGCCGTCGCGATGACCTGGGCGTCTTTACCCAGCCCCGAGGTGACCTGACCATCGCGCGCGCGGATCGCCGGTTCCAGCTCCGCGGCGTCGACCAGTGGCTGCCCTACCAGGTCGTTCATCCCGTCGACCAGTTCGGCCACGGTGCGGCCGGACACGAACTCGGGGCTGCGCCGGGCGAACTCCTCCACCGGCGCGACCGCCCCCGGCAGCGCGCGCCGCAGCACCCCGCGGACGTCACGGCCGGTCAGGTCGGGGTTCTGCTCGGAGCCCGACAGCGCGAACTCCTGGCCGAGGATGCGCTGGTTGAGCAGGAACCACGAGTGGCCGTAGCCGGTCTTGACGATGTGCTCGAGCGCTCCGAGCGAGTCGAAGCCGGGGAACAGCGGGGCCGGCAGCCGGTGCCCGCGGGCGTCGAGCCACAGCGGTGACGGCCCGGACAGGATCCGGATGCCGTGGCGGCCCCAGATCGGGGAGTGATTGGCGATGCCCTCCGGGTAGTTCCACATCCGGTCGGAGTTGATGATCCGGCCGCCCGCGCCGTCGACCACCGCCAGCATCCGGCCGTCGACGTGATCCGGCACCCCGGAGAGCATGTGCTCCGGCGGTGTGCCGTAACGCGGCGGCCAGTTGCGGCGCACCACGTCGTGATCGGCGCCGATGCCGCCCGATGTGACGACGACGGCCTGCGCCCGCAGCTCGAACCCGCCGGTGACCTCCCGGTCGCTGGGAACCCCGCGTGCGGCCGTGCTGGGCGCCAGCACGTCGCCGGACACCCCGTCGACCGTGCCCGCACTGGCCGTCAATCCCGTGACGCGGTGGCGCAGCCGAAGCGTCACCAGTCCCCGGTCGGCCGCCTCCCGGACCCGCCGCGCGAACGGCTCGACGATACCGGGCCCGGTTCCCCAGGTGATGTGAAAGCGCGGGACCGAGTTGCCGTGCCCGGTGGCGAGGTAGCCGCCGCGCTCGGCCCACTGCACGAGCGGGAACCAGCGGACGCCGTGGCCGTGCAGCCAGGAGCGCATCGGGCCGGCAGCGAAGTCCACGTAGGACTGCGCCCACCGGCGGGGCCAGTGGTCGCTGTCCCGGTCGAAGGCCGCCGAGCCCAGCCAGTCCTGCCACGCCAGCTCGGCCGAGTCACGCACCCGCAACCGCCGCTGCTCGGGCGTGTCGACGAGGAACAGGCCGCCGAAGGACCAGAACGCCTGCCCGCCGAGCGAGGCTTCGGGCTCCTGCTCGACCAGGATCACCCGCCGGCCCGCCTCGGCCAGTTCCGCGGTCGCGACCAGGCCGGCCAGCCCCGCGCCGACGACGATCACATCCGCATCGGTGGTCATGAGTGCCGACGATAGCCCGGCTCAGCTGGTGAGCATCCCGCCGTCGACGGGCAGCGTGGTCCCGGTGACGTATGCGGCGGCGTCGCCGGCGAGGAACACGAGCGCGGCGGCGAGCTCCTCGGGGTCACCGGTTCGCCCGACCAGCACCCGGCCCAGCTGGCTGTCGATGTAGCCCTCCGGATACTGATCGGTCATCTCCGACCGGAAGAACCCGGGGGCGATGGCGTTGACCCGGATACCCTTGCGGCCGGTCCACTGCTGGGCGAGGTCGCGGGTCAACCCGAGCAGCCCGCTCTTGCTCGCCGCGTAGGCCGCCTGCGGCAGGTCGGCGGTGGTCAGCGCCAGCACGCTGCTGATGTTGATGATCGAGCTGCCGGGCTGCATCACCCGCCCGCATGCCTGCGCCATCCAGAAGCAGCCGTTGAGGTTGATGTCGATCACCTGGCGGAACTGCTCGGGCGTCTCCCGCGTGGCGGGGTAGGCGGTGCCGATCCCGGCGTTGTTGACCAGGATGTCGACCCGACCGAACTCCGCCATGGCCGCGTCGACGAGCGCCGTGCAGTCCTCGGGGTCGCTCACGTCGGTCCGCACGCCCAGTGCCCGTCTGCCCGCCTTCTCGACCAGCGCGCGGGTCGGTCCCAGCCGGTCCTCGCGGCGCGCGGCCAGCACCACGTCGGCGCCCGCCTCGGCCAGCGCCCTGGCGAAACCCACGCCGACCCCGGACGACGCGCCGGTCACGATTGCCACGCGGTCGTCGAGTCGGAACCTGTCCAGCACGGTCATATCGGTACCTTCCCTATCGCAGGTCGGCCGCCGGGAAGGGCACCTCCACGGCGTCAGACGCAGGTCGGTCGCCGGGAAGGGCACATCCACGGCGTCGAACGCCGTGCGGGTGCCCTTCACGGCGACCCCGGTCCGCTCATCCTGCCAGGCACGGCGACCATTGCCGCCGAAGGGAAGCGCTACCGTCGCGGCTGGCCACTCGGGGCGGGCGGTGCGGCTACTGCGGGGTGGGGGCCGAGAGCGGCGTCCAGGGCGGGCGCCCAGCTGCGCAGCACGCGGGCGCGCCGGGTGCTGTCGTCGGTCAGCAGGGCGGCCAGACCGAGCCCCCGTGCGAGATCGAGCGTGGCCTGCACGGTCTCACGCACGCCGGGGCGGCTCTCGTCGGCACCCAGCAGCTCGACGGCCAGCCGGTGTGCCTCCCGGCCGAGCCGGGCCTCCAGCGGCACCACCCGGGCGCGCAGCTGCTCGTCGACCGACGCCGCCACCCAGACGTGCAGGAACGCCCGGAACAACTGCCCGGAGTAGAGCCCCGCCAGCCGCTCGAGCACCGCTTCGGTGCTCGGCCGGGAAGCGGTCTCGGCGATCCGCCGCATCTCGGTCAGCCGCACGTCGATGATCTCGTCCACCACCGCGGACAGCAGGTCCATCCGGGTCCGGAAGTGATGCTGCGCCGCGCCGCGCGACACGCCCGCCCGTTCCGCGACGACGCCCACCGTCGTGCCGGTCCAGCCGAGCTCGGCCAGGCACGCCACGGTGGCGTCGAGCAGCCGCTGCCTGGTCAGCCGGCTCCGCTCCTGCTGCGGCGTGCCGGTCACGCCGTCCCCGCGTCGACCACGGCCAGCACCGCCCCCACGTCGACCTGCTGCCCGGGCGCCACGGGCAGCTCGGCGACCACACCGTCGGACGGTGCCGCGATACGATGCTCCATCTTCATCGCCTCCAGCCACAGCAGCGGCTGGCCCTCGGTCACGGCGTCACCCGGTGACACCGCGACCCGCACCACGGTCCCCGGCATCGGCGCGAGCAGCGAGCCCGCCGGCAGCTGCGCGGACGGGTCGGGCAACCGCGGCACCGGCTCCAGCGATACCGGCCCGAGCGGTGAGTCGACGCAGACCAGGCCCGGGTACGCCGCGACCTCGAAGCGGTGCCGCACGCCCGCCACGTCCAGCACGACCCGTTGCGGTGCGGACTCCACCAGTGTGACGTCGGGGTGGTCCTCGGCGTGCAGCCCGTCTCGGTCGATGCGGTACCGCACCTCCATCTCGCCGTACCGCTTGACCTGGGGTTGCGACGCGACGTTGCGCCACCCGCTCGGCAGCCCGCCACCGGCGCGCGCAGCGGCACGGTTGGCTGCGGCGTCGGCCAGCGCCGCGGCCAGCGCGGACAGTGACTCGATCTCCTTGCCCGCGAGCGGATCGGCGAGTGCGGCCGGCCCGTGGCGGTCCAAGAAGGCGGTGTCGGTGTCACCGACGAGGAACGCGGGGTGGCGGAGTACCCGCACCAGCAAGTCGCGGTTGGTGACCAGCCCGTGGATGCGGGCACCCGCCAGCACGGTAGCCAGCCGCCGCGCGGCTTCCTGGCGGGTGGGCGCCCAGGCGATGATCTTGGCCAGCATCGCGTCGTACTGCACCCCGACGACCGAGCCGTCCTCGACACCGGAATCGAGGCGCACGCCGTAGGCGGGTGGGACGGCGAACTCGGCGTCGACCCCGGGCACGGCGAAGCGGTGCAGCATGCCGCTCTGCGGGCGCCAGTCGTGCGCGGGGTCCTCGGCGTAGAGCCGCGCCTCGATGGCGTGGCCCTGTGAGTGATTCCGCGAGCTATAGCTCGCATCGCCACTCACGAGCGGAGCACCTTCGGCGACGCGCAACTGCAACGCGACGAGGTCGAGCCCGGTCACGCACTCGGTGACAGGGTGCTCGACCTGCAGTCGGGTGTTGGCCTCGAGGAAGAAGAATCGAGTGAGACCTGCTTGCAGGGTCGAACCATCGGCAGTGAGACCTGCTTGCAGGGTCGAACCATCGAGACCGCCCTCGGCTGCGAGGAACTCGACGGTGCCCGCACCGACGTAACCGATCGCCCGGGCCGCGGCACGGGCCGCGTCGAACAGCGCCTCGCGCATCGGCGCGTCGACCAGCGGCGACGGCGTCTCCTCGACCACCTTCTGATGCCGTCGCTGGATCGAGCACTCCCGCTCCCCGACCGCCCACACGGTGCCGTGCGCGTCGGCCAGCACCTGCACCTCGATGTGGCGGCCGCGCTCGAGGTAAGGCTCGCAGAACACCGCCGGGTCGCCGAACGCCGAGGCGGCCTCGGCCCGCGCCGCCTCGACCTCACCCGGCAGCTCGGCCAGCGCCCGCACCACGCGCATCCCGCGACCACCGCCGCCCGCCGAGGCCTTGACGAGCACCGGCATGTCGGTCGCCGTGACGGCGTCCGGGTCGAGCTCGGGCAGCACCGGCACGCCGGCGTCGGCCATCAGCCGCTTGGCCTCGATCTTCGACCCCATCGCGGCGATCACGGACGGTGGCGGCCCCACCCAGGTCAGCCCCGCCGCCTCGACCCCGCGCGCGAAATCCGCGTCCTCCGACAGGAACCCGTAGCCGGGGTGCACCGCGTCGGCGCCGGCGGCGGCCGCCGCGTCGAGCAGCAGGTCGGGACGCAGGTAGGTCTCGGACGGCGTGCTGCCCGGCAGCCGCACGGCGGCGTCGGCCTCGCGGCTGTGGACGGCGTCGGCGTCCGCGTCGGAGAACACCGCGACCGTGCCGATCCCGGCGTCGCGACAGCTGCGGAACACCCGCCGCGCGATCTCGCCGCGGTTGGCCACGAGCAGTTTCCTGATCACCGCCCCTCCTCTTGGGGTCCCGGGGTTTGTTTTTCGGGGGTCCCCGGGTGCGGAGCCCCCGAGCGTTCACATCCGGAAGACACCGAAACCACCGGCGCCCGAGATCGGTCCATTATGGACGACCGAAAGGCACATGCCGAGCACGGTTCGGGTGTCGCGCGGGTCGATGATTCCGTCGTCGTAGAGTCGCCCGGACAGGAACATCGGCAGCGACTCCGCCTCGATCTGGTTCTCCACGGCCTCGCGCATCGCGGCGTCACCCGCCTCGTCGAACTCGCGGCCTGCCGCCGCCGCGGACTGCCGGGCCACGATCGACAGCACGCCTGCCAGCTGCTGCGGGCCCATCACGGCCGACTTCGCCGACGGCCACGCGAACAGGAACCTCGGGTCGTAGGCGCGGCCGCACATGCCGTAATGGCCGGCCCCGTAGGAGGCACCCATCAGGACCGACAGGTGCGGCACCCGGCTGTTGGACACCGCATTGATCATCATCGCGCCATGCTTGATGATGCCGCCCTGCTCGTAGTCGCGGCCGACCATGTAGCCGGTGGTGTTGTGCAGGAAGACCAGCGGGGTGTCGACCTGGTTGGCGAGCTGGATGAACTGCGCGGCCTTCTGCGACTCCTCGCTGAACAGCACGCCCTGGGCGTTGGCCAGGACGCCGACCGGGTAGCCGTGCAACGTCGCCCATCCGGTGACCAGGCTGGGTCCGTAGAGCGGCTTGAACTCGTCGAAGTCCGAGCCGTCGACGACCCTGGCGATCACCTCGCGGGGGTCGAACGGGGTGCGCAGGTCGGTGGGGACGATGCCGAGCAGGTCCTCGGCGTCGTAGCGCGGCTCGGCGTAGGGCGTCACGGGCCCCGGCCCCTGCTTGCGCCAGTTGAGCCGGCGCACGATCGAGCGCCCGATCCGGATCGCATCCTGCTCGTCGACGGCGAGGTAGTCGGCAAGGCCTGAGGTGCGCGAGTGCATCTCGGCGCCGCCCAGCGACTCGTCGTCGGACTCCTCCCCCGTGGCCATCGTCACCAGCGGCGGACCGCCGAGGAACACCTTCGCGCGCTCCTTGACCATCACCACGTAGTCGGACATCCCCGGCAGGTAGGCGCCACCCGCGGTCGAGTTGCCGAACACCAGCGCGATGGTGGGAACCCGCGAGGCCGACGACCTGGTGAGGTCGCGGAAGATCCGGCCGCCGGGGATGAAGATCTCCTTCTGGGTCGGCAGGTCCGCTCCGCCCGACTCCACGAGGTTGATCACCGGTAGCCGGTTCTGCGCGGCGATGTCGGCCGCCCGGTAGGTCTTCTGCGCCGTCCACGGGTTGGTCGAACCGCCGCGCACCGTCGGATCGCTCGCGATGACCACGCACTCGACACCCTCGACGATGCCGACCCCGGTGACCAGGCTGCCGCCGACGGTGTAGTCACTGCCCCAGGCAGCCAGCGGCGAGAGCTCCAGGAACGGCGAGTCGGGGTCCAGCAACAGCTCGATGCGCTCGCGGGCCAGCAGCTTGCCGCGATCGTGGTGACGGGCCACGTACTTCTCGCCGCCGCCCGCGACCGCCTCGGCGTGCTCGGCGTCGACCTCGGCGAGCTTGCCGAGCATGGCCTCGCGGTTGGCGACACACTCGGAAGCCGTCGGGTCCACTGTGGATGTCAATACGGTCATCGGGTGTACCCCAGTCGCTTGGCCGCCAGCCCGGCCAGGATCTCCGAGGTGCCACCGCCGATCGGCAGGATCCGCATGTCGCGGTAGTGCCGCTCGATCTCCGCCTCCCGCATGTAGCCCATCCCGCCGTGCAGCTGCACCGCCTGGTCGACCACCCACTGACCCGCCTCGACGGCGGTGTTCTTGGCGAAGCACACCTCGGCGATCGCGTCGTGGCCCGCGAGGTGCTCGAGCGCGACGCTGCGGGCGTACCGGCGTGCGACGTCGATGCGCCGCGCCATCTCGACCAGCGTGTGCTGCACCAGCTGGCGGCGGATCAGCGGCTCGCCGAACGTCTCGCGCATCCGGCACCAGTCCAGCGTCAGGTCGAGTGCTCGCTGCGCGGTGGCGTAGGCCTGCACGGCCAGCGTCAGCCGCTCGCTGACGAAGTGCCTGGCCAGCTGGGCGAACCCGGTGCCCTGCTGCCCGACGAGGTTGGCTGCGGGCACCCGGCAGTCAACAAAGGACAGCTCGGCGGTGTCCGAGCACAGCCAGCCCATCTTGTCGAGCTTGCGGCTCACGGTGAACCCGGGTGTGCCCGCCTCCACGACGAGCAGTGAGATCCCGCCCGCGCCTGCCTGCCCGGTGCGCACCGCGGTGGTGACGAAATCGGCCCGGCAGCCGGACGTGATGTAGGTCTTCGCACCGTCGACGATGTACTGATCGCCTGCACGTTTCGCGGTGGTGCGGATCGAGGCGACGTCGGAGCCGCCGTCCGGCTCGGTGATCGCCAGCGAGCCGATCAGCTCGCCGGCCAGCGTCGGACGCACCCAGCGGTCGATCTGCTCGGCGACCCCGGCGTCGACGATGTGCGGCACTGCGATCCCGCAGGTCAGCAGCGAGGCGATCAGCCCCCCGCTGCCGCCGGCCTCGTGGATCGCCTCGACCACCGTGATCGAGTCGGCAAGGTCCCCACCCCCACCGCCCACCGCCCCGGGGAAGGCGACGCCGAGCAGCCCGAGCTGTCCCGCGCGGCGGTGCAGCTCGCGCGGCAGCTCGCCCGCCCGTTCCCATTCCTCGAGATGCGGCACCACCTCGGTCTCGACGAACTTGCGCACGGTGGCGCGCAGTTCCTGCCGTTCGGGGGTGTCGAACGGATCGCTCACTCGCAGCTCCTACGGGCGGTAGGCGGCCAAGGCCGGCGACGGCAGCCTCGCAGCCCGATCCGAGAAAAACAAGCGTGGTTGCTTGCTCTCCGCGTCGCTGCGAAGGTCACATCCACTGCGTCCGATACCGCGTAGGTGCCCTACGCGGCGCCAACCCGGGATCGGGTAGGAAGGCGCCAGCCCGGGATCGGGTAGGAAGCGGTGAACGACACCATCAACGACGGAGGTCGGCGTGCACGACATCGAGACCGCCGAGGGACGTGGCAGCGAGCAGCTGCTGGCCCGCCTGCTGCACCCGCGTTCGATCGCGATCATCGGGGCTTCCGACGATCCGGTGAAGATCTCCGGACGGCCGCTGGCCTCGCTGCTGCGCTCCGGCTACGCGGGCCGGGTGCTGCCGGTGAACCCGAACCGCAGCGTCGTGCAGGACGTGACCTGCTACCCCGAACTCGACGCCATCGACGGCGAGATCGACCTCGCGATCGTCGCCGTGAACGCCACGGCCACCCCCACGGCACTGCGGGCCTGCGCCGCTCGCGGCGTGGCCGTGGCCATCTGCTTCGCGGCCGGGTTCGCGGAGGGCGGGCAGCACGGCGCAGCACTGCAAGCCGAGATCGGCGACATCTGCCGCCAGACCGGGCTGCGGGTGCTCGGCCCGAACTGCCTCGGCGCGATCGGAGTCCGCGGCGGCGTCGCGGCGACGTTCAGCTCGATCTTCGACGAGGGCGGCGAGCTGCTGCCCGGCCGGGTCGCCCTGGTCAGCCAGAGCGGCGCGTTCGGCACCTTCATCTTCAGCGCCGCGCAGTCCGAGGGACTCGGTTTCAGCCACTTCGTCAACACCGGCAACGAGGTCGACCTCTCAGTGGCCGACCTGCTGCTCGCGCTGGCCGAGTCCGACGACGTGGACGTCCTACTCGCCTACTTCGAAGGGGTGTCCGACGGGACGGCGCTGGTGGCCGCGGCGCAACGGGCCGCCGAGCTGGGCAAACCGATCGTGGCGGTCAAGACGGGGCGTTCGGCGGCCGGTGCCCGCGCGGTCTGCTCCCACACCGCCTCGCTGGCGGGCCAGGACGCCGTGTTCGACGCGGTGGCCCGCCAGCTCGGCATCATCCGGGTGCCTGGGATGGAGCCGCTCATCGACGCCGCCCGGCTGCTGGCCAGTGGCACGCGAGCGACCGGCAGGCGACTGTCGATCCTGAGCGTGTCCGGCGGCGCCGGCGCGCTGGCCAGCGACCTCGCGGCCGACGCCGGCCTGCAGGTCGACGCCTGGAGCCCGGACTGGCAGCACCGAATGGCCGGGGTCATCCCCGCGCACGGCTCACCCCGCAACCCGATCGACCTCACCGGCACGCTGCTCAGCGACCCCGGCATCCTCGAGCGCGCGCTCGACGCCACCCTCGACCACCCGAACACCGACATCGTCCTGGTGCTGCTGGGCAACGTCGACCGCGGCTCCGAGCGCCTGGTCGCCGCGCTGCACGACGCGCACCGCCGCTGCACCGTGCCGGTCGTGGTGGTGTGGACCGGAGGTAGCGGGCGGCCCCGGCAGCGGCTGGCCGAGCTGGGTGTGCCCTGCTACACCGATCCGGGGCGGGCGATCGCCGCGCTGGGCGCGCTGGCCGACCACGGGCTGCGGCCGCCCCTGTCAACGCGACCGGAGCTGCCCGGTGTCGACCCGGCCGCGGCGCGCACCGTGCTGGACCGGGTGCGGGCGCAGCAGCGCACCCGTCTCGACGAAGCCGAGTCGGCCGCCGTGCTGGCCGCCTACGGCATCCACACCGCACCGGCGGTCGCCGCCGCGGGGCCCGAGGAGGCCGTCGCCGCCGCCGCGGAGCTCGGGGGCGAGGTCGCCGTCAAGGCGCTGTCGCCCGCACTCGCGCACAAGAGCGACCTGGGCGTCGTGCGGCTCGGCCGCACCGGACCGGAAGCGGTCCGCGACGCCGCACGCGAGGTGCTCGACGCGGCCCGACGTGCCGGGACGTCCGACGCGCGGGTGCTGGTGCAGCGCATGGCCGAGCCAGGGCTGGAACTCGTGCTCGGGGTGGCGCACGACGCGGCGTTCGGCCCGGTGGTGCTCGCGGGCATGGGCGGGGTGCTCGTCGAGCTGCTCGCCGACTCGGCCATCGCGCTGCCGCCGCTGGACCTCGCCGCCGCGCAGCGGTTGCTGCGCGGGTTGCGCGGCGCGCCGCTGCTCGACGGCGGCCGCGACGGCACCCCCCGCGACCTGCCTGCTGCGGCCGAGGCGCTGGCCCGGGTGTCACTGCTCGCGGCCGACCTCGGCGACGAGATCGCCGAGGTCGACGTCAACCCGCTCGTCGTCGGCCCGCGCGGGGCGGGTGCCGTCGCCGTGGACGCCCTCGTCGTGCTGCGCGATCCGTGAACCGTCAGTTCTCGCCGGTAACAGTTTGGGGTGCATCGGGACCCCGCGCGGCCGCCGCTGGATCGAGTCAGGCGCTGCCGCGGAGCGCTGCGGCCAGAGCACCGTGCGCCATGTCGCGCAGCACCTGCGCCATCGGGTCGCGGTCGACCGCCCGGGCGCTGTACGGAGTGGAGTTGAGCAGGCCGAACATCGCGTGTGTCGACGCACGCAGCGTGGCGGCCGGAACGTCGGGCGCCAGGTCGGCGAGCACGCCGACCCACTGCTCGACGTAGCCGCGCTGCAGCCGCCGCACGGTACGGCGCTCGGGTTCGGGCACGTTGCCCAGCTCCCGGTCGTGCACGGTGATCAGCGCGGGCTCGGACAGCGCGAACTCGATGTGGCCGCTGATCAGCGCGTCCAGTGCGGCGGCGGGATGATCGGCAGTATCGACGCGCTCCCGGCCGCCTGCCAGCAGCCGCTCGCTGACGTCGAGCAGCATCCGCGCCAGCACCGCGTCCTTGCCGGGGAAGTGCCGGTAGATGCCCGGGCCCCGGATGCCGACGGCACGCCCGATGTCCTCGATGGAGACACCGTGATACCCGCGCTCGGCGAACAGCCGCGCGGCGGCGTCGAGGATCTGCGTCCGTCGCGACGGCGAGCGCCGTGGCGCGGGGCCGGAGCTGCGCAGCGGCGTCGCCATGCCGATATGCTAGACGACGTTGTTAATGAGCGCTAACATCAGTCGTGGAGTTAGCGAGCGTTAACGCATAGCGGAGCAGGGATGGATGCACCAGCGTTGAGCAGCAGCTGCGATCCGGGCAGCGAGTCCTTCCGGCGCAACGCCGACGGGCACGCGGCACGGGTCGAACAGCTGCGCAAGCACCTGGCCGCGGCGCGGCTCGGCGGGCCCGAGAAGGCGCGCGCCCGCCACGTCGAGCGCGGCAAGCTACTGCCCCGCGACCGGGTCGACTCGCTGCTCGACCCGGGTTCGCCGTTCCTCGAGCTCTCCCCGCTGGCCGCGCACGACCTCTACGACGGCGAGGCGCCGGGCGCCGGCATCATCACCGGGATCGGCCGGATCTCCGGGCGGGAGTGCGTGGTGGTCGCCAACGACGCCACGGTCAAGGGCGG
Source organism: Pseudonocardiaceae bacterium (assembly GCA_009379815.1). Lineage (GTDB taxonomy): Bacteria > Actinomycetota > Actinomycetes > Mycobacteriales > Pseudonocardiaceae > WHSY01. The sequence goes on from WHSY01000027.1 coordinate 44,165, forward strand.
CACCTACTACCCGATCACGGTCAAGAAGCACCTGCGGGCGCAGGAGGTGGCGCTGCACAACCACCTGCCGTGCGTGTACCTGGTCGACTCGGGCGGGGCGTTCCTGCCCCGGCAGGACGAGGTCTTCCCCGACCGCGAGCATTTCGGCCGGATCTTCTACAACCAGGCCACGATGTCCGCGCGCGGGATACCGCAGATCGCCGCGGTGCTCGGCTCGTGCACCGCCGGCGGCGCCTACGTCCCGGCGATGAGCGACGAGGCCGTCATCGTCCGCAACCAGGGCACGATCTTCCTGGGCGGCCCGCCACTGGTGAAGGCCGCGACCGGCGAGGAGGTCAGCGCGGAGGATCTCGGCGGCGGTGCCGTGCACTCCCGGATCTCCGGGGTCACCGACCATCTCGCCGAGGACGACGCGCACGCGCTGCAACTGGTCCGCTCCATCGTCTCCACGCTGGGGCCGCGCTCGCCACGCCCGTGGGCCGTCGGACCCACCGTCGACCCTGCCGTCGACCCCGGCGAGCTCTACGGCGCGGTGCCCACCGACTCCCGCACGCAGTACGACGTGCGCGAGGTGATCGCACGGATCGTCGACGGCAGCAGCTTCGCCGAGTTCAAGCGCGAGTACGGGTCCACACTGGTCACCGGGTTCGCCCGCATCCACGGCCACCCGGTCGGCATCATCGCCAACAACGGGATCCTGTTCTCGGAGTCGGCACTCAAGGGCGCGCACTTCATCGAGCTGTGCGACCAGCGGTCGATCCCGCTGGTGTACCTGCAGAACATCTCCGGGTTCATGGTGGGTCGCGAGTACGAGGCCGGGGGGATCGCCAAGCACGGCGCCAAGATGGTGACGGCGACGGCCTGCGCACGGGTGCCCAAGTTCACCGTCGTGATCGGCGGCTCGTTCGGCGCCGGGAACTACTCGATGTGCGGCCGGGCCTATTCCCCCCGCTTCCTGTGGATGTGGCCCAACGCCCGCATCTCGGTGATGGGCGGGGAGCAGGCGTCCTCCGTGCTCGCCACGGTGCGCCGCGACCAGCTCGCGGCCAGTGGCCAGGAGTGGTCGGCCGACGAGGAAGCCGAGTACACCCGCCCGATCCGCGAGCAGTACGAGGAGCAGGGCAACCCCTACTACGCGACCGCGCGGCTGTGGGACGACGGCGTGATCGACCCCGCCGATACCCGCACGGTGCTCGGACTGGGGCTGTCCGCGGCCGCGAACGCGCCGCTCGACCCCATCCGCTACGGCGTCTTCCGGATGTGAACACCCGGGGGGCTCCGCCCCCCGGGGACCCCCCGAAGGAGCAGCGTGTTCGACACCGTCCTGATCGCCAACCGCGGCGAGATCGCCGTCCGCGTCATCCGCACGCTTCGCGCGCTGGGCATCCGCTCGGTCGCCGTCTACAGCGACGCCGACGCGGACGCGAGGCACGTGCACGAGGCCGATGTCTCGGTCCACATCGGACCGACCGTGGCCGCCGAGAGCTACCTGTCGATCGAGCGCATCGTCGACGCGGCGCTGCGCACCGGCGCGCAGGCCGTGCATCCGGGCTACGGGTTCCTCGCCGAGAACGCGGGATTCGCCCGCGCCTGCGCCGATGCCGGCCTCGCCTTCGTCGGTCCACCGGCCGCGGCGATCGAGACGATGGGTGACAAGATCCGCGCCAAGCAGACGGTCGCCGCGGCAGGCGTTCCCGTCGTGCCCGGCCGCAGCGAGCCCGGACTGTCCGATGCGGACCTCGTCGCCGCGGCCGGGGAGATCGGCTACCCGGTGCTGCTCAAGCCGTCCGCGGGCGGCGGCGGCAAGGGCATGCGGCGGGTGGACGATCCCGGCGCGCTGCGCGAGGCGATCGCCGGCGCCCGGCGCGAGGCCCGCGGCGCGTTCGGCGACGACACGCTGCTGCTCGAGCGGTTCGTGGCCGACCCGCGCCACATCGAGATCCAGGTGCTCGCCGATGCCCACGGCACGGTCGTGCACCTGGGTGAGCGGGAGTGCAGCCTGCAGCGCCGCCATCAGAAGATCGTCGAGGAGGCGCCCTCGCCGCTGCTACCGAAGTTCGGGGACGGAGAGGTGACGCGGCAGCGGATGGGCAGCGCGGCCGTCGAGGCGGCGCGTGCCGTCGGCTACACCGGCGCCGGGACCGTCGAGTTCATCGTGTCCGCTGCCGCCCCCGGTGAGTTCTTCTTTCTGGAGACCAACACCCGGCTGCAGGTCGAGCACCCCGTCACCGAGCTGGTCACCGGGTACGACCTGGTGGAGATGCAGCTGCGGGTCGCAGCGGGCGAGGCGCTGCCGTTGCGGCAGCAGGACGTGGCGCTGCACGGCCACGCCGTCGAGGCCCGGATCTATGCTGAGACCGTGTCGTTGCGGGAGGGTGCCCGCGGCTTCCTGCCCACCGGCGGCCGGGTGCTCGCGCTGGCCGAGCCCGAGGGGCCCGGGATCCGGGTCGACTCCGGGCTGGCGGAGGGCACCGAGGTCGGCGGCGCCTACGACCCGATGCTCGCCAAGGTGATCGCGCACGGCCCGGACCGCTCCACCGCACTGCGCCGGCTCGACGGTGCGCTGGCCCGCACCACCGTGCTCGGCGTCGGCACCAACACCGCGTTCCTGCGCGCGCTGCTGCGCCATCCCGACGTCGCAGCGGGGCGGCTCGACACCGGCCTGGTCGAACGCCACCTCGACGACCTCGTCGACACCGGCGTCCCCGACGAGGTCTACGCCGCCGCCGCGCTGGAACGGCTGCTCGCGCTCGAGCCGGCCGGTCCGGTCGTCGACCCCTGGGAGATCCCCGGTGGCTGGCGGCTCGGCGAACCCGCGCGGAGCACCTGGCGAATCGGGGCTGCCGGGCACGACGGCGTCGATGTCCGCATCCGCGGTCGCGCCGCGGCGGCACAGGTCGCCGTCGGCGACGCCGACCCGCTGCCCGCCGCGATCCGACGCAACGGGCACGGCCTGGAGGTCGGCTACGGGCGCAGCACCCGCCATTACGCCTGCGCGCGGGAGCACGACGTGTGCTGGCTGGGGCACGACGGGCGCAGCTGGGCGCTGACCGAGTCCGAACCGCTGGCCGCCGCCCGCGCCGAGGCCACCTCGCCCGTCGACGGCGTGCTGCGCAGCCCGATGCCAGGCACCGTGCTCACCGTCTCCGCAGCGACCGGCGACACTGTGCTGGCAGGACAGCCGCTGCTGGTCGTCGAGGCCATGAAGATGGAGCACACCATCGCCGCACCCATCGACGGCGTCGTGGACCTGCACGTCCGGACCGGGCAGCAGGTCGCCGTCGACGCCGTCCTCGTCTCCGTCAACCCCCAGGAGTGAGACCGATGCTCGACCACCGGCTACCCGACGAGTACGAGGCACTGCGCAAGACCGTCGCGGAGTTCGCCCACGAGCAGGTCGCCCCGGTGATCGGTGGCTGCTACGAGCGCGAGGAGTTCCCCTACGACCTCGTCGCGCAGATGGGGCGGATGGGGCTGTTCGGGCTGCCGTTCCCCGAGGACTACGACGGCATGGGCGGCGACTTCTTCGCACTGTGCCTGGCGCTCGAGGAACTCGCGCGGGTCGACTCCTCGGTGGCCATCACCCTCGAAGCCGGCGTGTCGCTCGGGGCGATGCCGGTGTTCCGGTTCGGCACCGAAGCGCAGCGCCGCGAGTGGCTGCCGTCGCTGTGCCGCGGCGAGAAGCTCGCCGCGTTCGGGCTCACCGAGCCGGGTGGCGGCTCCGACGCCGGTGCCACCCGCACCACCGCGAAGGTCGATGGCGGCGACTGGGTCATCAACGGCTCCAAGGCGTTCATCACCAACTCCGGCACCGACATCACGTCGCTGGTCACCGTCACCGCCGTGACGGGGCAACGCGAGGTCGGGCGCAAGGACATCTCGGCGATCCTCGTCCCGGCCGGCACCCCCGGTTTCGCCGTCGCGCCCAAGTACTCCAAGGTCGGCTGGAACGCCTCCGACACCCGCGAGCTGTCCTTTGCCGACTGCCGGGTGCCGGAGGCGAACCTGCTCGGCGAGCTCGGTCGGGGCTACGCGCAGTTCCTGCAGATCCTCGACGAGGGTCGAATCGCGATCGCCGCGGTCGGTGTCGGTCTGGCGCAGGGCTGTGTCGACGAATGCGTGCGCTACGCGGGTGAGCGCGAGACGTTCGGCCACCCGATAGGGCACCACCAGGCGATCCAGTTCAAGATCGCCGACATGGCAGCGCGGGTGCACACCGCGCGACTGGCCTACTACGACGCGGCCAGCAGGCTGCTGCGCGGCGAGCCGTTCAAGAAGGAGGCGGCGATCGCCAAGCTGGTGTCCTCCAACGCCGCGATGGACAACGCCCGCGACGCGACGCAGATCTTCGGTGGTTACGGGTTCATGAACGAGTTCCCGGTCGGCCGCTTCTACCGCGACGCCAAGATCCTCGAGATCGGCGAGGGCACCTCCGAGGTACAGCGCATGCTCATCGCCCGACAGCTCGGCGTCGTCTGACCGTTCAGCCCGATCGCAACGACCGAGCCGGTGGAGACCACGGGCCGCGGCGGTGCGGGCGACCCTCCTACTTCGCAGTCGTACCGGCATCGACCAGCATGGTGGTGCCGGTGACGTACCGCGACTCATCGGAGGCGAGCCAGAGCACGGCGTTGCTGATGTCATTGACCTCGACCCACGGAATGGGCAGGCTGTTCATCTCCGTGAGGAGGGCCATGAACTCTTCCCTCGTCGGATTCGAGGACTCCGGAAGGAACATCTCGTAGACGGTCTCGTTCTGTACCATGTCCGTCGCGACGAAGGTCGGGTTGACCGTGTTCACTCGAATCCAGTGTGGTGCCAGCTCGTTGGCCAGATTACGCATGATCCCGACGACTCCGTGTTTGGCGGCAGCATAATGAACAAGATTTCCTGGGGGCCCCTTGACACCGTAAATGGAACTGGTGATGATGATCGATCCGCCCTGACCGCGCTCTACCATGGAAGGTAACGCCGCCCGCACCGTGTACCACACCCCGGAGAGGTTCGTGTCGATCATGTCCTCCCAGGTATCCTTCGTCATCTCCCATGCCGGCTCAAAGCTCCCGATGCCGGCGTTGGCACATATGATGTCGATGTGGCCGAACTCGCTGAGGCCCTCGTCGACGACGGCCTCGAGACGGCCATAGTCACGGACATCGGCCTCCCGGGTGACGATACGACGATCGAGATCCTCGACTTGCCGCGCTGTCTCCGCCAGATCTTCGGGAGCGGCCATCGCGTACGGCACCGACTCGATTTGTCGGTTGATGTCGACCGCGACGATATCTGCTCCCTCGCGGGCGAGTGTCACCGCGTGTGAGCGGCCCTGGCCCCGTGCTGCCCCCGTGATGAATGCGACCTTGCCGTCCAATCGACCCATGATGTGACCTCCTTCTGACGGGCGGCGGGAGGTGAGAACTCCGCCGCCGCCCTGAATCTGCAGCGACAACATCTGCTTGTCACTCAGGCTTAACACCCGCTGTCGCCCCCGTCAACCCTCCGACTATTACGCCGAAGCGGTCGGATCAGCGGTGAGGAAGCGCCGAATCCTGTCAGCGATCCCAGCATAGTCGGCGGCGAACCAGATGAAATGGCTGTCGGACCCGCTCACGACGAGTTCCGCGCGCTGCACGCCTGCAGCAAGCGATTCGGCGTGTCGAAACGGGACTGAACCATCCTTGCGGCTTGCGATGACGAGTGTCGGTTGAGTCACCTCGGAGGTGACATCCATCGCGGCTCCGAGGTCGTTGATGAAGCCACGTCCCGACCGCATCCGGGAGAACAGCGCAACCAGTGCCGCCCGATCTTCATCGCTGAGAGCGGCGAGGACGGTGCGCGCCGGCTCGGTAGACAGGTCGTGCAGCAGCAATCGCAGGGCAGCCGTCGGAGCGAGACGCATGAAGGCACGCACCGCACCCCACGTCACCTTCTCGGTAGCACCGTTGAAAGCGACCTTCGCGGCGGCGCGCGTACGGCGGTCGGGCCAGGGCCCGAATCCGACAGCGCTCTCGAGGATGAGCCGATGCACGAGCGCTGGATATCGTGCCGCCATCGTGAGCCCGGTCCGGCCCCCGGCCGATATGCCCACCACAGCCGCTACGTCATCGAGGCCGAGGTAATGGCAGAGTTCGCGGACCACGCCCGCGAAGCCGCTCGGTGACGTGCCGGTCGATAGCGGAGTACGGCCGTAACCGGGACGAGACGGCACCAGCACGGAGTAGCCGAGAGCCGTGAAGACGGCCTCGCCGAGCGCGAGACCGGCACGCATATGTCCACCGTGAAACACGATGACGGTGGCGTCGGAGTGCCGTTCCAGCCTGTACTCGACCGGACCCAGGCCCAGGGACGCCATGGCCGTGGGGCGTTCCGGACCGGCCATCGAAGTACCCTTTCACGCCGGGAGCCCAGAGTTGGGGCCGCCGGGCGGTAGGCACGCTAGTGTCCGAGCGTGCGGCGCAGCGCGGCTGCCACCGCGCCGGGTGCCGGTGATGGGAGCGCGGCGGCGATGTGGGCGTCCGGGCGCAGCACCCAGACCTCACCGTCGCGGGCGTCGAGCGCTTCGGCCAGCGCGGCGTCGACGTCGATCGCGTCGAGCGCGTGCACCGCGACCGGCGCGCGGACCGCAGTACCCGCCTCGGCGCGCAGCGGTTCGGGCTCGACGCCGGGCCCGGCGAGCACGGTGAACCCGCTACGGGCCAGCCGGCGCGATCGGCCCTGCACGCGCAGCGGCACGTCGGGCACGATCACGCCCGGGCAGCTGGGTGGGGAGGTGCCGCGCGGCGGGCGACCGGGAAACGGCCGGGTCCGTTCCGGCGTGGTCAGCGGTGAGTCGGCGTAGGCGAACGGTTCGGACAGCCGCCCGGAGTCGACCTCGGCGCGTGCGGCCGGGTCGGTGACCGCGCGGTCGAGCACGTCACGGCGATGCCGCCGTGCCGCCTCGTCCGGCGGCACGAGGAACCGCATCGTCGCGCTGGTGATCTCGGCGTTCTCGACGGCCGCGGCGTGGCGCTCGGCGTGGTAGCTGTCCAGCAGCGCCTCACCACCCGAGCCCCGCAGCGCCGCAGCGACCTTCCAGGCGGCGTTCTCGGCGTCGGCGACCCCGGAGTTGAGCCCGCGGGCGCCGAACGGCGCGTAGAGATGCGCGGCATCGCCTGCCAGCAGCACCCTGCCGGTACCCATCCGGTCGGCCAGCAGGGTGTGAAACCGGTACACCGAGTGCCACACGATCTCGTAGTGCCGTTGCCCGACCACCTGCCGAATGCGGGCGTCGAGCGCGCCGCAGGCCCGTTCGGCGTCGAGGTCGAAGTCCGGCGGAACCTGCCAGTCGATCCGGTAGGTCGAGTCCGGGCAGGGGTGGACGAGCACCTGCCGACCGGGGTTGGCCGACGGGTCGAAGTGGAATCGCCGCTCGGCTTCCCACCCGGGCAGCTCGGCGCGGATGTCGCAGATGAGGAAGCGGTCGTCGAAGCTGCGGCCGTTGAAGGAGATCCCGAGCGCGTCGTGCAACGGCCCGGCCTGCGCCCCCGCGCAGACCAGCACGTAGCGGGCCCGGATCGGCTCGTCCCGGCAGCGCAGCGTGACCCCCTCCGCGTCCTCGGCGAGGTCTGTCACCTGGTGGTCCCAGCGCACCTCGATCGACGGGGTCGCCGCGATGCGCTCGTCGAGGATCTCCTCGGTGCGCGACTGCGAGATGTTCACGAACGGCGGGAACGGCGACCGGCCGCGGTCGGCCAGCGTCAGCGCGAACAGTTCACGGTCGCGGTAGTAGGTGCGCGCGGTGGTCCAGGTGACTCCCTCGGCCGCGATCTGCTCCCCCGCGCCGACCACGTCCCAGATGTCGAGCACGTCGCGCTGCTGGCAGATCGCCCGCGAGCCCACCGCGTCCCGGCGCGGCCGACCGTCGAGCACGAGCACCGGCAGTCCCCATCGCGCGAGCAGCAGCGCCGCGGTCTGGCCGACCGGGCCGGCGCCGATCACCACGACGGGTCTCATCGCTGTAGCTGGTCCCAGACCTCGCGGTCGCGCTCCGTGGTCCAGATCCGCGGGCGCTCGATCCCGGACAGCTCGTCCCAGCAGCGCGAGACATCGAACGGCAAGGTGTGCTCGAAGATCGGCCATTGGCCGTACTCCGGCGCGAGCGCGCCATGGCTGGCGTCGAATGCCTCCTGCAGCGAGCCACCGCGCCCGTGCACCGCGCCGACCTCGCCCAGCATGACGTCGAGGAAGTGACGGGTCTGCGCGATCGCCGCATCCACCCCGCCCCGGCCGCGCGCCACGGCGCCCCGGCCGCCGCTTGGGGGCCGGCGCCCAGAGCGCCGCATCCAGACGCAGCCGACTGATGATGTCCACGTTGGCGGGGCGCTCCTCCAAGATCGTGCGGCCGGCATAGGCACTGTCGACCGCCAGGTAGATCGTCCGGCCCGGCGACCACTCCGCCACCATCC
>WHSY01000280.1 GCA_009379815.1 Pseudonocardiaceae bacterium
CAGTTCGACGAGGGCACCGGCATGAGCACGTTGCTGCCGCAGGCCGCCGCGACGCAGTCGATCAGTGAGGACGAGTGGTACACCGGGCTGCTGGACAAGCGGTTCGAGCATCCGGAGCTGGTGCATGCCGTCGCCGGCACCTGGACCGACGACCGCATCTGAGCCCGCCGCCTCCCGCACGCACGGCGCCGCACCGAGATGGTGCGGCGGCGCCGGGTCATGCCACCGGCCACGTCACCGCGATGGCCGGCGTGCTCGCGTTCCGGTAGTGCGGGCCCCACCGGGGAAGCATTCCGTGGCCGCCATGGTTGCCCCCGGATGCGGCCGGAGACGCGCCGGCCGTTCAGGAGGATCGGGGTGACAGCGGAGGTCCTGCAGGGGGCGGTGCGCCTCGACCAGGCGCCAGGACGGTGGATCGTGCTCGTCACCGTGCTCGGCTCGAGCGTGGCGATGCTCGACGCCACGGTCGTCAACGTCGCGCTCCCCCTCGCCGACGATCTCGGCGCCTCGAGCGCCGGCCTGCAGTGGACGGTGAACGCGTACACGCTCACCCTCGCCGGATGCGGACCGGCTGAGCACGCTCACGACCCCCGCACGGTCCCCTGGCGAACGTGCTGGCGCTGCTCACCGAGCCCCTCGATGGACATCCGCATGACGTCGCCTTCGGCCAGGTAGGGGAACCGTCCGGAGAGGGCGACGCCCTCGGGGGTGCCGGTGTTCACCACGTCGCCGGGGTCGAGCACCATCACCTGGCTCAGGTCGTAGATGATCCGCGCGACCGAGAAGACCATGTCGGAGGTGTGCGAGTCTTGCCGCGGCTCGTCGTTGACCCAGGAACGCAGCCGCAGCTTCTGCGGGTCGAGCACCT
>WHSY01000281.1 GCA_009379815.1 Pseudonocardiaceae bacterium
TGATGCTATCGAGCAGGGCCAGATGTGCCTACGAACTGCGGAAGTCCGGGCAGTCGGCGAACGGGCTCGGACCCGAGACCCGCTCCGCCGGGCCGATCTGTCCTGACCCTTGCGGCGGCCTGGTCTTGGCCGACGCGGCCGAGGCACCAGAGGTGAGACCAGAAGCGAGCCCGAGAAGCACAGCCATGGCCAGGACAGCCACGCTGCGCGGTGTGTCATGCATGCCGACATCGTCGGTCGGCCGATCCGCCCACGTCGTCGGCCACCGGACGGTTTTACCGCTACGCGGGCTGCGGTACCTGCACGCGTGCGCCTACGCTGGCCGAAGTAGCCGTACGGCTCACTCGTCGGGTGGGAAGTCCTGGATCTCGAGGCCTCCGGCACTGCTACGCCACCTGGCTGGGGACCCCCGAGAGGGCCGCTGAACTGGTAAAACAGAGTTGGTGGGCAATACTGGGATTGAACCAGTGACCTCTACCGTGTCGATGAGGGTGCGGCGGAGGCAACCGGGGCGGGCGGTGTCGTCGCATGACACCTGACCGGCGGCAACGTGTTGGCGCGTGTCAAGGCGTAACGGCGGCTGGCGAGGATGGTGCTGCCTGGCTGCTGCCTCGTCCGGGTCGATGGCGGAACCCGCGACCTCTTCGTCCCGAAAGCGGATACGCCGCCAGATCGACTGACGCGTCGTGCCGTCAAATGCGCTCTGACCTGCGCCGCGATGCCGACTCGTGTTGCCTCGTGATGATGGGGCTGTGCGGCGTTGGCTCCGGCCCGGCCGCGAAGTCGCGCCCGAACTCCGGGTGTCCGGGAGCTTGGAGACGGCTAGAGATGAGCGCCCCCGAAACCGAAACCGATCTCGTTGCCGTCG
>WHSY01000282.1 GCA_009379815.1 Pseudonocardiaceae bacterium
GATCTGACTGATGCGCAGTGGGCGTTGATCGAGGCGATGGTGCCGGTCAAGCCTGGCGGCAGGCCGGCCAAGTATCCCCGGCGTCGGATCGTGGACGCGATCTTGTACCTGGACCGGACTGGTTGCTCGTGGCGGCAACTCCCGCACGACTTCCCGCCCTGGGACCTGGTCTATGCCTACTTCAGGCGGTGGAATGCCGACGGCACCACCGACCGGATCCACGACGCGCTGCGCGATGCGACCCGGGATGCCGCCGGTCGGGATCCACTCGCCTCGGCTGGGATCGTGGACGCCCAGTCGGTCAAGGGCGCCGACACCGTAGGGAAGGACTCCCGCGGATACGACGCGGGCAAGAAGGTCAACGGACGCAAGCGTCACATCGTCACCGACACCCTCGGCCTCCTGGTCGTCGTCGTGGTCACCGGCGCTGCCCTGCAAGACCGTGACGGCGGCCGGCTGGTGCTGGACAAGGCGCGAATGAAGATGCCCTCGATCGCGCTGGTGTGGGCCGACGGCGGCTACGCTGGCAAGTGCGTCGCCTTCGCCCGCCGCTACCTGCGGATCGCGCTGGAGATCGTGCGTAAACCCGAAGGCAGGCGCACCTTCGAGGTGCTGCCCCGCCGCTGGGTCGTCGAACACACGCTGTCCTGGCTGGTCCGCTGCCGCCGCCTCGACCACGACTACGAACGTCTGACCGACCACGCCGAGGCCATGGTCAAGTGGTCCATGATCGGCCTGATGACCCGACGCCTCGCACCCGCGCCCGGACGCCGACCATGGCAACCTAGCCACCCCCAATAACCCCTTTCCCCACACGTTCTTAGAGCTTTGGAGCCTGTTGCACAAAGGAAGATGGTGACCGGAGCA
>WHSY01000283.1:0-335 GCA_009379815.1 Pseudonocardiaceae bacterium
GCCGGTGGGTGTTGTGGAAGAACCCCGAGGATCTCACCGACCAGCAGCAGGCGAAGCTGGCCTGGGTCGCCAAGACCGACCCGAGGCTGCACCGGGCCTACCTGCTCAAGGAGGGTCTCCGGCTGGTGTTCCAGCTGCCCTACCACGAAGCCGAAGAAGCGCTCGAGGCCTGGATCGGGTGGGCCCGCCGCTGCCGGATCCCCGCCTTCATCGACCTGCAACGACGGATCGTCAAACACAAGGCCTCGATCCTCGCCGCGATCGAGCACGGCCTGTCCAACGAGTGGGCTTCACACTGCACCTCCTGGTGAGGGTTCGGGATCGTTGCTGCTGCT
>WHSY01000283.1:345-866 GCA_009379815.1 Pseudonocardiaceae bacterium
CGAGAGGACGATAACCCGCCGGCGTAACAAGAGCGCAGTGAAGGGGAGCAGGCAAAGCCACTGGTCCGGGGCCTAAACGCAACGAAACCCGGACCGCCTGCTGGTCCGGGTCCCGGGTGGTAGCGGGGGGAGGATTTGAACCTCCGACCTCTGGGTTATGAGAAGGACGAGACATGTCTTACCGGTGCTGTTGTGTCCGCGATGTCGCGTCGGTTCCACCGTGGCTGGTCTGCTGTCGTCTCACCTGCTTGTCTCTGTCTCGTCGATGCCAGCCCGTCCTGGGTACGGCTCTGGGTACGGTGGATCGTTGCCAGGTCGGTAGGCGATGACTAACCAGCGAAGCCGACACCTGGCCACTTGACCCTCCGTGCCCTAGCCTCGATCTTTCGTGAGCCGGTGGCTGTGGGGGTTGGTGGCTTGATCGGGTGAGCAGCGGGTGGGGGCGCTGCTGGTTCCCGGCGCTGTGTCGCCGGTTCTCCGTGGTGTCCTTGGTCGTGGCTGGTGGTCGGGCCTGTCAGGTG
>WHSY01000284.1 GCA_009379815.1 Pseudonocardiaceae bacterium
GAACGCGCGCGCGCGACGACGCTGTGGCCGCTGTTTCCCGCGTTCACGCGGGGCCTGATCGACCACCCGCTGTTCAGCGCGACGGATCTCGGCCGCGTGAAGCAGTTGCCGACGGTCGGTCCGCCCGAGATGTTGCTGGCGGCGCAGCGCGCCTTCCCGCACGCTCGCGTCATGAACGCGTACGGCATGACGGAGACCTCTGCGATCATCGTGCTTCCGGAGCACGGCGAGAGCCTCGAACACCGCGTCGAGTGGAGCGGCACGCCGTTCCGCGGGATCGAGGCGCGCATCATCGATCCGGAGACCGGCGGGCCCGCGCATCCGGGCGAGATAGGGGAGCTACTGGTCCGCGGCTACTGCATCCTCGACGGGTACTACCGCGAGCCGCAAAAGACGGCCGACACGATCGACGACGAGGGCTGGCTGCACACCGGTGACCTGTGCCTGATGGACGAGGAGGGGCGCGTCGCATTCCGGGGTCGGCTGAAGGACATGCTCAAGGTCGGTGGCGAGAACGTCGCCGCGTTGGAGATCGAGGCGTTCATCAGCAGCCACTCGGCGGTCCGCCACGTCGAGGTCGTAGGCGTCCCGGACCCGCGGCTCGACGAGGTTCCGGTCGCGTTCGTCGAGGTGTACGACGGCGACGGCATCACCGAGGACGCGCTGATCGAGTTCTGCGAAGGCAGCCTAGCGAGCTACAAGGTGCCTCGCCACATCCGGTTCGTCGAGCCGTATGAGTGGCCGATGTCCGCGACGAAGGTGGACAAGACCGCCCTGCGCGAGCGCATTCAGGAGGAGCTCGGCGCGGGGCGCGCCCCGCGCCGATCAGCCGTCCAGACGCTCGACGATCATCGCCTGGCCCTG
>WHSY01000285.1 GCA_009379815.1 Pseudonocardiaceae bacterium
AGGATCGCGCGGACGCCGAGCTTGCGGCCCTCGGCCGCCACGCCCTCTAGGATCCGCGCGACTGTCTCAGCGAGCGACCCGCGCATCACCTTGGAGAACTCGTCCAGCACAAGGGTGACCGGGCGGAGGTCGTCGCTGCGCCCCTCGGCGCGGTCCCGCAGCACCCGCTCGACCGCCTCCACGGACGCGGCGACCTCCCGGTCGGTGACCGCGGTCGGCCGTGACAGCAGCCCGTGGACCGGTCTGAGGCGGGCAGCCAGCGACTCGTCGTTGTGCGCGTGCGGGTCGCACAGGATCACCTGATGGCCGGCGAACAGCGACTGCAGCACGATCGACGTGGCGGTAAAGGTTTTGCCGCTGCCGGTCTGGCCGGAGATCGCCAACGTGAGCAGCTGATCCCACGGCCGGATCACCGGCCCCTGCTCGGTGGCGCCGAGGTACACGCTCAGCGGATCCAACTGGAGGTCCCGGAACGCCAGCGGCGCCACCGAGGGCAGCTCTGCAGGTTGTGCGGTTTGGATGTCCTGCTGGTTGCGGTAGTCGTAACGCGGCGACCACGTGAGCGATTGCGGCACCGGCTGCTGCGATGCCAACGCCACATCCGCCGCCTGGCGTTGCGCCAAAGCGATACGGGAATCATCGGCGCTCATTGTGCGCAGTTGGAACGGCAGCGCACCGTCGGTCTTTCTCGGCATGATCAGCCCGCGCCGCGACCACAACCACGCGGACAACGCCGCGAGCAGCAGCACCGGGCGACCGGCGCAACGTCGCCGCAGGTAGGCGAGCGCGGCGACGGTCGACTCGTCCGCCCACTGCAGGTCATCGATGAACAGCACGACCGGCGCGAGATCGCCCAGCA
>WHSY01000286.1 GCA_009379815.1 Pseudonocardiaceae bacterium
GGGCTTGGTGCTGGACATGACCAACTTCGCGACCTTCATCGACTCGGCCAACCCCCGGGCGCCGATCGCCCGACGCGGCAAGGCCAAGCAGAAACGTCACGACCTGCGTCTGGTCGGCCTCGCGCTGGTGCTCACCCACGACGGCGCGGTACCGGTCGTCTCCCACCCCTATCCGGGCAATCGGCACGACTCCACCCAGTTCACCGGCCTGCTGGATGAGATCGTTGGCCGATGGGAAGCTCTCGGCGGCGATCCGGCCGAGTTGAGCGTGACCTATGACTCCGGGCAGAACTCCACCGACAACCACGCCCACATCGAAGGTCTCAGGCTGGGCTATGTCACCTCGCTGCCGCCCTCGGACCATCCCGAGCTGCTCGCGATACCCCACAACGAGTTCGACGAAGTCGACCCCGACCGCTACGAGGGCGTGACCGCCCACGACACCTTCGTGGAGGCACTCGGGGTCACCCGCCGGGCGGTGATCACCCACTCGACCTCCTTCCACCAGCGTCAGACCCGCGGGTTCGACCAGACCCTGGCCAAGGCCCGCCGGCAGCTGTCCGACCTGCAGGCCCGCCTCGCGCGTGGCCGCACCCGCAAGTCCCCCGCCGGCATCCGGGCCGAGATCGACACGATCCTCGCGCCCCGCTGGCTTGACCGTGTCATCACCACGAGCGTGACCGGCGACACGCCCGCCACCCGCCGGCTGACCTGGCGCACCGACACCCGCGCCCGGCGCCGGCTCGAAGAGGAGATCTTCGGCAAACGCATCCTGTTCACCAACCGCGAGGACTGGCCGGTGGTCGACGTCGTCGCCGCCTACCGCACCCAACCCGACGTCGAATCCTCGTTCCGGC
>WHSY01000287.1 GCA_009379815.1 Pseudonocardiaceae bacterium
GATCTTGTTGCGGAGAACGGTGAGCTCCGGTCGTTGGTTGAGCGGTTGACGGCGCGGTTGGACGTGGTGGAGGCCGAGTTGGCCGAGTTGAAGCGACAACTGGGCCGGGACTCGTCGAACTCGTCGACGCCGCCGTCGAAGGATTCCATCGCGGCGAAGGCGAAGCAGCGGGTTGACCGGTCGTCGCGGGTACGGTCCAAGGACCGTAAGCGGGGTGGTCAGCCGGGACGTCAGGGCACTGGGTTGATGCCGACACCGGATCCGGATCGCACCGAGCGGGTCGAGTCCCCGGTCGAGTGCCGGGACTGCCGGGCGGATCTGTCCGGCGCGGCCGAGGTGGCTGATGGGTGGGCGCAGGTGTGGGACGTGCTGCCGGCGGTGCCGCAGAAGGCGCACTACCAGCTGCCGCGCCGCAGATGTGGCTGCGGGACGGTGACGACCGGGGCGGCGCCGTTCGGGCAGGCCGGCACGGTGTCCTATGGGCCGAACCTCAACGCCGCGGCGGTCGTGCTGGGCAGCGAGGGCAACGTGCCGGTGGAGCGGACCGCGATGCTGATTCACGCGCTGCTCGGGGTCGAAGTCTCGGCCGGGTTCGTCGCCCGCACCGCCGAACGGCTGGCGGACAAGCTGGGCGCGGCCGGGTTCGACGAGGCGATGAAGGCCGCGCTGCGCGGCGAGGACGTGCTCTGCGGGGACGAGAGCCCGGTCAACGTGCTCAGCAACGACCTCGACGACAGCGGCGAGCAGGTGCCGGGCGCGCCGCACGCGGTCACCCTGCGCACCCCCGACACGCGGCTGATCTACTACGCCGGGATGACCTCCCGCTCCAAGACCTCCATCGCCGACCTCGGCGTA
>WHSY01000288.1 GCA_009379815.1 Pseudonocardiaceae bacterium
ATCGAGGACATCGCCGTGACCACCAATGCCTCGCTGCTGACGTCGAAAGCCGTTGCCCTGCGCGAGGCCGGGTTGTCCCGGGTTACGGTCAGCCTGGACTCGCTCGATCCCGAGCGCTTCGCCACCATCAGCGACACCCAGGTGCCGCTCTCCCGCGTGCTGAACGGGATCGCGGCCGCCGAGGAAGCAAACCTCGGCCCGATCAAGGTGAACACCGTCGTCAAGCGGGGACTCAACGACGGTGACGACATCCTGGATATGGCGGCGTTCGGCAGGGAGAAGGGCCGCATCGTGCGCTTTATCGAGTACATGGATGTCGGCACCACCAACGGTTGGCGTATCGACGAGGTCGTCCCCGCCCGCAAGATCGTCGATCGCATCCATGCCACGTGGCCTGTCGAGCCGATCGATCCAGCCTACTCGGGTGAGGTGGCCAAACGGTACCGCTACCAGGACGGCAGCGGGGAGTTCGGTGTGGTCGCCTCGGTCACCCAACCGTTCTGTCGCACCTGTACGAGGATACGGCTTTCCGCGCAGGGTGAACTGTTCACCTGCCTGTTCGGCTCCAAGGGGCACGAGCTGCGTGCCCTGCTTCGCGACGGGGCCAGCGATGCCGAACTCGATGAGACATTGCGGTCCATCTGGCGGGTGCGCGCCGACCGCTACTCCGAGCTACGCACCTCGGAGACCGCTGCGCTGCCGAAGGTGGAGATGTCCTACATCGGTGGCTAGCGCGCCTGCGCATCCGAGGAGTCCGGCTGATGCCACAGGCAGCATGACTGCAACAGAAGTAGGTGTGACAGTCCGGACTTCCGGAGATCGGGCCCGTCCGTGACCGGGTCACCTTCACCACC
>WHSY01000289.1 GCA_009379815.1 Pseudonocardiaceae bacterium
GGGGGTGGCTGCTAGCGGATCGGGAGTGTGCTAGGCCCCCCCTTCTTGTTGTCGCGGGCGTGCAGGATGTGCGCGCGGACAAAGCCGCGGCGGTTGCGTTGCTCGCCGGTGTCGGGGTCGGTGCTCCATACCTGTTTCGTCTTCACCCCGTGCGGCTTCAGCGCGGCGGTCAGCGCGGTGGCCTCCCACGGGCGGCTGCGGGGCGCACCGGTGGCCGGGTCGACCTCGGTGATGGTGTAGACGTCGTGGCGCAACTCGGCCAGCCGGGCGCAGGCGATCTCCGACCACACCTCGTCCTCGTCGGCACCGGTGACCGTGATCAGGTCGTCCAGCAGCGAGTACGCGGGCTGGTCACCGGTGGTGTCCTCCCCGATCGCGTGGCCGGACAGGGTGCCGGCGGCCTGGCGGAGTTCGCGGGCCCGGCCGGCGATGCGTTCGGCGGCGGGCACGTCGATCAGGCACGACCGGGCGATCAGCGGGTCGGGGCGGTCGACGGCGCCGAGCAGGTAGCCGATGCCCTTATCGTCGAACGCGAACTCGGTGGCGCGCACGCCTTGCTGGTATTTGGAGGTGCCGAGCACCATGTCGTTTTCGGTCTGCCCCATCACCCGCAGGCACAACCGGACGCCGACGTTCGCGGACACCCCGGTGGGCAGCGATTTCGCGTCCGGGCGCTGGGTGGCCAGCGCCAGCATGATGCCCAGCGCTGGTCCCCGCTTGACGATCGCGGTGGCCAGCTCGTCTGCCTCGTTCTTGAACTGCGGATGCGAGAACAGCTCTTGGCACTCATCGACGGCGAACAGGACCGGGTGCAGCCGCAGCGACCGCTTCGCCGCCAGCTCCGGGGTGACC
>WHSY01000028.1 GCA_009379815.1 Pseudonocardiaceae bacterium
CGGCGACGCCCTCGCCCTCGTGGATCAGACCCAGCAGGATGTGCTCGGTGCCGATATAGTTGTGGTTGAGCATCCTGGCCTCTTCCTGGGCCAGGACGACCACCCGCCTCGCGCGGTCGGTGAACCTCTCGAACATTCGCACTCCTGACTGCTGCGCCGTCACAGGCACCGTGCCGACCCCGACCATCGAGTGAGGACGGCCCCGTACGACCACTGTAGCTGCCGGGCGATGGCTGCCGCGCTGCCGACAACTCGGCAACGCGCCCCGACACGGGGTCCAACATGCCGTACGAGGCCGGGATTCCGCACGCGAGACACCAGCCTGTCCGCTCAGGGTGAACGTGGCTCCGGCCGGCCGGAAGCCCCCCGCACGGGTGGTGATGCGGGCGCCCCGGTGCCGCGCGCGCCGACCCTCCTATAAGGTTAGGCAAGCCTGACCGAGGGGACGATGAGGAGGGCGGTGTGCCGCGAGTGACGACGGCTGCCGGTTCGGCACGTTCGGCGGCGCCGGCCGCGCCACCGCACCCGATGGATGCGTCGATCTGCGTGGTGGACCGCGCAGTGGACTGGATGTCCTGGCGGGTGCTCGACGGTGACGGGGCGGGCGACGGCTGGTTTCGCTGCGACGAGGTGCTGGGCGACCCGAGCTTCTTCACCTGCTGGCGGGCCACGATCGCCCGGCGGCTGGCCGAGCGGTATCACCAGGTTCCCGAGCGCACACCCGCCGGCTTCGCCCTGCAGTGGTATCTCGGCGTGCCCGCCTACACCGGGGCCATGGTGTTCCACCACGCCAGGCGGGTACCCGAGCTGGAACCGGGCCGGCTGGCGTTCCGGCTCGAGCCGGCCTGGTTGGACACGATCGCGCTGCGGCCCGGCAGGTTCTGGTGCCTGCCCGACGATCCCGGTCGAGCCCACGCCGACGCCGTCGTCGTGGCCGACGAGATCGGGCTGGCCGCGGTGCTGCGCAGGCAGGTCGTCGCCCACGCCGCGCGCTTCTTGCGCGTCTACGGCCCGACGGTGCGCTTCGGCCCGCGCACGCAGTGGGCCGCGGTCACCGACGCACTCGACACCGGGCTACTCATGGCCGGGCGTTCCCGCGGCAACGACGAGGCGGGCGTGGCCGATGCCCGCCTCGTACTCGCCGACCGGCACGAGCCGCTGACCTCGGCGTCGACGACGCGCACGGTCGTCGACGACAGCGGCCGGGCGCACTGGACGCGCGAGCGCCGTTCGTGCTGCTTCTACTACGCACTGCCGGGCGTCGAGCAGCCGTGCGCTACGTGTCCCCGCGTCGACGACACCGAGCGCGCGCGGATCCTGCGCGAGCTGTCCGCGACGTGACCCGGGGCGCCGGGCGGCGATCCGGGTCGACGCCCGCGACCCCGGTGGTGCGGATCCCCGCCGATCCCGGCACGCTGCCGCAATGAGTTCGGTGCGCCCCGTCCCGGAGACGCGGCTGATGTCGGGAGAGCGGCTGTCCGCCGACGACGCCTGGCACACCGCGCGCCGTCACGGCAGCGGCGCGCTGCTGCGCAACGCACTGCTCCGGTTGCGCTACGGCGACGGGTTCAGCCACGCGCGCGGATTCGCGCTGCAGCTCGCGCTCGCCACGGTCCCGCTGGTCATCGCCGGAGCCGGCCTGTCCACGGCGCTGGGTGCCGAGTCGTTCGGTCAGGTGGTCGCCCGCACCGTCGTGGCGCTGTCGCCCGGCAGCAGCGACGCCCTGGTCCAGGATGCGGTCGGCCAGGGCGCCGCCGCGGGTGACGACGACGCCGACGACGTGGGCGAGCTGGCGCTGGTGCTCGGTCTGATCACGGCCTTCCTCGCCATGACGGCCGCGTTCGCCCAGCTCGAGCGCGGGGCGAACCGGATCTACGGCACCACACGCGACCGGCCCTCGCTGCGAAAGTACCTTCGCGCCGCCGTGCTGACGGCCACGGCCGGGGTGGCGCTGGCGGTCGGGCTGCTGCTCATCGTGGCCGGCGAGCCGTTCGGTGACGCGATCGAGCAGGTCTACGGCTGGGGCGACGCGGCCGAGGGGGTCTGGGACGTGCTGCGCTGGCCCGCGGGCCTGCTCGCGCTCGTCGTCTCGGTGACCATGCTGTTCAAGTTCGCGCCGCGCCGCCGTCAACCAGGTGTGAGCTGGCTGCTGCTGGGCGGGGCCGCCACCGTGCTGGTCTGGCTGATCACGTCGGGGCTGCTCGCGCTCTATGTCGCCGGGTCACCCGCGTTCGGCGACACCTACGGACCGCTGACAGCGGTGATCGCCCTGCTGTTGTGGTCCAACGTCACGGGGGTTGCGCTGCACGGCGGGCTCGCGCTGTCGGCTCAGCTCGAGGCGGTGCGGGCGGGCCAGCGCCGGCCGCTGCTCGCCGACAGCGACGACGACGGCATTCCCGACACTCTCGACGAGCATCCGGGCTCTGCCCGCCGCTGATCAGCGGGGCGTGGCGTGCTCGACGGCGGCGCGCAGGCCGGCGGGCGACCGATCCTGCAGCTGCTCGCCGTCGACGAGCACGGTTGGGGTGCCGTTGATCCCGGCACGGGAGGCGGTCTCGGTGAGGCGCTGACTCCACGCCTCGTAGGTGCCCTGACGCACGCAGTCGGCGAAGCGGCCCCCCGCACCGACCGAACGGCCGATCTCGATCAGCCGTTGGGCGGACAGTCCGTCGCCGCCCTCGGGCGGCTGCTCGGCGAACAGCCGCTCGGCGAACTCCGGGTAGACGCCCGCTGCCGCCGCGCAGCCCGCGGCGGCTGACGACCGGCTGGAGTAGCTGGTGGTCGAGAACCGGTCGAGGTAGGCGACCGGATGGTAGATCGCCCGGACGCTGCCTGCGTCCACCAGCCGTTCGATGGTGTCACCGGTGCGTTCCTCGAACGTCTTGCAGATCGGGCACTGGAAGTCGAGGTAGACGTCGAGCGTCACCGGGGCGTCGGGCGAGCCGGTCGGGATGCCCTGCGCGGTGGCCCCCGGCGGGATCGCGACCGAGGTCGAGGCGGGCTCCTGCTGCGCGCGGTAGAGACCGAAGCCGATCGCCCCCGCGAAGAGCACCAGGACGGCCACCGCGGTGCCCACCAGAACCGCCCGGCCGCGCCGCTCGGCGGTGCCCTGCGCCGCCATCAGCTTCGCCGAGCCCGACCTGGACCGCTGCTTGCTCATCCGCTCTCCTATGCCCGCGTTTCGGACGAATCCGTGCCGGACGAATCCGTGTCGAACAGCCATCCGTCGACCGCGAACCGGGTTCGTGGCCACCGGGCCAGCAGCCCGGCCAGCGCCAGCAGCCCGGCATCGCGCGCCAGCTCCGGCCCGTAGCTCGGCCGCTGCCCGGGCCCGAGCTCGCCACCCGAACCGAAGCAGCCGCAGTCGATCCGCAGCCCACGTGCCCACGCGGCGGCGATCCCGATCACGAACGCGATCAGCAGCAGCACCGACAGCACGGCCCCGGCGCGCACCCCGAGCCCGACGATCAACAACACCCCGAGCAGGAGCTCGGCGACGGGCAGGCCGGCACCGACGATCTGGGCGGCCGGTTCCGGCAGCAGCTCATAGGCGCGCACGGCGCGCACCGAGGCGCGCAGGTCGTCGATCTTGTGCGCGCCCGCCACGACCCACACGGTTCCCAGCGCCAGCCGGGCGAGGGTCGCCAGCCAGGGCAGCGCCACGGCCGCCCGGCCGGACCTCGGGTTGTCCGCGGTCATCATCCGGTTGGTCGCGGCGGATGCCCTTCCGGTTCCCGAGGATCACCCCTCCGTGGTGGCTGCACCACCGCCATGCCCATCGCTGAGGGCGAGGACGAGATCGTCGCGGGCACGGGCGACCCGCGACCGGATGGTGCCGACCGGGCAGCCGCAGACCTCGGCGGCCTCGGCGTAGCACAGCCCGAGCACCTGGGTGAGCACGAACGCCTCCCGCCGCTGCGTAGCCAGCCCGGCGAGCGCCTGACGCAGCGCCAGGGCGTCCTCGGGGCCCGCGGCAACGGTGGGCTGGGCGCGCTCGGCGATCCCCTGCCAGTCCTCGCCGCTGTTCGTCCGGGGACGGCGGCGGGCGAGCCGCAGGTGGTCGGCCGCGACCCGGTGGGCGATGGACAGCAACCAGGTGCGTGCCGAGGCCCGCGCCCGGAAGGCGGGCAACGCCGCGAAGGCCCGCAGGTAGGTCTCCTGGGTGAGATCCTCGGCGACGCGCCGGTCGGCGAGGTGGACCAGCAGCCGCCACACCTGCTGCTGCGTGGCACGGACGAAGGCCTCGGCTGCCTCCCGGTCACCCCGGCGAGCGGCCAGTGCCGTCGCCGTCAGGGCGTCGGACCCCACACCCCGCTCCTCACTCGTCCCGCTTCGAGCCATCGCAGAAAGTCGCGGGAAGACTACGATCAGCGACCGGGGCCGGCATCGGCGGGGTGGATGCGGGCGCCAGCAGCCCTACGGCCTCGGATGTCAGGCGGATTCACGGTATGCGGCGGGCGGAGCGCTGCCCCGCGAACCGGCCTGCGGGCCAAGCCCGCCGTCACCCGTCTCCGCGGCCGGGCCGGTCTGCTCCGGCGCGGTCACCGCGGCGCCGTCGACCGGATGCCCGTCGGGAGGCTCGACCCTGGCCAGCAGCACCGCCAGCACGAGCCCGGCGACCGTCGGGAGGTGGATGGCCAGCCGGTCCCACCCGACCCGACCGGCCACCAGGTCGGCGACCGACATCGCCGCGAGCACCAGGACGAAGGCCGCCAGCAGCGGTAGCGGCCCGCGGGCGCGCGCCGGCCGGAACACGATCCACAGCAGGGCCACCGCGATCGCGACGTTGAACGCCGCCAGCTCGTGGCCCAGATGGCCGTCGGCGCCCAGCATCGGGATGCCCTGAGCGGTCGCGCCGCGACCGAGCACCGCTGGCGTGAGGCCGGTGATGCCGAGGGCGAGCTGGGTCAGGGCGACGGCGAGCAGTACCAGCCGCAGCAGCCCCCGCGATCGGGAGCGCCGGGCGAGCGGCACCCGGTCGAGTACCGCCGCCGAGACGTCGACACCGTCACCCACGGGCGCCAGCCGCGCCAGCCGCGTCACCCGCGCCGCGTCGTGCCGCCAGCGGCGGCAGTCCCCGCACCCGGCCAGGTGCTCGTCCACCTCGGCCTGCCGCAGCCCGGGATCCTGATCGTCGAGCAGCGCCGACACCGCTTCCCGCACCTGGTCGCAGCTCACCTGTCCCCGCCCCGCCATGTCAGGCCCCGGAGCGGGCGGGGCAGCGCACACTGCGCACGACCCGTTCGACGGCCAGGTACACGAGGAATGACACCCCGAGCGTCGGCAGTGCCACCATCAGGACCGCGAACCCGACCAGCAGCGGCACCGGCACCGTCCGTAACAGTGGACCCACTCTCGGCGGCGCTCCCAGCCCGCCTGCCGGCCGCCGGCGCCACCACATCCGGTACCCGGCGACGATCAGGCCGACCAGTGCGATCGCCATCGCGGTGAGCAGGATCTGGTTGGCCAGCCCGAACAGCGTCGCCTGGTGGAAGTCGATTCCGAGCGTGGTGGCCTTGGCCAGCAGCGGATAGTCGGCCCAGCCGACCCGGTCGACGACCTGGCCGCTGCCGGGATCGACGGCCACGGTCGTGAGCTCGACCGGCCACCGGTCGTCGACGGTCGCCACGGTCCAGGCGCTGCCGGCCTGACCTGCCGGGGTGATCTCCAGCGGGCCCGACAGCCCCGCCCGGGCAGCCGAGGCAGCCACGGTGTCGATCCCCCCGGCGTCACCGCCCTGCGGTGCCGCGACGTGGTGGCCGGTCGATTCCGCCGCGAGCCCGGTGGACACCGCGGGCGTACCGGACGACAGCCCCGCGCGTACCGCGTCGAGCCATGCGCCCGCGTAGTTCGTCCAGGTCAGCCCGGTCCCCACCATGCCCAGCAGCAGCACGAAGATCCCGACGCCCAGCGTGGTGTGCACGTCGCGCCACGCGCGCCGGCCCCCGGCGCGCCACCGGGGTCGCAGCAACCGGGCCCAGCCACGCTTGCCGCGGGGCCACCACAGATAGAGCCCGGTCAGCAGCGACACCAGCACCCAGCTCGCGGCCAGCTCGGTCAGCGGCTCGGCCATCGGCCCGAGGTGCCAGCTGGAGTGCAGCGTGCGCAGCCACTCGGACGGGCGCGAGGTCTCGACGATCTGGCCCGTGACCGTCGCCGACGCCGGGTCCACGTACACCGTCGTCGCACCGTCGACGGGCTCGGACTCCGCGCCACCCGCGCCCTCGGGCGCCAGCGTCACGCCGGTCGTGGCACCGGGCTCGGCGGCCGGGGTCACCGCCATAAGGGTCCAGCCCGGGTGCTCCGATCCGGCCGCCGCCACCTGCTCGGACAGCGGCTGTGGCTGCCCCGCCGCCACCGCGGTCAGCGCATCGGTGTGCAGTACCGCCTCGATCTGCGGGTTCCACGCGAACAGGACCCCCGTCAGCGCGAGCGAGAGCACCACCGGCGCGGCCAGGAACCCGCCGAGGAAGTGCAACCGCCACAGCACCGGGCGCAGCGGCCGTTCCCGCTGCGGCGGGGCGCCCTCCGGCTGACCGGGACCCGGAGCCGGGTCCGGGTCTGGGTCTGCTGTCACGGTCACGGTGCCCACCTCCTCGGCCTGGTCGGTGCCGACACCGCGGTAGTCGTCCACACGGCGCCGCTGGTTCCCGGTGGCACCCGGGAGATCGCCCGTAACCGGGCCTCGGGTATACAGCGATGCCGCGAACGCTTCCGGGAGGGACACCCAATGCGACTGCGCCTGACTCCCCATGAGCACGGGTTCTACCCGCTGTTCACCCGCTCGGCGGAGAACCTGGTCACCGGCGCGAGGCTGCTCGCCGAGCTCGTCGCCGCCGATCCGGACTCCCGCGACCAACTCGCCATGCAGGTCAAGGAGGCGGAGCACGCGGGGGACTCGGTGACGCACGAGATCATGACGCGGCTGAACTCGACCTTCGTCACCCCGTTCGACCGGGAGGACATCTACCGGCTGGCGTCGTCACTCGACGACGTGATGGACGCGATGGAGGAGGCGGCCGACCACATCGTGCTCTACCAGCTGGGCGCGCTCCCGGCCGGGATGGCCGAGCAGGTCGACGTGCTGCGCCGCGCCGCGACCGTCACCGCCCAGGCGATGCCGCGGCTGCGCACCATGCAGGAGCTGAGCAGCTACTGGATCGAGGTCAACTCGTTGGAGAACGAGGCCGACCAGGTGTACCGGCGGCTGCTCGCGCAGCTGTTCACCCCGGGCACGCACGAGGTGCTCACCGTGCTCAAACTCAAGGAGGTCGTCGACCACCTCGAGATGGCGGCCGACGCGTTCGAGAAGGTGGCCAACACCGTCGAGAGCATCGCCGTCAAGGAATCCTGACGTGGAGCTCGCCGCGATCATCACCGTCATCGTCATCGCGCTGGTCTTCGACTTCACCAACGGCTTCCACGACGCCGCGAACGCGATCGCGACCTCGGTGTCCACCCGTGCCCTGACCCCACGGGTCGCGCTGGCGATGGCCGCCGTGATGAACCTGCTGGGCGCGTTCCTGGGCACCGAGGTCGCGGAGACGGTCGGCAGCGGCATCATCGAGCCCCCGCAGGCGCAGGGACCCGGCGGGCTGGTCGTGGTGCTGGCCGCGCTGTTCGGGGCGATCGGCTGGAACATCATCACGTGGTACTTCGGGCTCCCCTCGTCATCGTCGCACGCGCTGATCGGGGGGCTGGTCGGCGCCGCGCTCGCCTCCGCAGGCGTTGTGCAGTGGGTGGGCGTGCTCAACGACGTCGTGATCCCGATGGTGGTCTCGCCGATCGTCGGGTTCGCCCTCGCGGGGCTGGTGATGGTGGCGATTCTCTGGATCTTCCGGCGGGGACACCCGAGCCGGCTGACCCGCGGCTTCCGCTCCGCACAGACGGTGTCGGCGGCCGCGATGGCGCTGGGGCACGGGCTGCAGGACGCGCAGAAGACGATGGGGGTCATCGTGCTGGCACTGGTGGTCGGCGGCTACCAGACCGGCTTCGACGTGCCGTGGTGGGTCGTGGTGCTGGCCGCCGGAGCGCTGAGCGCGGGCACCTACTCCGGCGGCTGGCGGATCATGCGCACACTGGGACGGCGGATCATCGACCTCGACCCGCCCCGGGGCTTCGCGGCGGAGACCACCGCGTCTGCCGTGCTCTACACCACGGCCTTCGTGTTCGCCGCCCCGATCTCGACCACGCAGACCATCACCTCGTCGGTCCTCGGGGTCGGTGCGACGAGGCGGCTGTCCGCGGTGCGCTGGGGGGTCGCGGGCAACATCCTCGTAGCCTGGGTGCTGACGATCCCGATGGCCGCGCTCATGGCGGCGGTCGCCTACCTGCTGTTGCGACCGTTCACGGTGTGACGCAGGGAGGAGCTGTGACGCGAGGACGATCAGCGGCGGAGCTGGAGCTGCGGGGCGGGACGATCGAATACGAGCTGCTCCCCGGCGGCGATCCGCCGTTGGTGTTCCTGCACGAGGGCCTCGGCTGTCTCGGGCTGTGGCGCGGGCTGCCGGCCGAGGTGGCCGACAAGACCGGGCGCGCCGTGCTCGCCTACTCCCGGTTCGGCTACGGCTGCTCCGACCCGGTGGCGCTGCCCAGGCCGGTGCGGTACATGCACGACGAGGCCCTCACAGTGCTGCCCGAGCTGCTCGACGCGCTCGACCTGCACCGGCCGCTGCTCATCGGGCACAGCGACGGGGCGTCGATCGCGCTGATCCATGCCGGCGCGCGATCCAGGCCGGTGACGGCACTGGCGCTGCTCGCTCCCCACGTGATCGTCGAGGACGAGACGGTCGCCGGGATCGCCTCGGCCAGAGATGCCTACCTGGGCAGCGACCTCGCGGCCCGGCTCGGCCGCTGGCACCGTGATGTCGACGCCACCTTCTGGGGGTGGAACGACGTGTGGCTGTCACCGGAGTTCCGCGGCTGGGACATCCGTGGTTCGCTGCCCGGCATCACCGAGCCGGTGCTGATCCTGCAGGGCGATGCCGACTCCTACGGCACCTGGGCTCAGGTGGAGGCCATCGAGCGTGGCGTGTCGGGCCCGTGCCGCTCGGTGCCGGTGCCGGGCGCGGGGCACGCGCTGCACCTCGAGCGCCGCGCCGAGATCGTCGAGGCGGTGACCGACTTCGTGTCTGTGGACGGGTCGTGAGTGCGGATGCGAGCCATAGCTCGCATCCGCACTAGTGCCGACCCGGATTTTTGTGATCAACCCCCGGACGACCGCTGCTCGGCGGGGCCGCCGTGCTGCTGGTCACCTCGGTACAGCTCGGGCTGGTCGTGCTGGCTGGGCTGCCGGTGGTGCTGGTGGCGACCCGGTTGCTGGCGCGCCCGCTGGTCGGACGGGCCCAGGCCGAGCAGGCCACGCTCGCCACGGCGACCAGCGTGGCGGCCGACCTGGTGCGTGGGTTGCGCGTGCTCGCCGGGATCGGTGCCCAGGCTGCGGCCGCCGCCCGCTACCGCACGGCCAGCGCCGCCACAGCAGCCGAACTCATAGCGCGGCACGATCAGGAGCTTACTCCGGCCTCCGAGCGTGTTCGTGCCACGGCGCTGTGCAGCGGTCACCCGTCGCGGACATGGGCCACAACGATCACCCCGGCGCATCCGCGGGCGGCCACTCACCCGTTCAGGTGGTTCGGATAGCGACGGGCCGCCGGCAGGCCCGAGGACCCCAGCTCTGTCAGGGGTCGAACATATGATCGATCCATGACGGTGGCGACGGGCTCGGCGGCCTCCGACCAAGAGGTCGCCGACGAGCTGCGCGCCGGGTGGGCGGAGGTGTCACGCGGCTTTGCGCGGTGCTGGGCGGCGATGGCCGAGGCGGCTCGGCGCACCTCGACCGGGTGGGAGAGCGCGGAGATCGCGGCGGCGCTGACGTTCACCACCCGCCGGGCGGAATACGAGCTGGGCTGTGCCCAGGTGCTCATTGAACGGCTGCCCCGGGTGCACGCGGCGCTGGCCACCGGTGAGCTGGACCACCTCAAGGCGCGGGTGTTCGTCAGCTACCTGTCCGACGTCACCCCTGCCCAGGCCGACCGGGTCTGCGAACGGCTCGTCCCCGTAGCGGTGACCTGGGGCAACTGGCGGCCCGGCTGCTGCGGGAGGTGCAGGCCATCGATCCGGACTACACGCGCCGCGCCTACCAGCGCGCCGTGCGCGACCGTGGGGTGCACGGCTACCTCGATCACACCGGCGCCGCCGTGCTCACCGGGTCCGGGCTGGCCGCCGCCGACGCCGCGGCCGCCGCACGCCGCCTCGAGGAGCTCGCCGACGCGGCGCGTGCGGCCGGCTACCCGGCCACCGTCAACCAGACCCGCGCCGACCTGTACCTGCGCCTACTCGACGGCACCCTCGACGGGCAGTACCGCGAGCAGATCCTGGCCACCATGCTGCGGCTGGGCCCGCTGTCCCCCGCCGACGCCGAACCCGCTGAACCGAACCACGACCACGTACCGCCTGAGCGGGAGTCACCCGAGCAGCCCGAGCGTCCACGGCCCGAGCCGCCCGGCTCCGGCGGGCGGCCGGAGCAGGGCGAAGCGGTTCCGCCCGGCACGCCTGTCCACGAGCGCCAGGTGCGATACGGCATCGAGGTGCGGTTGCGGCTGTCCACCCTGCTGGGTCTCGACGAGCACCCCGCAGAGCTCCCCGGGTGGGGACCCATTCCCGCCGCCGCCGGGCGGGACCTGGTGGCGGCACAGCACGGCGCCGAATGGCGCATCGCCATCGTCGACACCGACGGGTACCTGCTCCACGGTGACCTCACCCGCCGACGGCCCCATCCCGGACCCGGCGGCCGTGACTGCGATGGGGGGATCGTGGAGATCGCCCTGCCCGTCTCGATGCTGGCCCACCTTCCCGCCCTGGCAGACGATCACCCCGAGTGCGCGCGGCTGCTGCACGGCATCGCCGACATGTGGAAGCACCGCGAACAGTCCAGGGCCGCGCTGGACAGCCATCCGAACCGGCGCTTCGCCCGCGCCGCCCTGCGGCGGCATATCCAGATGCGCGACCGTTACTGCGTCGGTGTCGGCTGCCGGCGCCGCGCCGCCGCCTCCGATATCGACCACACCCGCGACCACGCCTGTGGCGGGCCCACGGTCAGCAGCAACAGCGGTCCCGGTTGCGCGCGCCACCACACCATGAAGCACCGGGGCGGCTGGCGACTCGCGCAACCCGAACCCGGCCACTTCGTCTGGACCAGCCCGCTCGGCCAGACCTACCACACTCGGGGCGAGCCGATCATCCCCGACCTACCCGAACCACTCCCCCGCCACATCGACCCGGAACCCGACGGCCTTCCGGTGATGTGTGAGGGACCGATCCTCCTCCCACCCGAACCGGAACCGCCACCACCAGCGCGGCCACCACCCACTGAACTACCCGACGAACCACCCTTCTGATCGTCAGCCGGGTGTCGTGGCGGGGTCGCCGTCCAGCGCGGCGGCGAGCCGGGGCACCGCGTGCTCGATCGCGAAGGCCAGGCTCAGCGGGCTGCTGTAGCCGAGAGCGCCGGCGAACGGGGTGCTGAACTCGCCCCAGTAGATCACCCGCCCCTCGCGGACGGCGTCGAGACTCTGCTCGATCGCCTGCACGAACCGCTGCTCGACCCCGGCCACCAGCTCCTTCGCCCGCTGCTGCCGGCCGAGCGCACGACCGGTGGTCAGCGTCTGCTGCTGCCAGGGAACCCCGCCGGTCTCGAACTCGGCGGACTGCGCCACGGTCGGCGCGATCTGCGCGAGCAGGGCGTAGTCGGCCTGCTCCATGAACGAGTTGATGCCGAGGATGAGGTCCGGTCGCTGCGCAGCGACCGCCTCGAAGTCGATCTCGTTGCCACCGACCTTGGGCGGGCGCGCGCCGCCGAGCTCGTCCTGCGGCCACGGCCGCTACTCCTCGGGAAACGGCCCGATGAAGTCACGCACCCCGACCGGGACGCCCCCGAGCGCCAGCGCGAAGTCGGCCTCGTTGAAGCCCACCGTCACGACCCGCTGCGGCGGTGCGGGGATCCGTGCGGTACCGAACATGTGCTCGATCGTCACGGGGCATCCACGGTGGCGTCGGGCTGGGCGGTCGGCGCTGTGTCCCGGCCACATCCGGCGGTCACCAGCAGCAGCCCGGCGCCGCCGAGGACCTGGCGGCGGGTGGTGGCATCGATCCGGGGTGGGGGCGAGCGGCGGCCGAGGGCGGACGGCAGGCCCCCAGCTCCTCGGCACTCGCCCGACGATCGCCACGCACACCTCGTGGCCACCACGCACATGTCCGGACGTGTGCGTGGTGGCTACCAGGTGTGCGTGGTGCGCCGGTGCCGCGTCGGGCGTCAGGGCCGGCCGTCGAGCAGCAGCCGCTCGAGGTCGTCGAGCACCAGGTGCTGGGCCTGGAGGGCGGTGCAGGTGAACCAGTGGCTGCGGTCGACCTGGTGGGCCTGTCCCGACCTCACCGCGCCGAGCGTGTCCCACAGCGGGTGGGAGGTGATCCGGGCCTCGGCTTGCCCGGCCTCGTCCGGATCGGTACCGGACGACCCGACGAAGTACAGCAGCACGTCGGCGTCGAGCCGGGGCAGCAGCTCGATGCTGAGCTTGATCGTGTCGTCCACCCGCTGTTCCGGCGGCCGGACGAGGCCGACGTCGCGCAGCGTCCGGCCGGAGCACCAGTCGCTGGTGTAGATGCGGATGTCGTCGAGCGCCCGCACGTTGGCCAGCGTCACCGTGGTGTTCCCGGCCCGCCCGCGCAGCGCGGTGCGCAGCTGCTCTACCCGCCGCTCGAAACGGTCGATGCCCTGCTCGATGCGCTGCTGCTCGCCGAACACCGCCGCGATCTCGCGCAGCGCGTCCTTCCAGGGCGTGCTCCCGAAGATCTCGAGCACGACGGTGGGTGCGATCTCCGTCAACCGGCGGTAGGCCGCCTCGTCCACGAAACCGGTGGTCCCGATGATCAGATCGGGCCGGGTCGCCGCGACGGCCTCGATGTCGGGCTCGGGGAAGCTCCCGGCGACATCGCGAGCCTCGGCCAGCTTCGCGTCGTCGAAATAGGGCAGCGCGCCGTCCGCGTAGGGCAACGCCGGGTACCCGACGACCGGCACGCCGAGCAACAGCGCGGTCCCCAGCACGGCCGAGGTGTGCAGCACGACCACGCGTTGCGGGTCGGCCGGAACCCGGGCCTGGCCGTAGACGTGCGAGACCTGCCGCGTCTGCTCTTCCGCAGCGCCGTCGCCCTGCGCGGACGGAGCGGACCCGCACGCCGTGGCGGCGAGGGCGACGGCCGACAGCAGCACGACGGCTGCTCGAACTCGATGCATCGGGCATCCCACCTTCGACTGAGGCCCGCAGCCCTCGAAGGAGTGAAGGCAAGGCTAGGCTAAGCACGATTCGTGCGGCTGTGCAAGGCGTCACCCCCGCAGCGCGCAACCCGATGAGGTGAGCCTAACCTGGGGTCATGACGACGACCGGGCTCCCCCGCTGTGCGGATCTCGCCGGTGAGCTGGGTGAGAGCCCCGCGGGCAGCGCACCGCCGATCCGTTCGCTGCTGCTCGTCGAGCACCCCGGGCCGTGGCCGAAGGACGTCGGTACCCGGCTGCTCGACGACGCACTCGACGAGCAGGGGCGGGCCCACCTGCAACGGCTGCGGTCGGAATCCGGGCTCCGCCCGCTGCTGATCCGCAGGCCGGGCGGCCGGGAGGCTCCGGTACGGCCGGCCGTGTTCGTCGGGGGATGCACCCCGGCGGCCCGCTGGCTGGAGCGCATACCCGTCCGCGACTACCGCGACCTGGCGAGGCTCGAT
Organism: Pseudonocardiaceae bacterium; assembly: GCA_009379815.1. GTDB lineage: Bacteria > Actinomycetota > Actinomycetes > Mycobacteriales > Pseudonocardiaceae > WHSY01. The sequence goes on from WHSY01000028.1 coordinate 13,771, forward strand.
CTGGACGCCGTCGCACACGGGCAGGGTGGGCTCGGCGAGCCCGTCGACGGGCCGCTGCTGCTGGTGTGCACCCACGGCCGCAAGGACGCGTGCTGCGCGGTACGCGGCCGCCCGCTGGCCGCGGCCCTGGCGCGACACCATCGCGAGCAGACCTGGGAGTGCACCCACTTCGGCGGCGACCGGTTCGCGGGCAACCTGCTGATGGCCCCGCACGGGCTGCTGTTCGGCCCGCTGGAACCGGCGACCGCGGTCGGGACCGTCGACGCGGTGCTGGCAGGGCAGGTGCCGCTGGCGAGTTTGCGAGGTCGCAGCGGGATCCCACCGTTCGCCCAGCACGCCGAGATCGCGGTCCGCGCGCGCACCGGATTCACAGGGCTCGACGAGGTGCTCGCGGGAGACTGCGAGGTCGACGGCGACGAGGCCGCGGTCGAGGTGCACACCACCGAGCGGGGATACCGGGTCCGGCTGCGCAGGCGTCCGCTCGGTGTGCACGGCAGCTCGAGCTGCGCGGGCGCGTTCACGCCGACGGGAGTCGACGTGCTCGCCGTCGAGCCCGAACCGGTGGCCGCGCACTAAGGTGGCCGAGTGGAACCGCCGTCGCGCGCGGTCGACATCGACGCGATCACCACGGAGCTCGGCCGCGGACCATCTGATCGAGGGAGCACAGCTACGTCGACGTCGGATGCGGAGGTTGCTCGCGGTGGCGGTGGCCCACCGGGACGACGAGCGGCGTGGCCGCCACCGGGTCGGTGATCACCCGTGCGTCGAGCTCGAAGACGTCGGACAGCAGGTCGGCGGTCAGTACATCGGTCGGGGTGCCGGACGCGACGATCGCGCCGTCGCGCATGGCCACCAGTCGCTGCGCGTACCGCGCGGCGAGGTTGAGGTCGTGCAGCACCATCACCACGGTCCGGCCGGTCTCGGTGTGCAGCCGCTCGATCAGGTCCAGCGTGTCGACCTGGTGGGCGAGGTCGAGGAACGTGGTCGGCTCGTCGAGCAGCAGCAGGTCGGTGCCCTGCGCCAGCACCATCGAGATCCAGGCACGCTGCTTCTGGCCCCCCGACAGCCGGTCGACGGGACGTTCGGCGAGGTCCAGCATCCCCGTCCAGCTCAGCGCCTCGGCGACGACGTCCTGGTCGGTCGACGACCACTGCCGGTACCAGGCCTGGTGGGGATGTCTGCCGCGGGAGACGAGGTCGGCGACGGTGAGTCCCTCCGGCGCGATCGGGGACTGCGGCAGCATGCCGAGCACCTTGGCCACCTCGCGGGTCGGGAGGCGCTCGATGCGCTTGCCGTCGAGCAGCACCTGACCGGCCGAGGTCCTCATCAGCCTGCCCAGGGCGCGAAGCAGCGTCGACTTGCCGCACCCGTTGGGGCCGATCACCGCGGTGATCGCGCCGTCGAGGACCTCGAAGTCGAGGTCCTCGGCCACCACGAGCTCGCTGTAGGCGAGCCGCACGTGCTCGGCGCGCAGCCGCACCGGACCCGCCCGGTCTGCGGCGGCCTGCTGACCGGTTGCGCTGTCCAGCTCGGATGTCGTCGTCATACCCGGACCTCCCGGTTGCCGCGAGCGAGCAGGTAAAGCAGGAACGGCGCACCCAGCACGGCGGTGACGATGCCGACCGGCAGCGCGGTGGCGCCGAAGGCGGTCCGCGCGATCAGGTCCGCGGTCACCGTCAGCGCCGCTCCGACCGTCGCCGAGGCGAGCAGCGGTGGCCGGGAGGAGCCGACGAGGCGCAGGGCGAGCTGCGGTGCCACCAGCGCGACGAACACGATCGGCCCGGCCGACGCGACGGCCACCGAGGCGAGCGCGACGGCCACGAGCAGCAGCGCGGTGCGCGCACCGTTGACCCGGATGCCAAGACCCCGCGCCGTGTCGTCGTTGAACTGCAGTGCGCCGAGCACGAAGGCGAGCAGCAGCGCTGCCGGTACCAGCACGAGCAGCGCGAGGCCGACCGGCGCAACGTGCTCCCAGCCGCGGGCGTTGAGGCTGCCGTTGAGCCACACCACCGCCCGGCCCGCGTCGGTGACGTCGGCCACGATGAGCAGCCACGACGTCACACTGACGCAGACCGCGTTGATACCGATGCCGATCAGCACGAGCCGGTAACCCTCGATGCCCTTGCGATAGGCGAGCAGGTAGATCAGCGTCGCGGTGAGCAGGCCGCCCGCCAGCGCCGCCACCGGGACTCCGACGACGGCGACGAGACCGCTGACGGCCCCGTAGGTGCCGCCGAGCACGATGACGCCCACCGCGGCCGCGCCGGCGCCCGCGTTGATGCCGATGATGTCCGGGCTGGCCAGCGGGTTGCGGGCGATGGCCTGCATGATCGCCCCGGAGATCGCGAATGCGACCCCGACCAGCGACCCGGTCAGCGACCGCGGCAGCCGCAGCTCGAGGACGATGAACCGACCGACCTCGTCACCGCCCCCGAACAGCACCCCGAGGACCTCGAGGACGCTGATCGGGTACTCGCCCCGGCCGATGTTCACGGCCATGGCCAGCACCGTGGCGGCCAGTCCGAGCACGGCGACCAGCATCGACCGGGGCCGCCACACGCCGGAGACGCGGCGTCCGATCCGCAGTGGCGGGCGGCCGGGCACCCGCGGCGGCGCGACGACGCTCATAACGTCATCAACCTCGTGCGGCGCACCAGCGCGACGAAGAACGGCGCCCCGACCAGCGCCAGCACGATGCCGACCTGCAGCTCACCCGGCCGCACCACGACCCTGCCGGCGACGTCGGCGACCAGGATGAGGCTCGCTCCGAGCAGCGCGGCGTTCGGCAGCAACCAGCGGTGATCGGGTCCGGTCAGGTAGCGGGCGACGTGCGGCACCACCAGGCCGAGGAACGCGATCGGGCCCGCGGCGGCGACCGCGCTGCCGGTGAGCAGGGTGATGGCCGTGACCCCGACGACGCGGGTACGAGGGATCGACTGTCCCAGCGCGCGCGCCACGTCCTCGCCCATCGCCAGCGCGTTGAGGCCCGGTGCGTGGGCCAACGCGAGCAGCAGCCCGGCGGCCATGAACGGCAGCACCGCGACGATGACCGCGGGATCGCGGCCGGACAGTGCCCCCACGACCCAGAACCGGTAGACGTCCAGCGCCTGCTGGTCGAGCAGGATCACCGCCTGCACGAGCGCGAAGAGGAAGACCGTGACCGCGGCACCGGCCAGCGCGAGCGTGACCGGGGTGGCGCCGCCGCGACCGACCGACCCCAGCACGAACACCAGCACGCTGGCGACCAGCGCACCGGCGAAGGCGAACCAGACGAAACCGAGCAGGCTGGTGATGCCGAGCGTGTAGATCGCGATGACGACCGCCAACGCCGCGCCGGCGTTGACCCCCAGGATGCCCGGTTCGGCCAGCGGGTTGCGGGTGTGACCCTGCATCAACCCGCCCGCGACTCCCAGTGCGGCGCCCACGATGATCCCCAGGATGGTGCGGGGCACCCGCAGCGCGCGGACGACGATGTCGTTCTCCCCGCCCGTGGGTGCCACGAGCGCCGACCACACCTCACCGAGCGGGATGGCCTTCGCGCCGACGGCGACGCTGGCCAGGCACGCCAGTACGAGCAGCGCTACCAGCAGCGCGACGACGAGCAGCCGGCGGCGCCGGAGGCCGGCCAGCATGCCGGCACCGGCGCCGCCCCGCCCCGCCCCGAGAGGGTGTCGCGGCGCCACTGTCGTCACGTTCCGCTCCTCCCATGTCCCGGAGGGTATGGCCCCGTCGGGTTAGGTGCGCTTAACCTGCTTGAGGCAAGCCTAAACAAACTGAGGTCGGGGACGGAACAGTCAGGAGGGTTCGCATATGCGGGTTCGACGGCACTACGCGACGACAGTCGTGCTGGGGGCGGCGCTGCTGGTGCTGGCCGGCTGCGGATCGGGGGAGGGTGGGCAGCAGGCCACCGCCGGCGACGCGACCGGTGGGGGCGCCTTTCCCCGGGCGGTGACACACGCGATGGGCGAGGCCGAGATCCCGGCGCAGCCGAAGACGATCGTCGCGCTGGACAACTCGTTCATCGACGCCGCCTACTCGCTGCAGACCCCGGTGGCCGGGTTCACGACGTTCGACGGCAGCAAGGAACTGCCGGGCTACCTCGTCGAGGAGTTCCCGGACCTCGCCGCGCAGGCGAGATACGTCGGCACCCTCAAGGAACCGAACCTCGAGCGGATCGCCGCGATGCAGCCCGACCTGATCATCTCGGCCAAGGTGCGGCACGAGCAGATCTACGACGAGCTGTCACGCATCGCGCCGACGGTGTTCAGCGAGACCACCGGGGCGACGTGGAAGGACAACCTGCGGCTGCTGGCGGAGTCGACCGGCAAGCAGGACAGGGCGCAGCAGCGGCTCGCCGACTACGAGCGGCGAGCACAGGCGATCGGCGACGCCATACGGGAGAAGGTGGGACACAACCCGACGATCTCGATCGTGAGATTCGTCGGCAGCGGCCCGATGCGGATGTACTACAAGTCCTCGTTCGCCGGGGTGGTGCTGCAGGACGCGGGGCTGGCGCGACCGCCGTCGCAGGATGTCTCCGATCCGGAGAAGATCATGACGGAGGTCAGCGAGGAGCGGATTCTCGACGCCGATGCCGACCACATCTTCATGACGGTCTACAACGACCCGTCCGGTGCGGCCGAGCAGGACTCGCAGCGGTTCCGCGGCAACCCGCTCTGGGGGCAGCTGACCGGCGAGGTCCATGAGGTCAGCGACACCGCGTGGATGACCGCGGTGGGACTGCAGGGCGCGCACCTGATCCTCGACGACCTCGCCAAGGCATTCGACGTGGATCCAGCACGCTGACCTTCCCGCGACGTCACGGTGCCGCCCGTCCACATCGGATCGGGCGGCACCGCCGTCCCGGGGGTCAGTGCTTCTTGTGGTACGCCTCGAGCACCTCGGCCGGAATCCGGCCGCGATCCGAGACGTTCATGCCATTCTTGCGCGCCCACTCGCGGATCGCCTGGTTCTGCTCCCGGTCCACCGAGGCCCGGCCGGTGCCGCCACTGCCGCGTCGGCCCTGGTTGCCGCCGCCGCGCCGGCGCTGCGTGCCGCCGGCCTTGCGGGCGTGCGTCACGTATCCGGCAAGCGCGTCGCGCAGTTGCACTGCGTTGTCCGACGACAGGTCGATCTCATATGACACGCCGTCGATACCGAACTCGATGGTCTCCTCGGCACTACCACCATCGAGATCGTCGACCAGCGTCACGGTGACTTTCTGCGCCATGCGCGTCGTCCTCCTGAACCACGTTGGAGAGCGGAGCTGCTCGGCGACTCCGCGACTACGAGGTCAGTTTAGCGCAAATGCTGTCGCAACGCGCAACGACGCGCGCGGATCACGTCATTCCGGACGGACCAGCGGGAACAGGATCGTCTCCCGGATGCCGGCCCCGGTGAGAGCCATGAGCAGCCGATCGATACCCATTCCCATACCGCCGCTCGGCGGCATTCCGAACTCGATGGCCCGCAGGAAGTCCTCATCGAGCCGCATCGCTTCCTCATCGCCCGCGGCGCCGAGCTTCGCCTGCGCCTCGAAACGCTCGCGCTGTACAACGGGGTCGACCAGCTCAGAGTAGGCGGTGGCGGACTCGACGGACCGGATGTAGAGATCCCATTTCTCGACCACACCCTCGGTGCTGCGATGCTCACGGGTCAGTGGCGAGGTGTCCACCGGGAAGTCCGTCACGAAGGTCGGCGCGTACAGGCCGGGCACCACCAGTTGCTCGAAGAGCTCCTCGACCAGCTTGCCGGGCAACCAGTTCGGGTCGGCGTCGAGGCCGACCCGCTCGGCGTGCCGGAGCAACTCGGCGTGCGGCGTTCCCGGCCCGACCGGCTCGCCGAGGGCATCGGAGACAGCGCCGTAGAGCGTGATTCGTGCCCATTCCCCGCCGATGTTGAAGTCGCTGCCATCGGCGAGGCGTACGACCGTGGAACCGAAGACGTCCTGCGCGACCCGCTGGTAGAGGCTGCGGGTGAGCTCTGCCATACCATCATAGTCGGTGTAGGCTTGGTACACCTCCAGCATGGTGAACTCCGGCGAGTGAGTGGAGTCGACCCCCTCGTTCCGGAAGACGCGGTTGAGTTCGTACACGCGCTCGATCCCGCCCACCACGCAGCGCTTGAGGTAGAGTTCGGGTGCGATGCGGAGGTAGAGGTCGAGACTCATCGCGTTGGAGTGGCTGACGAACGGGCGCGCCGCGGCGCCGCCCGGTAGCAACTGCAGCATCGGAGTCTCGACCTCGATGAACTCGCGGGAATGCAACGTCTCCCGCAGCGATCGCAGCGTCTCCGACCGCAACCGGGCGAAGCGCCGGGCCTCGTCCCGCACGATCAGATCGACGTACCGCTGCCGGACGCGTGTTTCCTCGGTGAGTTCCTTGTGAGCAACGGGAAGGGGGCGCAGCGCCTTGGCGGCGACTCGCCATTCCGATACCTGTACCGAGAGCTCGCCACGCCGCGACGTGATGATCTCACCTTCGACGAAGACGTGGTCACCCAGATCGACGTCCGACTTCCACGCGGCCAGCGGTTCCGCACCGACGACATCGCGGCTGAGCATGGCCTGCAGTTCGGTGCCGTCACCGGCCCGCAAGGTCGCGAAGCAAAGCTTGCCGGTGTTGCGCAGGAAGATCACCCGACCTGTCACGCCGACCCGCTGCCCGGTGTGCGAGTCCGGCGGCAGATCGGGGTGGGCATCGCGCACCTGGCGCAGCGTGTGCGTCCGCGGCACCCCGACGGGGTAGGGCGTCACTCCGGCGGCGAGCATGCGCTCGCGCTTCTCGCGGCGAACCCGCAGCTGCTCAGGCAGGTCGTCCTCGGCGTGGCCGGCGAAATCACGGGATGGGTTGGACTGCACGGGGGAGAAACTAGTACCGGGCGCGGGCGCCGCGGTTCAGCGGGTGTTGCGCTCGTAGACCAGACGCAGACCCTCGAGCGTGAGGTCGGGCGCGTGGTGCTGGATGGTCTGCGACTCGGCGACCACCATCGGGGCCAACCCGCCGGTGGCGATCACCGTGATGTCGTGCGCGCCGTCGTGGCGCAGCTCGCCGACGATCCGGCTCACCAGGCCGTCGACCTGGCCGGCGAAACCGTAGAGGATCCCGGACTGCAGGCACTCGACGGTGTTCTTGCCGATCACCGAGCGCGGCCGGACCAGTTCCACCCTGACCAGCTGAGCGGCGCGAGCGGCGAGCGCGTCCACCGAGATCCCGATGCCCGGCGCGAAGGCACCGCCGAGGAACTCGCCTCGCGCGGACACCACGTCGATGTTGGTCGAGGTGCCGAAGTCGACGATCACGCAGGTGGTGCCGTAGAGATGGTGCGCGGCCAGCGTGTTGACCACACGGTCGGCGCCGACCTCCTTGGGGTTGTCCACCAGCAGCGCCACCCCGGTGCGCACACCCGGCTCGACGTACACCCGGGGCATGTCGTCCCAGTACCGGGCGAACATCGCCCGCATCGCCTTCAATACCGCGGGCACGGTGGACAGTGCCGCCACCCCGGTCACCTGCTCCGCGAGGTCACCGAGCAGCCCGCGTACCGACAGCGCGAGCTCGTCGGATGTGATGCGGGCATCGGTGCGCATCCGCCAGTCCCGCACCAGCCGGGCGTCATCGCCCCGCCCCTCGAACAGGCCCAGTACGACGTTGGTGTTGCCGACGTCGATGGCGAGCAGCACGCGCTCTCCTCGTCTCGGGGTGGATACCTCAGGCGGTGGCGTTGATCAGGGCGTCCAGCCGGGCGGCATCGGCGATCTCGACCGCAGCGGGCGTGACCCGGCCGTCGATCAGGCCACTGCCGTCGATCAGGCCGCTGCCGTCGGGCGCGTGCGCGGGCTCAGCTCCGAGTTCGACGGCGCGGTTGTCGGCGTCGACGAAAACCACCTTGGGCCGGTAGTGGCGTGCCTCGGTGTCGTCCATCACGGCGTAGGAGATCGCGATCACGAGATCCCCGGGCGTCACGAGGTGGGCGGCGGCACCGTTGATCCCGATCACCCCGCTGCCCCGCGGTCCCGGGATCACGTAGGTCTCCAGGCGTGCACCGTTGGTGATGTCGACGAGTGCCACCTGCTCGCCCGCCAGCAGGTCCGCAGCATCCATGAGGTCCTCGTCGACGGTCACCGAGCCGACGTAGTGCAGGTCGGCCTGGGTGACCGTGGCGCGGTGGATCTTCGACTTGAGCATGGTGCGGAACACGTGCGGACCTCCTCCCTCCCGGTGATCGGAAACGCAGCATCAGACGCCCAGCGTCACACCGGCGTTGTCGATCAGACGCGTGTCGCCGACCCCGGCGGCGACCAGCAGCCGCCCCTCGCCCCGTTCCGGTGCCGGTCCCAGGTCGCGGTCCCGCACCACGAGGTAGTGCAGTTGCACCGCCGGTTCTGCGGCCAGCACCTCGCGGGCGGCGGCGAGCACCGCCTCGGATCCCCGCTCCCCGGCGTGCCATCCCGCCACGAGTGCCGCGGACAGCGTCACCGCGGCCCGCCGCTGCTCCGGGTCGAGGTAGGCGTTGCGCGACGACATCGCCAGCCCGTCGCTCTCGCGCACCGTCGGGACGCCGACCACCTCCACGTCCAGGAAGAGATCGCGCGCCATCCGGTGGATGAGCACGAGCTGCTGGTAGTCCTTCTCACCGAACACCGCCCGGTCCGGCCGGATGATCCCGAAGAGCTTGGCGACCACCGTGAGCACGCCGGTGAAGTGGCCGGGACGGCTCGCACCCTCCAGCTCGACGCCGAGCGGGCCGGCGTCGACGGTGGTGTCGGAGCCGGGCGGGTACATCGCGCCGGCATCCGGCGCCAGCACCAGCTCGACACCCTCCTCACGGCATGCCTCGAGGTCGGCCTCGAGCTGCCGGGGGTAGCGATCCAGGTCCTCACCCGCACCGAACTGCAACGGGTTGACGAAGATCGAGACGGCCGTGACCGCGCCTGGCACACGCCGGGCGACGCGGATCAGCTCGCGGTGTCCCTCGTGCAACGCCCCCATCGTCGGTACCAGCACGACCCGGCGGCCGGTGCCGCGAAGCGCCCTGGTGACCCGCCCCAGCTCGGCGGGATCCTCGTACACGGTCAGCGTGCCGGGCGTGAATCCGGTCATCGGTCGGCCTCCTCCAGTGCCGCGAGGACTGCCGCCGCGGCGTCGTGCCCGAGCAGGCCCGCCTGCTCGGCGCGGTGAGCGGTGCGCACGGCCTGGCGCCGGTAGGACGCGGCGAGCTCCGGTGCGTCGGCCGCGAGCACCGCCAGATGCATCCGCAGGGTCTCGACGTCACCCCGCGCCACCGGTCCGGTCAGCGCCCGGTCGCCGTGCCGCAGCGTGTTGTCGAGTGCGGCCTCGAGCAGCGGACCGAGCAGCCGCTCCGCCGGGGTGACACCCGCGCGCTGCAGCGCGTCGACGGCATCGCGCACCAGCGTCGCCAGGTGGTTGGCCCCGTGCGCCAGTGCCGCGTGATACAGCGGCCGAGCGGCTCCCGGCACCCGCACCGGCTCGGCGCCCATCTCGACCACGAGCGCCTCACCGACGCTCCAGCCGGTCTCGTCGGCGGTGGTGACCCCGACGCAGGATGCCGCCACCCGCTGCAGGTCCTCCGCGCGCCCGGTGAAGGTCATCACGGGGTGCAGCGCGAGCGGCAGGACCCCGGCCGCCGCGGCCGGGTCGAGCACATCGACGCCCTGTGCGCCGCAGGTGTGCACCACGATCTGCCCGGCGCGGAATGATCCCGTGCTGGCCAGCCCGCTGACCAGCCCCGGCAACACATCGTCGGGCACCGCGAGCAGCACCAGATCCGAGCGCCTGGCCACCTCGTCGGGTGGCAGCACCGGCGTCTCGGGGAGCAGATCGGCCGCACGGCGCAGCGACTCGCGAGAGACGGCGCTCGCGCCGACGACGGTGTGTCCGGCACCGGCGAGCGCCGCGCCGAGCACCGAGCCGACCCGACCGGCGGAGACGACGCCCACGGCAAGCCGAGCCGGGCGCTGCGTCGCCACGGGAACGTCACGGGGTGCTGACACCCCCGACCCGGGCGCCGTCGCCATCGCCGTCCTCCAGCCGTTCCAGTCCCGCCGCCACGCGGGTACCGTTCGTGCGCGAGAGAAGGGTAGTCCGGTTCGACGGATCGGCGCCGGTCCAGGTGAGCAGCTTCACCCCACGTCACCCCGGAGTGTCCGCGGGTCCCACGGTGTGCCTGCCGATTTCAGCGGCAGTGCGGCGGGGTCGGCGGCTATGAGTACGGCGACCGGTACCGGGCCGGGCGGCCGGGCGGCTGCGGGAGCGTGGCGCCACCCGGCGGGGTCGACGGCAGGTCGGCCTGGGGCGGGACCCAGTCCGGTGGCGGCTGCCGCCACGCAGCACCGAGCGCGTTCGGCGCGTCGACCGCCCGTGCCCGGGCGGCCATGACGGCGCTGAGCAGCTCGTGGTGCCAGCGCCCCGCATCGGTCCCGACGGCCCCCCGCGCCATCCGGTCGCGCAGGAACGCGAGCTCGGTCACCGCCGACTGGTAGTCGCGTACCGCGTCCGCCGCCCGGTCGCCCACCTGCCGCCGCACGGCCGAGCGCCAGCCACGACGCCCGGCCAGGCTGGCCAGCAGCCCGACCTCGCTGGGCGCGATCCAGCCTGCTGACGCGAACCCGGGCAGCTGCGCCGCGACGATCCGCTGCTCCCGGCGTCGTTGCCAGACCACCAGCGCGAGCAGCGCACCGAACAGCGGTACCATGATCAACGGGTAGACCGCGACGAACAGCCCGGCTGCGGCCGAGAAGTTCCACAACGAGTGCAGCACCACCGCGCAGGCGTACCCGACGATCGGCAACCCGAGCTGCGCTCCGGTGCTGCGGCTGCGGGCCGCAAGGCCGACCGCGATCCCGATCATCGAGGTGAACAGCGGGTGGGCGAACGGGGACAGCAGGCCCCGCAGCACGAACACGAGCAGCACGCCCCCACCGGCGCCGGCCAGCCCGGCGTCGGCGAATGCGCGCCCGAAGTACAGGATGTTCTCGGTGAACGCGAAGCCGGCTGCGACCAGGCCCGCGTAGACCACCCCGTCGACGACACCATCGAACTCGTGGCGGCGCCACCACAGCAGCCCGACGACGAACGCCCCCTTGAACGCCTCCTCGGCCAGCGGTGCCGAGATGACCAGGCTCACGAACCTCCCCGCGCCGGCACCGACCGCGATCTCGCCGATCACCGCGGCGGTCTCGTTGAGCATCAACGCGCCGAGCACGGACACGCTCGCGCCCCAGATGAATGCCGCCAGCAGCAATCCGGAAGGCTCCGGTTCCCACCGATCGACCCAGAGCAACGCCGCCACCACCACGACGACGGGCAGCATCGCGGCCACCGCACCGACCAGCACGGCGTCCGACCCGAGGTTCGCACCGATCAGGCTGAGCACGACCAGTCCGGGAATGGCCAGCGCCACCAGGCCCAGCACCGGGAGCAGCACGCTCTTGTTGTGCTGTCTCGCCCAGGGCTGGTGCTGCCGCCACGGCGGTGGCGACGCGAGCGGTCCGTGCGAACTCATGGCATCGCAGCCTAAAGCGCTGCGGGCACCGGCGCCGTCACCCTAGGGGCTCGTCACTCGTCCTGGCGGCGGTGCCTGCGGCGGGGCACCGGGCCGGCGCCGTAGGCCGAGATCAAGTCCTCCACCGACCTGCCGCCGCTGTGCGCGCCCTGCGGCTCCTCGGTCACGCGACGCCCGTCGCCATCGTCGGCGCGGGGCCGCTGCCCGTTGCGGCCGGGCTGTGCGCCCTGTCCATGTGCGCCCTGTCCATGTGCGCCCTGTCCATGTGCGCCCTGTCCAGGAGCGGCGGCGCCGCGCTGCGCCATCGCGGGCGCCGGGTCCGGCGCAGGTGGGCGCGCCTGCTCCCGGCCGCCTCCCGCCGGGTCCAGCGGTGAGCGGTCCCACGATGACGTCGCACCCTGGTCCGACTGCCACGGCGCATCTGCGAACAGTGGATCGTCGGCGTAGCTCGTTCGATGCGTCGCCGCGGGCGCCTCGGGCGGAGGGCGTCGCGAGGGGTCGGAACGCGCCGTGGGGTCACGGCGTGGCAACCCCGACTGTCCCGAAGCCCGAGACGACCCGGCCACCGGCTCCGTTCGCGGCCCGGACGCGCTCCGGTCGGCCGGCACGGTGACGGCGCGACGGTCGGGCGCCGGCTCCTGCTGTTCGGTCAGCGACCGCAGCCGGGTCGACTCCCGCAGCGCCACGCGCTCCACCAGCAGTTCGCCGCCGAGCAGATTCTCCAGGTTCTCCCGCAGCGTGCGCAGCTCCGTGCGCAGCGCCTCGAGTTCGTCGCGGCTGCTCTGCTCGACCTCCTGGCGTACCGTGCGCTCCACGGTGAGCTCATGCTCGCGCCGCGCCGAGACCTCGCGTTCGAGCTCCAGCTGGTAGATCGCCCGCAGATTCTCGGCACGGTCGGCATCCGACGCCGCGGCGCGACGCATCCGCACGGTCGCGAACGCACCGACCAGCGCGGCCCATAACGCCGCGACCACGCCCAGTCGCAGCAGCCGGGGGTCGTCGGCGCCGAGCGCGAGCACCGCCGCGGCAACCACCCCCAGCGCGATCGCCAACGGCACCAGCAGCCTGCCCGCGCTTCGGCCGCCACCGAGCCGCGAAGGGCGCTCGTCAGGGCCGGTCATGGCGCAACGGTACCTGCGCCGTGCGGGCGACAGAACCGGTGAGGGTGGGGTGCTGACAGCGGGTGACCGTTGACCTGTTCCCGCCGGTCAGTGCCGATCGGCATCGGAGGGCCGCTGTTGCTGCGGATCGTCCGGCGTGCGGCAGCAGTGCTCCAGCCACAACCCGGCCGCGACGAGCAACGCGGCACACACCGCGCCCACCGACGCGGCGACGGTGTCCGACGCGGCCGCGGGGAAGCTCGCCGATCGCGGTGCGACGTAGGCGAGCACACCCAGCCACGCTCCCGACACGAGCGCACCCGCCAGCGAGGACGCCTTCGCCAGCGCCACCGCCTTGGCCGCGGTGAGCGCCTGCACGGGGTGAGTGTCCGGCCGGTGCCGGATCCTGTCTCGCAGCGAGAACCCGAGCACCGCCTCCGCCGCGGCGAACGCGAGCAACGGCGTGCCTGCCAGCGCCGGCAGCGGCGGGACGGAGCCGTAGCCGATCCTGGCGAGCAGGTGCACGAGGAGCGCAGCGCCGACGGCGGCGGCGAGCAGGTCACGGGGCCGGGTGAAGGTCATCACGTCGCCAACGCCAGATCGTCGCGACGGTGCACCCCGTCGCGCTCGGTGGCGGGCAGCGCGGCGACGAGATCGGCCACCGTCCCGTGCCCCGGCAGCACCGCGTCGGGTGCCACGTCGCACCACGGGACCAGCACGAACGCCCGCTGGTGGGCCCGCGGGTGCGGCAGCGTGAGGTGCTCGGCGTCGCTGCGCATCCCCGCCACGTCGATGACGTCGACGTCGAGCGTGCGCGGCCCCCAGCGCACCCCGCGGGTGCGCTGGGCCGCCCGCTCCTGTTGCCGGGCGCGCCGCAACCACTCCTCGGCACCCGCGGCCGGGTCCTCCACCAGCAACACGGCGTTGAGGAAATCATCCTGCTCGACACCGCCCCACGGTGCGGTGGCGTAGACCGGTGAGGCCGCCCGCACCGCGGCACCCAGCCCGCGCACGCACCCCTGCAGGTGACCGAGCCGATCCCCGACGTTCGACCCGATCGAGAGCACCGCGCCGGTCACCGCGGCATCCCGCGGGTGCGGCGGACCGTGACGGCGACGTCGTCGACGGGCACCGGCATCGGTGCCGACGGCTTGTGCACGGTGACCTCGGTGGCCGTCACCCGCTTGTCACGAAGTACGGCCTCGGCGATCCGGGCCGCAACGGTCTCGACGAGGTCGCAGGGCCGGCCGCCGACGATCTCCGCCGCGCGCGCCGCCAGCGCGCCGTAGTCGAGCGTGTCGGCCAGGTTGTCGCTCGTCGCAGCGGGGTCCAGGTCGAGCCAGGCGGTGACGTCGACTCCGAACTCCTGGCCGTCGCGACGCTCGTGCTCGAAGACCCCGTGGCGGCCGAACGCGCGCAACCCGGTCAGCGTGATCCGGTCGCTCATCGCGCGCCGCGCCACCCCGTCGCCGTCGCGGTCACTGCTTCTCCCCGGCCTGGCGGGCGGTGCTTCCCCGCGAGCTGCCCAGCCGCCACGCCCCCGCGACCGCCACCGCGTCCAGCGAGGCCACCGGATCGTGCACCCGGACGCCCCACACCCCCGCAGCCGCGGCAAGCGCGGAGACGGCGGCGGTGGCCGTCTCCCGACCCTCCGGCGGGCGGGGGTCACCGTGCGCGTCGGATAGCAGCGCGCCGAGGAACCGTTTCCGCGACGCTCCGACGAGCACCGGGAACCCCAGCTCGACGAACGCGTCGAGGTGGTGCAGTACCGCCCAGTTGTGCGCCGCGGTCTTCGCGAAGCCCAGTCCCGGATCGAGCACCAGCGCCGCGGGATCGACGCCGGCGAGCACCGCGGCATCGACCCGGGCCACGAGCTCGTCGCGCACCTCGCCGACCACGGCGTCGTAGGTGGCGAGCTCCTGCATCGACGCGCTGTGCCCGCGCCAGTGCATCAGGATCCACGGTGCCTTGAGCTGTGCCATGACCCTGGCCATCGCCGGGTCGGCGAGCCCACCGGAGACGTCGTTGACGATGCTGGCGCCCGCCTCCAGCGCGGCTTCGGCCACCGACGCGCGGGTGGTGTCCACGCTGCAGCACACACCCCGCGCGGTGAGCTCACGCAGCACCGGAACCACCCGGGCGATCTCGGTGCGGTCGTCGATCCGTTCGGCACCCGGGCGGGTGGACTCCCCACCGACGTCGACCAGGTCGGCGCCACCGTCGGCCAGCGCGACCCCGTGTGCCACCGCGTGCTCGCGGTCGAGATAGCGGCCCCCGTCGCTGAACGAGTCCGGCGTCACGTTGAGGATCGCGGCCACCACACAGCGGCCTGGGTGCGGCAGCGCGGCGTGCACTCGTCAGCCCCGTCTCATCAGCTCGAGCGCCTCGGCCCGCGATGAGGCCGAGGTCTTGAGCAGCCCTCGCACCGCCGAGGTCGTGGTGATCGCGCCGGGCTTGCGGATGCCACGCATCGCCATGCAGAGGTGCTCGGCCTCGACGACGACGACCGCGCCGCGCGGTTCGAGACTGCGCATCAGCGCGTCGGCGATCTGCGACGTCAACCGCTCCTGCACCTGCGGCCGCTTGGCGTACATGTCGACCAGCCGGGCCAGCTTCGACAGCCCGGTGACCCGCCCGTCGCGGTTCGGGATGTAGCCGACGTGCGCCATTCCGTGAAACGGCACCAAGTGGTGTTCACAGGTGGAGTACATCGGGATGTCCTTGAGCAGGACGAGCTCGTCATGGCCCTCGTCGAAGGTGCGTGCCAGCACCTCGTCGGGGTTGGTGAACAGGCCCGCGAACATCTCCCGGTAGGTCCGTGCCACCCGCGCGGGCGTCTCGCGCAGGCCGTCTCGCTCCGGGTCCTCGCCGCACGCCAGCAGCAACTCACGCACCGCTGCCTCGGCGCGCTGCTGGTCGAACACCGGCCGACCGTTGCGCTCGGCGGCGGTCCGGGCAGTGCTCGTCATGGCGCACCTCCGCACACTGGGCAGCTACGAAACACCGGGCAGCTACGAACCCGTGAGACCGTCACGACGGTCAGCGATCGTGCCTCCGTTGCTGCTCCTCGGACGGGTCGCGCTCCGGCGGCGCCCACGGATCCTGCTGCCCGCCATCATCGTGTTGCCCGGGACGGTCACCGTACTGCCGGCCGTCACCTGCCGGCGGTTGCCAGGACGGTCCGGGAGGTGCCGTCGCCGAACGCCACCCGGGCGGCGCGCCGTAGTTGGGGGGCCCGTAGCCCGACACCTGGGCGCCGTTGCCCTGGTTGGAGCCGCCCTGGTTGGAGCCGCCCTGGTTGGAGCCGCCCTGGTTGGAGCCGCCCTGGTTGGAGCCGCCCTGGTCCCGGCCGGAGTCGGGTGCACCCTGGCGAGTGGAGGCGTCCGGTTCCGAACGGCCGTAGGGTCCGGCGCCGTTGGGCCCCGGCTGGCCGGGCCCGTTGTGCGACGACTCTGCGGGCAGGTCCCCGCCACCCGGCAGTGCACCGACCGGCGTCGGCTCGGGCGGCGGCCACGGCTCGCCGCGCTCCCGCGCCTGCTCGCCGGGCGTCTTGATCGGTGGCTTGTCCGAAGGGGTGCGCCCGCCGAAGTCGTTGAACGCGGTGATCCGGGGGCGCTTCTCCACGGCGCTGAAGATCCGTTCGAGCTCCTTGCGCTGCAAGGTCTCGTGTTCCAGCACCTCGGCAACGAGCTGGTCGAGCACGTCGCGGTAGGTGTTGAGGACCTCCCAGGCCTCGGTGTGCGCCGCCTCGATGAGCTTGCGGACCTCTTCGTCGATCTCGTGCGCGACCTCGAGGGAGTAGTCGGCCTGACGGCCCGCCGACCGGCCGACGAAGGGATCACCCTGCTCCTGGCCGTACTTCACCGCGCCGAGCCGGGCACTCATGCCGTACTCGGTGACCATCGCGCGGGCGATCTTCGTGGCCTGCTCGATATCGCTCGACGCGCCGGTCGTCGGCTCGTGGAACACCAGCTCCTCGGCCGAGCGGCCCCCCATGGCGAAGACGAGCCTGGCGATCATCTCCGATCGGGTCATCAGCTGTTTGTCGTCCTCGGGCACGACCAGTGCGTGCCCGCCGGTACGACCGCGGGGCAGGATCGTCAGCTTGTAGACGGGCTCGATGTCCGGCATGGCCCATGCCGCCAGCGCGTGCCCGCCTTCGTGGTACGCGGTGATCTTCTTCTCCTGCTCGGAGATGATCCGGCTCTTGCGCCGCGGCCCGCCGATGACCCGGTCGACCGCCTCCTCCAGGGCGGCACCGGTGATCGCCTCTCCGTTCTCGCGGGCGGTGAGCAGCGCGGCCTCGTTGATCACGTTGGCGAGGTCGGCGCCGGAGAAGCCGACGGTGCGCTTGGCCAGCCCCTCGATGTCGACGTTCTCGCCCATCGGCTTGCCCTGGGAGTGCACGCCGAGGATCGCCTTGCGACCTGCGATGTCCGGCGCCGGGATCGGGATCTGGCGGTCGAATCGGCCCGGACGCAACAGCGCGGGGTCGAGGATGTCGGGGCGGTTGGTCGCCGCGATGAGGATGATGCCGCCGCGGGAGTCGAAGCCGTCCATCTCGACCAGCAGCTGGTTCAGCGTCTGCTCGCGCTCGTCGTGCCCGCCGCCGAGTCCGGCTCCCCGCTGGCGGCCGACGGCGTCGATCTCGTCGACGAACACGATGCATGGTGAGTTCTGCTTGGCCTGCTCGAACAGGTCACGCACGCGGGAGGCACCGACACCGACGAACATCTCGACGAAATCCGAACCGGAGATCGAGTAGAACGGGACGCCCGCCTCGCCGGCCACCGCGCGCGCCAGCAGCGTCTTGCCGGTGCCGGGGGGACCGTAGAGCAGCACACCCTTGGGGATCTTCGCGCCGAGCGCCTGGTAACGCGCCGGGTGGGCCAGGAAGTCCTTGACCTCGTGGAGTTCCTCGACAGCCTCGTCGGCACCCGCGACGTCCCCGAAGCTGGTCGTGGGCATGTCCTTGGTGAGCTGCTTGGCCTTGGACTTGCCGAAGTTGAGTACGCGGTTCCCGCCCCCCTGGGAGTTGTTCATCATCCAGATGAGCAGCAGGAGCAGGATCCCCAGCGGGATCATGTAGATCAGTATCTGGAACAGCACGGACTGCTGGGTGACCTCGGTGTCCCAGCCTTGCTGGATGTTCGCCTCACGCAGTGCCGTGGTGATCTCGTCGGTGCTCTCGGCCGGATACTGCGTGATGACCTGGGTGCCCTCGACGCCCTGGACCGGCTGCTCGAGGGTCAACCGGAGCCGCTGCTCCTTGTCCTCGAGGGTGGCCTCGGTCACGTTGCCGCTGCTCAGTTGCTGCAAGGCCCGTGACGTGCCCATGTCGGAGTAGCCGCGGGTGTCATCGAACAGGCTGCTGAACGCGAAGTACAGCAGCAACACCGCCACTATCCACAGCAACGGGTTACGGAGCAGTCGCTTGCGATCCATTGGCTACGGCCGTCGGCGGCCTCGACCCTCCTGAGCAGACGTTGGGCGGTGGCATCCCACCGCCGGCGCGGCCGTGAAACACCCCCGGTCGGTCCAGCCTACCCGGCGGGGCGCACGAGCGCCCGGAGCCGACCGGTCGCCGGTACCCGTTCCTGGTGGATCAACGGCCGGGCAACCCGCTGTGTTCCCCCGGTGTGTCCGCCGGTGTGTGTCCGGTGTTCCAGACGCATTGTCGTACGCCGCCTGGGCCAACCGCGTACGGGACGGGCACACACCGCACCGTCCGGAACACGCCGACACACACCCGGCTCAGTTGGCGTAGACCTTGGGGTCGAGGGTGCCGATATACGGCAGGTCACGATAGCGCTCGGCGTAATCGAGCCCGTAGCCGACCACGAACTCGTTCGGGATATCGAAACCGACGTACCGGACAGGCACGTCGACCTTCACCGCATCGGGTTTGCGCAGCAGGGTGCAGACCTCGAGCGACGCCGGGCTGCGGGAGGCGAGGTTCTTGAGCAGCCAGGACAACGTGAGTCCCGAATCGAGGATGTCCTCGACGATGAGCACGTCGCGGTCGGCGATATCGCGGTCGAGGTCCTTGAGGATTCGCACCACACCGGAGGAAGACGTCGACGAGCCGTAGGAGGCGACGGCCATGAACTCCAGCTGCACCGGGATGGGAAGCGCACGGGCGAGGTCGGTCATGAACATCACCGCGCCCTTGAGCACCCCGACGAGCAGCAGATGGTCCTTGCCCTCGGCTCGGGCGTCGGCGGCCACCTGCTCGGCGAGCTCGGCGCTGCGGTCCCGGATCTGCTGCTCGGTGACGAGAACGGAGGCGATGTCGCCCTCGTACACGGCCGGCTCCCCCTCGGGGTCTGGAGACATCGTGGAACCCTGCAAGCAGGTCTCAGTACCGAGCTTCGACCCTGCAAGCAGGTCTCAGTCGACGTGCAGCCTGCCATGCGCCCGGCGCACCACGAAACTGCCCGGCAGCGCCACCGGCCCCTGACCCCGCCAGCGCCCGACCAGCTCGTCGCTGGAGCGCAGCTGGGCGTCGGTGAGATCGCCGACGCCCGCCGAGAGCAGCCAGCTGCGCAGCGCCCGCCGTCGCAGCGCCGCAGGCGCCGAGGCCAGCACCTCGACGTCCAGTGTCCCGCCGTCGCCGCGACGGGCCGACGCCAGCAGCGCCGCGGCCGACTCGTCGAGGACGTCGAGGTCCTCGCGTAGCTGTGCGGCCGTGCGGGCCAGCGCCGCCGCCACCCCGCCCGCGAGGACGTCTTCGAGCAGTGGCAGTACCTCGGTGCGCAGCCGCACCCGGCGAAACCGCGGGTCGCGGTTGTGCGGGTCCGACCACGGGGCCAACCCCAACGCGGTGCACGCGGTGGCGGTGGTCGAGCGGGAGACCCCGAGCAGCGGGCGCCCCCACGGCGGATCACACTCGCGCATCCCGGCGATCGACCGGGGCCCCGAGCCCCGGCCGAGTCCGAGCAGCACGGTCTCCGCCTGATCGTCGCGGGTGTGTCCCAGCAGGACCGGTACCCCCCGCCCCGCGGCGGATCGCAGCGCCGCGTACCGCGCCTCCCGCGCCGCCGCCTCCGGACCGCCGACACCGTCCACAGTGGCCCGGAGCACTGTCGCCGTCGCGCACCCCAGCTCGCGCAGCACGGTCACCGCCTCCTCCGCGACCCGATCCGATCCGGGCTGCAGTCCGTGATCGACCACGAGACCATGCACCTCGAGCCCACCACGAGATCCACAATGGACGGTTGCCTCCGAGAGCGCGAGCGAGTCGGGGCCACCCGAGCAGGCGACCGCGACCGAGCGGCCGGTGACGTGTGCGGCCAGGAACCGGCGGACGGCGGCGCGGACCTCGGCCACCGCAGGCTCGGGGCCCGCGGCCATCAGGACACGCGCCGCAGCCAGGCCGCGGGATCGGAGATCTCGGCACGGGTCGGCAGCGTCTCCGGGGAGCTCCAGACCGCGTTGAACCCGTCCATTCCGACGGCGCCGACGACGTGGCGGGTGAACGCGGCGCCCTCGGCGTACTGCCGCAGCTTGGCGTCGAGTCCGAGCAGCGCCCGCAGTATCCGATCGCCGAGTCCGCCCCCCTGCCGCCGTGCGGTGAACTTACGCCTGATGGTGTCCACCGACGGCACCACCGCCGGGCCGACGGCGTCCATCACGTGGTCGGCGTGGCCTTCGAGCAGGGTGGCCAGGGCAACCAGCCGGTCGAGCACCGCACGCTGCTCGGGCGCCTGCAGCAGCGCGAGCAGCCCGATGCTGTCGCGCACACCGTCGCGGCGCGCCGCCCGCAACGCCTCGGGAAGCCGCCCGATCATGCCGGCCAGCGCGTCGGGATCCTCGGCGGCCGACAGGAAGGCGCCCACCTCGGAGGCGAAGTGCTCCCGCAGCCAGGGCACGGCGTTGAACTGCAGCCGGTGGGTGGCCTCGTGCAGGCAGACCCACATCTGGAACTCCTCGGCGGGGACCCGCAACGCCCGCTGCACCGTGACGACGTTGGGGGCCACGAGCAGCAACCGCCCAGGTTGCTCAGCCGTGCCGCCGAACGGGTCGTACTGCCCGAGCACGCGGGACCCGAGAAAGGCCAGCGCGACCCCGGCCTGCACGCCTCCGGTCTGCGCGGTGACGCGCCGCGCCGCACCCGGCAACGGCGGTCCCAACCGCCCGGCCATCATCGTCTGCAGCCCTTCGGTCGCCGCGTCGATCCAGCCTGGCCGGTCGACCACCTCCGCGGGACGCGGGGGCGATCCGTCGTCGAGCCGGGTGATATCGCGGACGTGGCTCTCGGCGGTGACGGCCAGCTCCCGGAGGCCGCGCACGGTGGCCGCCGCCTCCGAGCGGGGCACCACGGGACCGGGGCGGATCAGCCTCCTGGCGGTGGCGGCCGCGGTGTCCCAGTCGATCGGCCCGCCGTCGGTGGACGTCCCGGTGGCGAGATGTACGGGCTCTCCCATGGTGCCCGACGGTACGCGGCGGCGACCTCGATGCGGCCTAGCGGCAGCCGCACGAGCGCAGTGCCGCCGCCATCTCGTCGAGCAACGGACGTGCCACCGAGGGGCTGGCACCGTTGGAGAGCAGCGCGAACGCCAGCAGTCGGCCGTCGGCGGTGAGCACGGTGCCGGCGAGGCTGTTCACTCTGGTGAGTGTGCCGGTCTTGGCTCGCACCCAGCCCCGACCGTCGGCGGCCTCACCCGCGACGTAGCGGTCGAACAGCGTGCCGGTGCCGCCTGCCACCGGCAGGCCGACGAGCAGCGGTCGCAGTGCGGCCGTGCGTGGCGCCCCGTCATCGGGACCCGCGGCCGTCGCCAGCAGGTCGGCGAGCAGCGCGGCGGACACCTCGTCGCGCACGGACAGACCGCTGCCGTCGGCCAGGGTGGCCGCCCCGACGTCGAAACCGTTGCCCGCCAGTACCCGCAGCACGGCCTCCGTCGCCCCCGCAAAGGACGGCTGGGCGCTGACGGCCAGCGCCACCTCCCGGGCGAGGACCTCCGCGAGGACGTTGTCCGAGGTACGCAGCACGGTGGTGACCAGGTCCTCCACCGGCGCCGACTGCACCGTCCCGAGGACCGGCGCCCCCGGGGGAGCGGTGCCGACGGCGGTCGCGGCCGGATCGGCCCCGAGCCGGCGGGCGAGCTCGGCCGCGGCGTCCCGCGCGGGGGTCGACGAGCGGGCCGAAGTGGGATCCGTCGGGTCGGCGCGGCCCCCGTCGAGCATCACCGGCACGATCGGCGCGATGTAGCCGCCCGCCACGTCGGCCGGCAACCAGCCGGGAGCGAGCCCGTCGCCGGTGTAGCGCCCGGGATCGACAACCACGCGGTTCACCGGACCGGGTGTCGCCGCCCGCACCTGCGCGACGAGGGCGTCGAGGTGCGCCGCGCCCGGGTACACCGACTCCTCGCCGGCGGGCAGCGCGGACAGCGTCGGGTCCCCGCCACCGACCAGCACCACGGTGCCCGGCTCGGCGCCCGCGACCACGGTGGTGGACAGCCTGGCCTGGTGGTCGAGCGCGAGCAGCGCGGCACTCGCGGTGAGCAGCTTGGCGGTGGACCCGGGGACCAGAGTGGCCCCCGGGTCGTGCTGCCACAGCACTGTCCCGGTGGCCGGGTCGATCACCTTTCCCGACAGGGCGCCCAGCCGCCCCTGCGCGACCAGCGGATCGAGCAGCGCGGCGACACCGGCGGGAGTCGGCGCCGGGGCGTCGGCGCCCACGGGACGCAGCGCCGGTTCCGCGACCACCGGCGGCGGGGGTGGCGGGACCTCCGGGCTCGCGGCTCCGAACCGGCCCACCAGCGCGGGCGCGCCGAGTCCGGCCCCCACCCCGCCCCCAACCGCGAGCACCAGCACACCGGCGATCACGGCGAGTCGGGTGCCGGGCCGCGACGGCATGCGCAGCGCTGCCCCGGTCCGGCGGCCCAACCCCTCACGCTCCCCTCGATGCCGGCCGACGCACCTGATGGCCGCGGCTCGCGGCGGTCGCCCTGCTGCTGCGCCACACTAGTCACCGGGTGGCCCGCCAGGTGTCGCCCGCCTTCGACGCAGGGAGCGAGCACAGGCGTGGACTTCGACGTCACCATCGAGATCCCCAAGGGCGAGCGCAACAAGTACGAGATGGATCACGAGACCGGGCGGATCAAGCTGGACCGCACGCTGTTCACCGCCACCCAGTACCCGGCGGACTACGGCTTCATCGACAACAGTCTCGGCGAGGACGGTGACCCGCTCGACGCGCTGGTTCTGGTGCAGGAGCCGACCTTCCCCGGCTGCCTGATCCGGTGCCGCGCGATCGGGATGTTCCGGATGCGCGACGAGGCGGGCGGCGACGACAAGATCATCTGCGTGCCGACCGATGACCCGCGGCTCGAGCACATGCGCGACATCCACCACATGGCGGAGTTCTACAAGCTCGAGATCCAGCACTTCTTCGAGGTCTACAAGGCACTCGAGCCCAAGAAGAGCGTCGAGGGCGCAACCTGGGCCGGGCGAATCGAGGCCGAGGAGGAGATCAACCTCTCCTGGCAGCGGGCCGGGGCGCACGACCGCTCCGACGGCTGACGGCGGGCCGACCCGGGGCGCGCGTCGCCGGAACGGCCCTAGCTGCAGCCGCTACGAACTGCGAGCGTGTACCGCAGACGGGCGTCATTCGGTCCGGTGAATCGCTACGGGGCGGGCTCATGGTCACCACCACTCGCATCAGATCCGGATTCGACGTCGAGCTGCAGCTCGGGAGGGGATGGGTGCTGACCGCGCTGCAGACACTCGCCACCGAGGGGCTGCTGCTCACACCGCCCCCGCCGTTGCCGCCCGATGCCGACGTCGCCGTCGCCGATGTCGCCGTCGTGTTCGAGCCCGACGGCTGGGATCTGAAGGTCGACCTCGTGATCGGCGGGCTGCCGTACTCCGCGCTCGCCGGCATCGAACTGTCGGCAGACGGAGCTGAGCTGGTTGTCACCAACGACAGCACCGCCGACGTCAGCACGATCCCGTTCGACGTGCTCGACGGTCTGGCCGGCGTGCCCACCCTGGTCAAGCTGCGCGGCGACGCCGCCCACGAGCCGTGCTTCGCCGTGCTCGCCAACCTCGACCTGCGGGCAAGCCCGCAGAGCGCAGATCCACTGCCCGAGGGCGAGCACGTTGCTCGGGGGGAGGCCCTCCTCGCGCAGAGCTTCCTGCCTGCAGGCACCGACGTGGCCGTCGGTATCGGCCAGGCCACCTTCCCGAGGTTCGCCAACGACATCTGGCACACCGACCTCCGCGCGGCGGACGGATCGCACCCGCTCCCCGACGCCGAGAACAAGATCGGCACCTGGCACGCGGCGTCGAGCGCTCCCGAGCCGGGTGGCATCCGCATGACGCTGGTGGGCGAGGTCCCGATCGACGTCTGGCCCGATGCCACCGTCACGGTCGACGTCTACCTGCGCCCTCAGGTCGTCGACGGCGCGATCACCTTCTCCCTCGACTGGACACCGACGTCGACACCGGGCTGCTCGGCGACCTCTTCGGCGGCCTCGTCGGGGGGCTCATCGGGTTGGTCGTGGGGCTGCTCACCGGAGGCGCGCTACTGCCTGCAATCGGTGCCGGATTCTTCGCCGGGGTGCTCGCAGTGGAGCTCGTGGAGGCCGTGGCGGGCGGGGTCGTCAGGCGAAGGATCCTCGCGACCCTCGACGGGGAGCCGGTGCCGCCGCTGTTGGGCTGCGACGACGGGGTCGTGGTCGAGGCGCTCCCCGCCGGCGACGACAACGGGATCGCGCTCGGCGTGCTGCACACGATTCCCCGATCGGTGACGATCGCCAGTACCGATCCCGATGTGCTGCACCGCCGACACGTCCAGGTGATCACCGACCACCAGACCGTCACGGTCGACGGCAACGGCCTCGCCTTCACCGGCGTCGCCAGGGCCGGTGAAGCGTTCGAGCCGGTACGGGCCGCCCTCGTGTCCGGCGGCCGTACCGACGGCGGCCAGCTCGCGACGCTCGAGTACCGGGCGGCCGACGGTTCCAGTGTGGGACTCGACGTGCCGGAAGCGCAGGCGCGGGCGCTCGACGACGACCTCACGCCGCCGTTGCGGCTGGTGCCGCTACCCGGCGGCGCGGACCCGCTGCTGCGGGGCGGCCGGCTGCCCGTGGTGTGCCTGTCTCCCGATGCTATCCGGCGCGCCGAGACCGTCGTCACCGATATCCGCTTCGGGACCGGGCTCGAGCTCACCGTGCCCGAGGCGGTGCTGCTCCAGGACGTCGGGGTGCTGGTCCTGCCCGGCCTGCAGTTGATCCACCCCTCCGACGGCGCGCCGTACTACCGCGCGGCGCCCGACAGCAGCACGGAGAACAACTTCGAGAACCTGCCGCGGTTCTAGGAGCGCCCCGGCTCGATGCCCCACTCGGCGGTGTGTGCCTGACCTGGCTGCAGGGTGACCAGCCCGTCGCCGGTCTGGAAGGCGTTGGGTGCGGCGGTCATCGGCTCCACCCCGAGACCGCGGCGGCGCCGGCCGGGCTCGGGCAGCGTGTCGCCGGTGAAGATCTCCAGATAGGGGTAGGCCTCGGAGACCCAGAGCGCGACCGAACCGCCGTCCGGTGCGGTCAGCGATACCCGCGCCAGCCCGTCCGGATCGCGGACCAGGTCGGTGTAGGCGACGTCGATGGCCCGGTCACCCAGTTCGACCGGCTCACGCAGGTCGTAGCGGGTGCCGTCCACCGGCTCGCGGCCGGCCGGGATCCCGCGCTCGTCGGTGGGGTAGTACCTCCGGCCGGGTACCCGGAGCTGTGCCGCGTCGATGTGGGCTGCGCCCGCCGCGAGGTAGGGGTGCGCGCCGGCGGCATAGGGGCACGGTAGGGCGCCGGCGTTGGTCGCGGTGGTGCGCACGGTCAGCCCGTCCGGCTCCAGCCGGTAGTCGAGCTCGCAGTCCAGCACGTGCGGCCAGCCGGTCTGCGCGTGCAGCCTGTGATGCAGCCGCAGCTGCCGCTCGCCGTGCTCGACGAGCTCCCAGTTCGCCCACCTGACCAAGCCGTGGATCGCATTGTGTGCCTCGGGTTCGGTCAGAGCCAGGGTGTGTTGCGCATCGGCGAAGCGGTAGCGACCGTCGGCGATGCGGTTCGGCCAGGGGATGAGAGTCTGCCCCCTGGCTCCCGTGGCCATCTCATCACGGCCGTAGCCGTCGAGCACGGCGCGCTGTCCGATGCTGTAGTGACGCAGCCCCCCGCCCACCTCGGTAACCACCACATGCTGGTCGTCGCAGTGCAGCTCGTACTGCTGTCCGGATGGCGGGATCATCGGGGCTGCTCGTCGTCGATGTTGTCGATCTGGAACGGCAGCGCGACGGCAACCTGGGCGAACTTCGTCGTCAGCTCCGCTTCGTCGGCCCCCCCGATCCAGACGCTGGCGAGCCGGTAGCTATAGGCGTCCTGCCGGTGCAGCTCGGCGAGCCGGTCACCCGCCTGCACGGACACCTCCACCGAGCTGCCGGGGATCTCGCGCTGCACCCGGTCGATCTCCTCGGTCGTGGGGGTGTGACGCACGAAGCCATCGGAGAAGCGCCGCAGGAACCACTTGGCCGCGACCGGGTACGGGCCCTGCCGGCGCGGCATGTCGGGATCGCGACCCAGCGCGAGCCGCAGCATCACCTGGTGGCTCGACGTTCCGTCGACCTGCTCGAACAGCTCGGCATGTGACTGCGAGTGCCGCGGGTTGACTTCGAGCAGCGTGATGGTGTCACCGTCTGGTTCCCAGAAGAACTCGATGTTGAACGTCGCCCCGTCCAGCCCGACGCCCATGATCACCTCATGGGCGATCTCGGCCATCCGGAGACTGACCTCGGTGGGCAGCGACGAGGGGTACTGGTACCGCAGGAAGCTCGGGCTGTTCTCGTATCGCACCGAGTCCACCACCCCGTAGATGTGGACCTCGCCCTGGTAGCGGTAGCCCTCCAAGGTGACCTGCTGGCCGGTGATGGCTTCCTCGGCAAGGCAGAAGTGCCCGCCGACCGTGGCGATCTCCGGTGGCAGGTCGACGTATTCCAGCAGCGCGTCGAACGGCTCGCCGACCCAGCTGATGCCCGCGCGGATCTGGGTCAACGCGTCCCGGAACTCCTCCTGGTTGGTCACGCCGAACGCGAGCATCGACGAGAAGGACTTCACCGGCTTGACCCACAGCGGGTAGTTCACGCCGTCGGGTGGGTGCTGGTCATGCTCGGGATCGACGAGCCCGAACCGCGGGTACTCGTCGATCACCTTCTGCTGCTCCAGGCGGCTCCAGTACTTGTGCTCGCACTTGACGATCTCCTCGAGCGGCGGGCCGGGGAGGCCGTGCCATGCGCGGAGAATCGGCAGCAGAGTGCTGATCGGGAAGTCCCAGAAGCCGATGATCGCGTCGACGCGCCCGTCGAACGACTCAAGTTCACGCTGCGCCTTGTCCAGCAACGCGCCGAGCCGAATCTCCTCCCCGTAGATCTCCTCGTAGGACAGCAGCGGGTGGAAGCGGTACTGCCCGGCATCGGGCAGCTCGCGCAGGATCCTCTCGTTGTGCTCGTCGACGCCCAGCACGAAGACGTTCTCGGGCATTGCCCTCCCTCCTTCGCCGTGGTGATATCACCTGAACTCGAGATTCAACCTTGCGGGCTCGTGGCGGCGTGCTCAACGCGACCCCGGGTGATCATGGGCGCAGCCTCACCCGCTACCTGCGCCGCCCTTGGGAGAAACCCCACCCGACCCGGGCAACTCACCCCCGGCCGAAGCCGCCGCGGATTTCGCCCTCCGCCGCGCGTGGGGTCACTTTCTTACAAGACGCTGCCGGTGGACGTCACTACCGTAGGCGGCGAGCTCATATAGCAGACGGGAGGGTAGCCGTGGCGGTGGGCAAGCGAGACGGAGTACCGAACATCTTTCCGGAGATCATCTACGAGGACTGCCCAGCGGCGCTTGTGTGGTTGGCCAAGGCGTTCGGCTTCGTCCAGGGAGAAGTCATCGAAGGCCCCGATGGAACCATCGCTCATGCCGAGATGCACCTGGACGATGGGACGATCATGCCCAAGTCGCCGACGCCCGAATGGGGCATGCGGAGCCCACGGACCTTCGACGGCGTCCACCAGTGCATCTATGTCACCGTCGAAGATCCGGACGCCCATCACGAACGCGCCAAGGTCGCCGGCGCGCAGATCGTCATGGAGCCAACGGACCTCGACTATGGCGCCCGGAACTACTGCGCCAGAGACCTCGAAGGGCACCTCTGGAGCTTCGGCACCTACTCACCCCGTACCGACGCTCGGCCCGGAGTCTGACCGAGACGACCAGTCCCGCGTAGGCCTTGGTGCACCGACCGGTGACGTTCCGTTCGTAGCGGTCCAGTCCGATCTCGATCGAGTCGGTCCGGGCCAGCTGCTCGGCGAGCACGTAGGCGCTCGTCCTCGCAGGCAGCCGAGCGCGATGCCGATCCGAAGGAGCCGACCCGCGTGATCATGTAGGTTCGCGAGTCATGCATCGAGGTGATGGACGCGATCCCCGCACCGCGACGAACAAGGTCGATCGGGCCGCCCCGCGGGAAGGATTCGGCCGATGAGCGGGCCGAGGCGGCTGTCTGCCCTCAGCCGCTCCGTCGCCGGGCGGGTCGCGATCGTCACGGGCGCGGCGAGCGGGATGGGCCGGGCGACGGCTCACCTGCTCGTCGACGAGGGCGCCGCGGTGGGCGTGGTGGACCGCGACGCCGACGGACTCGCCCGGGTGGCCGACGAGATCCGGGCTGTAGGCGGACGGGTGCACGAGGTCGTCGGCGACGTGGCGGATCCCGCCGTCCCGGACCGCGCCGTCGCCGAGGTGCGGGCCGCGCTGGGGCCGGTCGACTGCCTGGTCAACAACGCCGGCGTGACCGGGCACGTCCCGATCGACGGCGAGGAGTTCGAGGAGATCTGGGACGCGACGCTGGCCGTCAACCTCCATGCCGCCGCCCGCTTCGTCCGCGCCGCGCTGCCCGATCTGCGCCGGGACGGCGCCGGGCGCATCGTCAACATCGCCTCGACCGAGGGGCTGGGCGCGACAGCGGGGATCGCTCCGTACACCGCGTCCAAGCACGGCGTCATCGGTCTGACCCGGTCGCTGGCCGTCGAGCTCGGGCCCAGCGGCGTCACCGTGAACTGCGTCTGCCCCGGTCCGGTCAACACGGGTATGACGGCCCGGATACCGGACGACGACAAGGCAGTCTTCGCCCGCCGGCGAACGGCGCTGCGCCGCTACGGCGACCCCGAGGAGGTCGCACACGCCACCCTGTCGCTGCTGCTGCCGGCCGCATCGTTCATCACGGGTGCGACGCTGGTCGCCGACGGTGGGCTCACGATCCGGCGCGCGTGAAGCCGGAGCCGGGACCGTTCGCGTCCTGTCGGGAGCAACCCCATGGCGATACGGTAAAGCGGAATTCCTCGGCCCAGTCGCTTGTGAGGTGCTACATGCGGACACCGATGACGGAGATGTTCGGCATCGAGGTTCCGTTGGCAGCGTTCAGCCATTGCCGCGACGTCGTCGCAGCGGTGACCAACGCAGGCGGGATCGGCGTCCTGGGCGCCACTCGGTTCACCCCCGACGAGCTCGAGGTCGAACTGCGGTGGTTGGACGACCAGACGAACGGTCGCCCGTACGGCATCGATCTGCTCGCTCCAGCCAAGCTCGCGACGACGGACGAGAACCCCGAACAGCTGCTCGCGATGATCCCCGACGAGCACGTGGCTTTCATGAACGACCTGCTCCGCGAGCACGGCGTCATGCAGGACGGGGAGCAGTACACGCTCGCACCGGAACAACCGACTGTCGCGCCCGACGCCGTCTGCGAGGCTCTCGAGGTGGCGTTCCGGCATCCGATCAAGCTGATGGCCAACGCACTCGGCCCGCCCCCGCAGGAGATGCTCGACCTCGGCAAGCGCAACGGCGTCCCCGTCGCGGCGCTCGTCGGCAACGTGACGCACGCGGCAAAGCAGCAGGAGCGTGCCGTCGACCTCATCGTCGCGCAGGGTTACGAAGCCGGCGGCCACACCGGCGATATCGCCACGATGGTCCTCACACCGGAGGTCGTCGACGCCGTCCACCCGACCCCGGTGCTGGCGGCCGGGGGAATCGCGACGGGCCGCCAGCTCGCCGCGAGCCTCGCCCTCGGCGCCGCGGGCGCGTGGACCGGCTCGGTCTGGCTGACCACTGACGAGGCCGAGACAGACCAGGTCGTGAAGCACAAGTTTCTGCGGGCCGCTTCGTCGGACACTCGGCGCTCCCGCGCCCGGACCGGCAAGCCGGCCCGCCAGCTGGTGACGGCTTACCACGAAGCCTGGGAGCGCGACGGCACCCCGGACCCCTTGCCGATGCCACTGCAGAGCCTGCTGGTCGAGGAAGCCTGGAGCCGCATCTCGGCCGCCGCGGAGCGTGGCGTGCCGGGCGCGCAGGAACTCGACTCCTACTTTGTCGGCCAGGTCGTAGGCCTGCTGCGCGAGCCACGCAAGAGCCGTGACGTCGTTTACGACTTCATGAACGGCATCGTGGACGCGCTGTCCGATATGCAGGAAGCGATCGAGAGCTGACACCGCCGCCCGTCACGCCATGCGCAGCGCATAGAGGGCGATCCCGGCCGCCACGCTGACGTTCAGCGAGTCCTTCCGGCCGAACATGGGGATCTGCAACAGCACGTCACAGTTGTCCCGCAGCAGCGGATCGACCCCCCGGACCTCGTCACCGAGCAGCAGCGCCACCTTGGCCCGCGGGCGGTAGTCGTCGAGGGCGACCGCATCCGGATCGATCTCCAGGCCGGCCACGGCGTAGCCCTCGCCGCGCAGCGAGCCGAGCAGCGCGTGCACGTCCGGGTGCCGCTCGAAGGGCATCGTCTCGTGCGCCCCCGCCGCGGCCTTGGCCATCCGGCGGGTCTGCTGTGCTTGCAGCGTGGCATCACGCTCGTCGCCCGGGTGCGCCGGGTAGGGAGTGAACCCGGTGACATAGACCTTGTCGGCCGCGAACACCTCGCCAGTGCGCAGCAGCGAGCCGACGTTGTGAACCGAGCGCAGGTTGTGCGCGATCACCACGATGCTGCGCTGCCGCCGGACGTCCACAACACCTCCAACCTACAGCCAGCGCCGGGGACACCGGCCTGCCCGCTGCCGCTCGGCGCCGTGGTTGTCCCGCCCAGGCAGCAGTGGGAGCGTACTGATCAGCATCTCGTGGCGGTCGTCAATGACCACCTGCTGGACGACCCGAGAACCCGACGGAGGCTGCCCGGTGACCTTGACGATGTCCTGCGCCTTCAACACCTCGCTCGACAGTCATGAACACGCCCACATCGCGGAGCAGCTGGGATACCGGCACGCGTGGTTCTTCGACTCCCCGCCGCTCTACGCCGACGTGTGGGCCCAGCTGTGCCGGGCGGCCGAACGCACCGAGCGGATCGGGCTGGGTCCCGGCGTGCTCGTGCCGTCGCTGCGGCACCCGATGACCAATGCCGCCGCGATCGCCCAGCTCGTGTCCCTCGCAGGAGGGGACCGGGTCGCTGTCGGAGTGGGCTCGGGCTTCACGGGTCGTCTCACGCTCGGCAAGCGACCGGTGCCGTGGACCGAGGTGGAGCGCTACATCCGGGTGCTCCAGGCGCTGCTGCGCGGCGAACAGGCCGAATGGGACGGCGCCGTCATCGAGATGCTGCAGTACCCCGGGTTCGGTGCGTCCCGTCCGATCGACGTCCCGTTCGTCGTCGGCTGCCAAGGCCCGAAGGGCATCGCCGTGGCCGAGCGAAACGCCGACGGGGTCCTCGGGGCAGCGCAGCCGATATCGGGCTTCGACTGGAGCACGGTGTTGACGTTCGGCACCGTGCTCGACGCGGGGGAGGATCCCGGTTCCGAGCGGGTGATCGCGGCGGCCGGGCACGGCGCGAGCGTGACCCTGCACTTCGCCGCCGAGTTCGGCAGGCTCGACATCGTGCCCAACGGCGAGCAGTGGGCCGCCGCCTATGACGACGTGCCCGACGAGACCAGGCACCTCGCCCTGCACGACGGCCACCTCTGCGCGGTCAATGAGCGCGACCGCCCCTTCGTCACCGGCGAGGTCCTCGCCGCCGGTGGTCTCGCGCTCAGCCCGGCCGGGTGGCGGGAGAAGCTGGCCGCACTGGAGGAGCGCGGCGCGACCGAGGTCGCCTACCAGCCCGCCGGTCCGGACATCGCCCGCGAGCTGGAGACATTCGCCGACGCCGTGCGGAGCTGAAGAGGTTACGGCGCGTCACGGGCCGTGGCGCCTCTCCCATGGCGGGCGGGGAGGGCAGTCGCTGCGCACAGGTGTGACGGAATCAGCACACATCAGACCTCGAGGTGCCGGATTCGATACACCCGCGTACAACCTGCAACACCTTGGCGCTGCGCCGTGGCCGGTTCACGTCATCGGTCTCCAGGCCCGTCACGGCGTAGCCCTCGCCGTGCAGCCACTCGACCAGCGCGTGCACAACCGGGTGCCGCTCGATGTGCCGGTCCGCCCCGGTGACAGGGCGGGACCGGCGCCCGGCAGCTTACGGCCCGCGGCCGATACGCTGGAGCCGACTACACGGCCACCTGAGCGAGAGCAGGTGAGCACCGTGGACGACGACGGGCGCACGATCGGCCGCTGGCTGCGTGCAACCCGCTGTGCGTACGTCACTGCGGGTTGTGGCAGGGCTCGCCGGGATCAGCCCGTCCTATGGCTGGCGTCGACACTGCAGACGACGCGGCTGCGCAGACAACGGGCATGTTGGCGTTCAGGCTGCGAGGGTCGCGGAGACGCTCGACCCCCGGCGGATTCCGTCGCCGCAGCGGCAGGCGGTCTATTGGAGCGACTACGGGCGTGCGCTGGCTCAGGTTCGGGGTCGACGGGACGACGCAGTGCTGGCGCTGCGTCGAGCTGAGCGGATCTCACCGGCCCGGGTACGGCGGCATCCGTTCACACGCGCGACGCTCGCCGAGCTGCTCACCCCGCCGCACCGCGACGCCGTAGGGCGGGAGCTGCGAGGCATGGCCTACCGGGCGGACCTGCTCGACCCGATCGGAGCCCACCGGTGAGTCACCTTCAGACACGCGCTGGCGCGTGCATCTGTCAACTCGGCGGCGGTGACGCGTTCGCGCGCGCCCACTGACAGACCCGTTGCCAGCTGGCGTGCTCAGGGTCGATGACCACGAAATGGTCCGCACCGGGCAGGTCGAGGAACTCGACCGGATCGCCGGCCGCCAGGGCCGCAGCCGTGTAGTCACGGCTGTGCGCGATCGGCACCCGGTCGTCGGCGTCGCCGTGCACCACCAGCTGCGGGCGGCCGATCGGCAGCCGGTACAGCGGCGACGCATCACGCAGCTGCGGGTCCTCCGGCTCGCCGGACCCGATGAACGCCAGCACCCCGTCCTCGCCCAGCTGCTCGGAGGCGCAGCGGGACAGGTCGGTAACCGGCGCCAGGGCGACGACCGCAGGCAGCATCCGTTCGGTAGCGGCGAGCACAGCGAGGTGCCCGCCCGCCGAGTGCCCCACCCCGAAGACCGGTAGCCCGCCAACCGGGACCGGGCACCGGTCCAACGCCGCGATGCCGGAGACGACATCCTGCAACGTGACCGGCCAGCCACCGTCGGCGCCTTCAGTGCGGCGAAACTCGAGATTCCACGCGATCCAGCCTCGCGTGCTCAGATCGGCACACAGCGCGTCCATCAGGTGCAGGTCGAACCGCCCCCGCCACCAACCGCCGTGCACCAGCACCGCGACGCCGACGGGCGCACCGTCCGGAAGCCATGCCTCCACGTACTGGCTGGCATGGTCGCCATAGTGGACAGTCTCGGGCATCAGCCTCTCCGTTCTCCGTCACCGGGAGGGACTCGGCTCGTTTGCTGCTTCTGCCGGCTTCGTACCCGGCGGCGGCCGATCCCGAGTTCGCCGGACGGGCCCTGGACCCTGGCTACCTCACCAGCCTGCCGGGCACCCGCTACGAGCAGTTCGACGGCCCGGCGCAGGTCGACCCGGCCGTGCTGGCCTACGACGAGGCCCACAAGTCAACCGTGACCGCCACCGAGCTGGCCAACTACCCGCTGATCCTGAACCGGCCGCTGGATGTCCGCGTGCCGGTGTTCCTGGTCGCCGGGAAGCTGGACAGCCTGTTCTGCAAGGAGAACTTCGACGCCGTGCCCGCCCCTGCGGGCGGCAGCGGCCCGCTCGGCACCGCGCTGGGTGATCTCGCCGAACCATCCGAGGACACCACACTGCCGCAGAGCCAGGACGTGACCGGTAGCACGCTCGGAGGCACCGACTGCTCCAGTGCCGAGGCACTCGTCGCCGACGAGGCGCCGCACCTGGGCCCGAATGTTCCCTCGGTGGACGGGTTCGTGCTGCCCCGTGCTGGTCACGACCTCAACCAGGCCCGCCACGCCCGAGACCATTTCGACGCCGTCAACACCTGGATTGCCGACACCGTCGGCGGCTGACCGGCGATCCATGATCGACCGGCTCCCGAGCTTGATCAACGTCGGCGCTACTCGATGTGTGGGGTGCCCGGCCTGAGCTCCTCACCCACCTTCATGATCGCTCCCTTGCTCTGCAGGCTCGCTACGAGCCTGTCGAGCCGCAGCGTGATGTCCGGTCCGCGGCGAGTCCAGCCGAACAACCGCGCCGTTTCGGCGGTGAGATCGTTCTCGGACACTCCACCGGCGTCGCGGACGAAGTCTCCCTCGCGAATGAGCTTCGACGCCTTGATTGCCCCGTTGATGTTCGATCGGATTCGGGAGCCGACTCGACCGATTCCCCAGGCCGACCGGATGCGCTGGTACAGGACCTCGATGTGCACCGGCGATTCGACCTCGACGATGTCGACGAGCGGTTGCCGCAGTTGATAGCGACTCGACGGGTCGCTGACGTCGACCCAGTACGGAAGCCGTGCCGGTGACGCCGTCCGATACGGCTCCACCCAGCTCGGTGTGTCGTCGGGGACAGCCGCCTCCAGTTCGATCGCGGCGCGGGCTCGTCCCGCTCAGGTCCTCAACGACGTCGTCGCAGCACTGTCGCAGGGCCTGGCGATCACCGTCGCCCCGCAGCACACCGTGCTCACCACCAGCCAGGCTGCGGACCTTCTCGGGGTCTCGCGGCCGACGCTGGTCCGGTTGTTGGAAGACGGCGAGATCCCGTTCGACAAGCCTGGCCGGCACCGCCGGATCCGGCTGCGTGACGTGCTCGCCTACCAGCAGCGCGCCCGGCGGGCACGCGCGGCAGGCCTCGACGCGATGGTGCGGGTCTCCGAGGACGCCGGGCTATACGACCTTCCCGAGGACGCCTCGGTCAACCGGCGCGACGCGCGTCCTGGGGGCGATTCAGGCTGATGTTCCGTGCCCTCCTCGACACCTGCGTGCTGTTCAGCCGCTGCTGTCCGACACGCTGCTGTGCATCGCCGAGGAGGGCTTGTTCCAGCCGTTGTGGTCGGAGGACATCCTCGACGAACTGCGCCGCGGCTTGTTGCGCTACGGCGTCGCGAAGTCGGGCGTCGACCACCGGATTGGTCAGATGGTCGAGCACTTCCCAGGCTCGATGGTCACCGGCCACAGCGCACTGATCGACACGATGACCAACGCCCCGAAGGACCGTCACGTCCTCGTCGCGGCGGTCCGAGGAGGCGCCGAACTGATCGTCACCCAGAACGTTCGCGACTTTCCACAGGCCACCACAGCGCCCTACGACATCGAGGTCACCGACCAGGATGGGTTCCTCCTCGACCAGCGCGACCTCGATCCTGAGGCCATCCGGCGGGCGCTGACCCGGCAGGTGTCGCGGTATCGCCGGGAACCGCGCACGGTTGCCGACCTCATCCTCGCGCTGGGGCGACCCGGCAACGGCTGCCCTCACTTCGCCACGGCCTGCCACGCGGACGACGCAGAGAGGACCGAGCAGTGAGCGTGCATAAGGAGATCGCGTTCGAGGACACTATCGAGCGGGCAATGCTCGACGCCGGCTGGCGGAAGGGACAGGGCGCCCACTACCGACGCGAGCTCGGGCTCGTCACCGCACCCCTCTTCGAGTTCCTCGGTGCCACCCAGATCGAGCAGTGGAGCCAGCTCGTCGAGTTCGAGGAGCCGGGACGCGGTCGTCGCGTCGTCAGCGGCTTATGAGAACCAGCAACATCAGCGATCGCTGCCGGTATGCCGCCAACATCAGCACGACCACCCGCAGCACCCCGCGACGCGATGATCTCCCGGATGAGCCGTACCCGAGTGAGTGGAGTGCTCGACTCGGACGATCGCGCAGAAGTGTCAGGCGGTGCTGTGGGTGGCGGCGAGGCGCAGCGCGGTGAAGACGAGTGCGGCGAGTGCGACGTCACTGCGTACAGCGCGGCGAGGTCCCGGCTGGCGGGCAGCCGCAGCGCGGCACCGAACCGGGCCGGCAGCGGCTCGGACACCGTCGGACGGGTGGGTGAGTCGCGGGCCAGCAGCAGGAACGCCAGGCCGACCACCGCCAGCACGACCGCGACCAGCAGGTAGACCCAGGGACGGCCCGCGGCCTGCGCGATTCGGGGCGAGGCGAAGTTGGCGACCGCAGTGCCGACCTTGCCCATGCCGTAGATGCCGAGGGCGAGACCGCGGCGGTGGGGCGGGAACCAGGCGTTGACGAACGGGATGCCGACGGCGAACGTCGCGCCGCCGATGCCGAGCAGCAACCCCCCGGCGAAGCGCCGGGTAGCCGCCTGCGGCCGCCAGCAGCAGCACGGGGGCGATCGTCGCCAGCGTGGTGACGCCGAAGACCAGGCGGCCGCCGTAGCGGTCGGTGAGCGCCCCGAGTGGGATACGCCCCAACGAGCCGACCAGGACGGGGGCTGCGACCAGGGCGGACACGGCCAGCGGCGACAGGCCCAGCTCGACCTGGTACTGCGGGGCCAGCGGGCTGAGCAGACCCCAGGCCCAGAAGTTGACCAGGAAGGTGACGGTGGCCAGCGCGAGTGCCTGCACCCGACCGGCGTGGAAGACAGCGGTGACGGGACGGTCCGGTCGGGGTGGTACCGCCCACACCGTCCTCCTATGCGCCACCCGACCCGGTTCAGGTTCGCCAACCGAGCGTGTCAAACCCGCAGGGCAGACGAACAGACATCCATTGAGGCCAATCAGTCCCGCCGGGACCCGGCTGCGGGACCAACGTCCCGGTCTCGGGTGTCGCGTGCCCCTGCGCCGCGAACCACGATCTCATCGACCCTGGGATGGGCGGCTGATCGGCCGCGTCGCGGATGCAACGGAGGGCGATATGAGCACGTCGGGACAGGGTGCGGTCGTGGTCGGCGTCGACGGATCGGCGAGCGCGCGGCAGGCGGTGCGGTGGGCGGCCGTCGACGCCAGGAGCATGCGGCGCCCGCTGCGCGTGGTGCACGCGTCGGTCTGGCCGATGGTGCATCACCCGGTGCCGCTGGGCGTGCCCGCGCAGTACCATGCCGCGTTGGCCGAGGAGGCCCGCGGCTGGGTGCAGCAGGCCCGCACCGACGCCGAGACGGCCGCACCGGGGGTGGAGGTCGAGGCGGAGGTACTCACCGGCGCCCCGGTGCCCATGCTGCTCGAGGAAGCAGAAGGCGCCCACGAGGTCGTTGTGGGTTCCCGCGGGCTGGGCGGCTTCACCGGGCTCCTGGCGGGCTCCACCGCGGACGCGCTCACCCATCACGCGCCGTGTCCGGTGGTCGTGGTGCGCACCGAGGGTGATCCGGCCGGCCCCGTGGTGGTGGATGTGGACGGCACGCCTGCCGGCGAGGCCGCGCTGGGCTTCGCGTTCGACACCGCCAGCCGGGCGGGGGCACCGCTGCGCGCGGTGCACACCTGGAGCGACATCGACATGACCGAGTGGTGGGTATCACCGCCGTATGCGGTGGACTGGGCGGCCATCGAGGACGACGAGCGGCGGCTGCTCGCGGAGCGGCTGGCCGGAGCAATACCCTGACGTGGCCGTCGAGCGGGTGATCGCGCGCGACCGCCCGGCACACCAGCTGCTCGAGCTGGGCCGCAGGGCCTGGTTGCTCGTGGTCGGTTCCCGCGGCCGTGGCGGGTTCACCGGCATGCTGCTGGGCTCCACCAGCCGCGCACTGGTGGACCACGCCCCGTGTCCGCTGGCCGTGGTCCGAACCTGACCGGGTTCGAGAGCGGGGCCGGGCACGCCGTCGGGCCCCGCGTGGGTTGCTGTCGTCAGATCGCGATGGCGGTGGCCGTGACGAAGTAGATGACGATCGTCAGCAGGTCCTGGATGACCGTGGCCAGCGGACCGGAACCGAAGGCCGGGTCGCGGCCGAGGCGGTGCAGCGTCCAGGGCAGGGCCATCGTGATGAGGGTGGCGATGGCCGACGCCGAGAACAACGCGAGGAATCGGTCGCCGGCCAGCTGGTCGAGGCCGCTCGTACCGCGGACGTCGACCTGCTGGTGCTGCCCCCCGGGGCGAACGCGGACCTGCTGGCGGCCTCGCGGCTTGCCAACCTGGCGCACGGTGCCGAGGACGGCTACCGCGCCGAGCTCGCGGAGTGGTCGGGGCGGACAGCAGCGCCGGCGGCATCTGCTTGATCCCGTTGATGAAGTAGGTCGACTCGCCGACCTCGCTGTCGAAGAAGCTGTTCCTGTCTACATCGAGCTTCTCGAGGTTGACGGTCGCTCTTGCCCGGTCGGGCAACGATGTGTGCGCACACCAGGACCCGTTCAGGCACCGATCTCGACATGAGCCGTGGCAGGATCTCGACAGCACAAGAATGAGGGAAGCCGGCATTGCGCGCACGCGCCGACAGAACGCGCGAGATCAGTACGCGGCCCGTTAGCGCGGATTTCCATGTAGCTGATTCGCCACAACCTGGCTGGGTGGGTGGATCGGCGTTGACCTGGCGAGATGCGCGCAGCATGAGATGAGCTGGGCCTTCAGAGTTGCTCTGATTTAGCTGTTGAACCACACCAATGAGATTCGTTATCGTGTCGTGATCAACCGGCCCGAGTTGCCAATGCCAAGCCGCTTACCAGGGAAAATACCGAGTTTGCCGTCGTGGACCGACCGGCGTCGGCCGCGATCGGGTCCACCAGGGTCGGGTGCTTGCCTGGTGATCATCGGATGCTGCGCCGCGTTCGCGCAGTGGCTACCGGTCGGGGATC
>WHSY01000290.1 GCA_009379815.1 Pseudonocardiaceae bacterium
GGAAGCGCGCGCCCCTACTAGTCGAAGCGCTGGGTTGGGTCGGCTCCCCGGCCATCCGCAATCGAGGCACGGTGGGCGGCAGCCTGGCGCACGCCGATCCCGCCGCCGAGCTGCCCGCGGTGGCGGTGGCGCTGGACTGCGAGGTCGAGGCGCGCTCGAGCCGGGGCGAGCGGAGAATCCCTGCGCGCGAGCTGTTCGCCGCGCCCATGGTTAGCGCGCTGCAACCCGACGAGGTGCTGACACATTTGCGGATCCCGACTCAACCGCCGGGTGCCGGACATGCCTGGCACGAGTGGGCCCGCCGGCACGCCGATCGGCCAGTCGTCGGCGTGGCCGTGAGCCTCATTGTGGCGGCGGACGGCCTCACCGCGCGGGCCCTTGCGCAGGCCTGGACACGCGCCCAACACCAGACGCAAAATGGGAAGCAGGTGCAATGACCCCGCGACGGGACATCTCGCTGACGGTCAACGGCAGGCGGTACCAGCGGGCCGTTGACCCCCGGATCAGCCTGGCCGACCTGCTCCGCGACGACGTGGGCCTCACTGGCACGCACCTAGGGTGCGAGCAAGGGGCCTGCGGGGCCTGCACCGTGTTGCTGGACGGCGCGACCGCCCGGTCGTGCATCACGCTGGCCGTGCAGGCCGACGGGGCAAGTGTCACCACGGTGGAGGGACTGGCCAGCGATCCGACGAACTTGCACCCGGTGCAACGTGCCTTCACCGAACATCACGGCCTGCAGTGCGGCTTCTGCACGCCCGGCTTCCTGCTCGCGGCGGTCGAGCTGCTGGCAGCACGCAGCAACGTCCCGGAGCCCGAGGTACGGAAGGCGATAGCCGGCAACCTGTGCCG
>WHSY01000291.1 GCA_009379815.1 Pseudonocardiaceae bacterium
GAGGAGCTGCCGGTCACCCTGGCGGTGTCGCTGCACGCGCCCGACGACGAGCTGAGGGACGAGCTGGTTCCGGTGAACCAGCGGTGGCCGGTGGCCGAGGTGCTCGACGCCGCGTGGGCGTACGCCGACCACACCGGCCGCCGGGTGTCGATCGAGTACGCGATGATCCGCGACGTCAACGACCAGGGCTTCCGGGCCGACCTGCTCGGCGACCGGACACCCGCGCGGCACGCGGTGCCGCGCGGTGCGAGGGTACGATACGCGACGGCCGATCACGGCCGTGACGCACCCCTGGTCACGATTCGGCTGCGATCGGTGGTCCGGCTCGCGGGGAGGGCGGGTGCGCCACGGCCGAGTCGTTCGTACGCCAGGTGCGGCCGGCGGCCCGTGCGTACAGTGACCTGCATGCGAGGGACACGGGCTAGCCGGCAACGGGATGATCGCGTGTCGACTGACGGCAGGGGAACGGTGGGCGGCTGTGCCCATCGCGGCTGCTCGGGGAGCAGGCGGGACAGCTACCTCACCTGGCCGAACCTGGTCACCAGCGTCCGCACCGCGGTGGCCGTCGTGCTGGTGCTGTTCGGTGTCTGGCGAGCGTCGCCCGCGCTGCTCTTCTGCGGCCTCGCCGCCTACTGGCTGGGGGACATCGCGGACGGCATGCTGGCTCGCCGGACGGGAGCGGAGACGCGTACCGGAGCGGTGCTCGACGTCGTGGGCGACCGGCTGTGTGTCGCCGTTTTCTACCTGGCGTACGTACACCTGCATCACGAGATGCTCGTGCCCGTCGCGGTGTTCCTGCTGAACTTCATGTTCCTCGACACGATGCTGTCGCTGTCGTTCCTGAAC
>WHSY01000292.1:0-626 GCA_009379815.1 Pseudonocardiaceae bacterium
CTCGTCGAGGAGGAGAAGCCGAGGACTTGTCATCAAGGCCCGACCAAGGGCGACCATCTGTTGCTCGCCTCCACTCAATGATCCCGCGTTTTGCTTGAGTCGGTCTTGGAGAAGTGGAAACAGCTCGTACACCTCCTTGCGGAGTGCTTCCTTGTCGACATCTGTCTCCTCTAGAGCGAACCAAGCCATCTCAAGGTTCTCGTCCACGGTCATATAGGGAAACACGACCTCGGATTGGGGGACGAAGGACACGCCGCTTCGCACCACCTCGTGGACCCTCAGCCCTGCAAGATCGGCGCCGTCAAGCTGAATTCGCCCTTTCCAAGGTTGCAGCAGGCCCATCACGGCCCTGAGGACGGTCGACTTGCCGGCGCCGTTGGGGCCGACAATCGCAACGATCTCCCCACGCCGAACCTCGAGTCCCACCCCTTCCAACACCGGTACCTCCGGGAGATAGCCCACATGGACATCCTCGATTCGGAGCAGATCGGCGGTCACGTGTCCTTCCCATCAGGAATGAACTCGGCTCGGCTACCGAAATACGCCTCGAACACCTGCGCGTCCTGCTGGATGGCTTTCGGTGAGCCCTCGGCAATCACACGACCCTGATCCATCACCACCATTCG
>WHSY01000292.1:636-844 GCA_009379815.1 Pseudonocardiaceae bacterium
CATAGGGCCATCATCTCGGTCATCTCGTGGCCGATGACAACAAATGTGACACCTTGGGTACCCAGCACGCGGACCAGTTCGGCAATACGCTCTCTGAGAATGGGGTTCACTCCGGCAAAGGGCTCGTCCATCAGGATGAGGAGGGGGTCGCTCATCAGAACCCTTGCTATCTCGAGCAGTTTGCGCTGGCCGTATGACAGTTTGCCGG
>WHSY01000293.1 GCA_009379815.1 Pseudonocardiaceae bacterium
TGCACGACAACGCCTACCACTACTACCACTTCGACTCATGACATCACAGCGGATCGCCCGTCCCGAGATCGCACTGAGGTTATCTCAGCAAGATCAGCACCGGCGTGGTCAACGGCCGGTGGATGAGGGGCGGATGAGGCGGTAGCGGTGCGACACGCCGAGGAGTGCGTAGGTCCCTGACCAGGGGTGGAGCCCCCGTTAGAAGAGGTCTCGTCACAGATCATCTTCAACGGAGGCTCCACGTGCTCGCCTATCCTGCCATGCTCGATGTCTCCCGCGAGCTGGTGGCGTTTCTGGCCGGATTGCTGGCCGACGAGCGCACCGCGCGCGGCACCAGAACCAACACCCGAGCGCTGTCGTGCGGCAAGCAGTCGCTGTTCGCGCTGGTGTGGTTTCGCGAACGCCGCGACGTCGCGCTGATCGGGCGTGGACTGGGGATCTCTCGGGCCACCGCCTACCGCTACCTGGACGAGGCCATCGACGTGCTCGCCGCCCAAGCCCCCGACCTGCACGAGGCCCTGGCCCGCGGCCACCACGAGGGCTGGTCGCACGTCATGCTGGACGGCAAGGTCGTGGCCACCGACCGGCTGCGGGTCAAGACCACCAGCAAGAAGGGCAAGATCATCGACTCGTGGTACTCGGGCAAGACCCACGACTTCGGCGGCAACATCCAGGCCCTGACCCGGCCCGACGGGTTGCCGGTCTGGGTCTCGCCGGTCGAGCCTGGCTCGACCCATGACCTGACCGCCGCCCGCGCCCACGTCCTCGGGGCGCTGTATGCCGCGGCCGGTCGCGGACTGCCCACCCTCGCCGACCCCGGCTATGACGGCGCCGGTCTCGGGAT
>WHSY01000294.1 GCA_009379815.1 Pseudonocardiaceae bacterium
GCCGCGGTGGTGGTGGCTGAGCCGGTCGAGGCTGTGGGGTCGGAGGTGGAGCCGGTCGTCGAGGCCGTGGCCACCGCCCGTAGGATCAGTCTGTTCGGCCTGGGCGCCAGCGCCTTCGCCGCCCAGGATCTCCAGCAGAAGCTGCTGCGAATCGACCGGCCGGCGCTGGCGGTCACCGATCCGCACCTGGCACTCACGTCAGCGGCCTTGCTGACGGCCGGCGATGTCGCGGTCGCGGTGTCCCATAGCGGCGAGACGGCCGAGGTCGTCGGCTGGCTTCGGGTCGCGCGCGAACACGGGGCCACCACCGTCGCGGTCACCAACTATGCCAAGGCCCCGTTGAGCGAGCACGCCGGGCTGCTGCTCACTACTGCCGCCCAGGAATCCACGTTCCGCTCGGGCGCGATGGCCAGCCGGATCGCCCAGCTGGCCGTCGTCGACTGCATCTACCTCGCAGTCGCGCAACGCTCATATGACGCATCTGTCGCCGCATTGACGGCCACCCACCATGCCGTCCACGGCCGTGACGGACGAAGCACCA
Source organism: Pseudonocardiaceae bacterium (assembly GCA_009379815.1). Lineage (GTDB taxonomy): Bacteria > Actinomycetota > Actinomycetes > Mycobacteriales > Pseudonocardiaceae > WHSY01. The sequence continues at coordinate 542 of WHSY01000294.1, forward strand.
CAGGCATGTGACGCCGTGTCCCAGAGTTCTTTCCCCCAAGGGCATTGGACATCACGAGTCCGGGCTTCCCCCGAGTCCCGGGCTCACGGTGGCACCCGGTTCTCCCCCGTATCCGGGTGCCACCGTCATTTCGGGTCGGGACACCGCGGCCTTCTCTTTCCCCGGCAGACATGATTGGGTCTACGGTGTGTTTGCCCGCAAGACGGTCACCGTCACCACCGCCGTCCTCCTGTTCACCGTCACAGCGTGCAGTCAGCAACCCGATCCGGAGCCGGCGGCCACCTCGCTCGCGGAGG
>WHSY01000295.1 GCA_009379815.1 Pseudonocardiaceae bacterium
CTCGTCGACGTGCGCACCGACGAGCCCGAGCGGCGTTTCCGGGCCGGAACCGTGCTGTGCGCAGGACCGGCGGCCGCCGACACGCTCACTGTCGCAGGCAGCTGGCCGCACGGTGCGCGGATGCGGGTCAGGTTCGAGGGCGTGGCCGACCGGACCGCGGCCGACGGGCTGCGCGGCGCCGAGCTGACCGTGGAAAGCGACGAGCTGCCGCGAAGCGGCGACCCGGACGACTTCCACGACGCTGAGCTGATCGGGCTGACGGCCGTCACGCTGGCAGGCGCCGAGCTGGGCGTGGTGACGGATGTCCTGCACCCCGCCCAGGATGTCCTGGTGGTCGCCCGCGCCGATGGCGCGGGCGAGGCGCTCGTGCCGTTCGTCGCCGCGCTCGTGCCGCGCGTCGACCTCGCCGCCGGCCGGCTGGTCGTGGACGCGCCGCCGGGCCTGCTCGACACCGAGGAGGGTTAGCCCGTGCGCATCGATGTCGTGACGATCTTCCCCGACTACCTGACCTCGCTGGACGTCTCGCTCATCGGCAGGGCCAGGGCCGGTGGCCTGCTCGACATCCGGGTACACGACCTCCGTGGCTGGACCGAGGACGTGCACCGCTCGGTGGACGACACGGTGTGGCGCGGCCGGCCGGTGCCAGAGCCGCTGCTGTCGGGGAATCACCAGCTTATCGCCGACTGGCGCAGGCAGGCCGCGCTCGCGCGCACCGCAGAGCGGCGCCCCGACCTCTTGGGGGACCGGTGATTCGCCGCCGCTGATCGGCCTATGGCAAACTTGAAAGGCCCGTGCCGGAGGCCTGGCCGGCAATAGAGCACTCCACGGATCGTTGC
>WHSY01000296.1 GCA_009379815.1 Pseudonocardiaceae bacterium
TACCCCAGCATGCTGAAAGCCGTCATCGGCCTATACTTCTTCACCACTTATGAATGAGCTCCCAAGGCGCCGTGGATCCCCTGAGTGCGGCTCAGCCGACCGAAATCGGTGAGCTGATGTGAACGGCGTGTTTTCGGCCAGGAGAACGGGCGACACCAAACGCTTGAGGCAGCAGATGATCTCCGAATGGAATTCTGCCTTGGCTCCGATGCGACGTAACCGGCCCGCGGGCGTTCGCGAACTCGGCTGAGCCAGAGATTCCATCCAGCCGGCCGCAGCCTGCGGCCTGACGCGGCGCGGACTTCAGCACACGCACCTCTCTCGGCGCGCGTCCGGGCTTGGAGCATACCCTTGCTCACGGCCCGATGACGAAGCCGCCGTCAACGGTAAGGCTGGCCCCCGTCACCCACTGCGCGTTGGGATCGGCTAGGGCCGTGACCCAGCGAGCGATCTCATCGGGCTGGCCAATCCTGCCGGACAGGGTAGCTTCAGCCAGTTGTTGAAGCGCACCGCCGCCGACGAATGCGGTCTCCACCGGGCCCGGAATGATTGTATTGATGCGAACACCATGGCGGGCAAACTCGCGTGCAAGGCACACCGTCAAGTGGTGTATGGCGGCCTTGGTTGCCCCGTAGGTCGCGCTGATCCGAGACGACACAAGTCCTCCGACGGAGCCGATGCTGATGATGGCTCCGCGACGCTGCGCCAGGCAGGGCAAAGCTTCTCTGAAGAGAAAGATGGCGGCGAGAAGATTGACATCAACCATATGGCGAATGTGATCGGCTTCGGCATCAACCAGGGAGCCGGGGTGAACGACACCAGCAGCGTTCACG
>WHSY01000297.1 GCA_009379815.1 Pseudonocardiaceae bacterium
GTCTGCTCGACCAGCACGTGCATGGGCAGGACCAGCACGAGCCGCCGCGGCGTCGATTGACGGACGTGCGGGTCGGGGTGGAACCGCCGGCGGTACAGCCAGGGCAGCACTGCGGCGAGGGTCTTGCCCGCCCCGGTCGGCACCTCCAGCACCTCGGCCGGGCCCTCCTTGGCCAAGCGTCGCTGATACGCGTACGGCGGAAACCCTGCCGCAGCACGCACCAGATCCTGGAAGCTCGTCATCCCGCCCTCGCCCATCGCCTGCCCCTCCACCGTCCCCTGACCGCCACCACCGTGCTCCTTTGACGCCGGGATCCTGTTTACCGTGTCGTCATTCACGCACAGGGGTGTGACAATCTTGCGACCCCCTCGGCCGGGCCGCCCACTCTCGCCATCCCTTGGGCGGCTCGCGCCTGCCGCGAAGGCCGCGTATTGGGGCCTCGGGATGGTCCCCGCGTGGCTGCGGGGACCATCCCGAGGCCGACCGAATGGGGCCGCGGCAATGCCGCGGTAGTAGTCGTTCGCGCCAGGCAAGGCACCGACGGCCTCAACGCCTCAATGGGGTCCGCGGGGCATGGCGCACGCGGCAGTTTGGTTGACGCCGTAGGCGCACAGTCTACTAACACCGCAGTCAAGTCAAGCTGGTAAGGGTGGGCGAGCGCGGGCCAAGGAGTTGACGGTGAACAAAGAAGTGCGCGAGCTTGTCCGTGAGGCAGAGCGCCAGAGGTGGAGTTCCCGCGAGCTGTCGAGCGGACACGTCCAGCTCTACAGCCCGGACAGCATTACGATCGTGACCATCGGCGGGACGCCGTCTGATCGTCACTGGAGGTCCAAC
>WHSY01000298.1 GCA_009379815.1 Pseudonocardiaceae bacterium
CCAAGATCGTCTACTGCAAGGACGACAATCGTCGCGGCTCTCATGAGCACACGGCGTTTACGTTCCTTGGGTTCAAGTTCTGCCGTCGGACCGTGCGCACCAAGCGCGGGGTGCTGTTCACCGGGTTCGCTCCGGGGATCAGCCCGCAGGCTCTCAAAGCGATCAGCCGAGAGGTCCGCCGATGGCGCCTGCACACGCGCACCCGTCTCGAGCTGGACGACCTCGCCGCTTGGATCAACCCGATCGTGCGAGGCTGGGTCAACTACTACGGCCGGTTCTACCGGTCGTTGCTGATCCCTCTCCTCAAACGCATCAACGCCTACCTGGTGCGCTGGGCTCGCAACAAGTACAAACGAGTGGCCTCGTTCAAACGCGTCTATCGGTGGTGGTACGGGCTCGTCGACCGACAGCCCGACCTGTTCGCCCACTGGCGCGTTACGAGCATGTTCTCGTGGATCAGGTGACAAGAGCCGTGTGACGGGAGACTGTCACGCACGGATCTGTGGGAGCCGGGGGGTGCGATTCCCCCCGGCTACCCGACTCAACGTCTATCGGCGGGAGCACGCGGACGATGAGCCGGCCCTGGATGTGAGCGAACGCGCCAGGTTGCGCGAGGCCGAGCTCCAGTTGCGTGAAGTGAAGATGGAGAACGAGTTTCTAAAAAAAGCCGCTGCGTACTTCGCCCAGCATCACCAGTGAGCGAGAAGTATGAGTTCATTGACGGATTGAAGTGCGCTTACAAGGTCGTGCACATGTGCAGGTGGCTGGAGGTGTCCAAGTCGGGGTTCTATCCGTCAATGAACTCATACTTCTCGCTCACTGGTGATGCTGG
>WHSY01000299.1:0-583 GCA_009379815.1 Pseudonocardiaceae bacterium
GTCATGTGTCGCTCGCGCGAGCAGGCTGAGGCCGCGCTGGCGCAGCTCAGAGCGATACTGGCCGAACTCGGCCTGGAGCCGAAGGAGGCCAAGACCCGGCTCGTGCACCTTGAGGTCGATGGGCCGGGGTTTGATTTCCTCGGCTTTCATCACCGGCTGGTGCGCAGCCAAGGTCGTCGCGGAACCGGCAAGGGCGTCGTCTTCCTCGCCCGCTGGCCCTCTTGCAAGGCCATGCAGCACGCCCGCGACCGCGTGCGCTACCTCACGGCGCGCAAGCGGCTTGCTGCGCCGGTCGAACAGATCGTGCAGGAAGTCAACCGCTACCTGCGCGGCTGGGCGGGCTATTTCCGCTACGGCAACTCCGCCAAGCACCTCGACCAGATCCGCTCCTTCGCTGTCCGCAGGCTGGCGCTGTTCGTGGGCATCCGCCACAAGCGGCGGTTCAGCTACGGCTGGCACCAAGTCGTGTACCAGTCGCCGGACTGCATGGGGCTGATCAGCCTCAACGGAAGCGTCGTCGCTCCCAGGGCCAACAAGCCCTGGCGGGAGAAACCGAATGCCGCCGGTGAACGACGTCGGTGAG
>WHSY01000299.1:593-832 GCA_009379815.1 Pseudonocardiaceae bacterium
CCCTACCCAACCCAACCTCTCTCCTGACGTCGTATGCCCCTTGTTCGATCGTAGGCCTTCCAGACGCTCCACACGACCGTAAGAGCCAGTGCCGACCACAGGACCAGCGCGATTGTTGAGTCGAAGAAGTAAGTCCACTCAGAGTGGCCGATCGTGAGCCCTCGCATGAGGCTGCGTTCAGCTATGGGCCCCAGTATAAGTCCGAGAACCAAGGGAACGACAGGGAACCCCGTCTGACG
>WHSY01000029.1:0-21404 GCA_009379815.1 Pseudonocardiaceae bacterium
GGCGGGCACGGCGGCGTAGCGCGGGGTGGACAGGTTCGCCGTCGGGTAGCCCAGGTCGCGTCCCCGCCGGTCACCCCGCACCACGATGCCCTCGAGGCGGTGCGCACGGCCGAGCGCCGCCGCCGCCGCCGACATGTCCCCGGCGTCGATGCAGGACCGGACATAGGTCGAGGAGAACGTGACGTCACCCTGCGACACCAGCCCCGCACCCTCGACCGTGAACCCGAAGCGGGTGCCCAGCCCGCGCAGCAGCTCGATGTCGCCGGTGGCCTTGTGCCCGAAGGTGAAGTTCTCCCCCACCACGACCGCGGTCACGTGCAACCGCTCGACCAGCAGCTCGTGCACGAACTCGTCCGGCGGCATCCGCGACAGCTCGACGGTGAACGGCAGCACGCAGAACACGTCGATCCCCAGCTGCTCCACCAGCTCGGCCCGCCGCCGCAGCGTGGTCAGCTGCGCGGGGTGGCTACCGGGCCGCACCACTTCGGTCGGATGCGGGTCGAAGGTCACCAGGACCGAGGGCACCGCGAGCTCGCGGGCACGCCGGACCGCCAGCCCGATCAGCTGAACGTGACCCTGGTGCACCCCGTCGAACACGCCGATGGTGGCCAGGCTGCGTCCCCAGCCACCCGGCATCGGATCCAATCCTCGCCATCGCTGCACGGCGTGCAGCCTACGGCTGCTCGTGAGTGCTTTCCGACGCCCGGGCTCGCGTCGCCGCTCACGAACCACCTGCGGGGCGCAGCACGAGGACGGGGCGCGCCACGCCGCCCTGCTCGGACAGCAGGGCGACCGCATGGCCGTCCGGATCGATCGCGGCATGTGTGCCCGCCATGCCGACGGCAGGGACCCGGCCGCCGTGCGACAGCCTCACGGCCTCCTCGGCACCGATCGACCGGGCGCCGAACGCGGCGAACACCGCGGCGTCGAGGTCCAGCGACAGCGCCGGGTCGGCCGCCAGCTCGTCGAGGCTGCGCGCGGTCGTCAGGTCGAACTGCCCGACCCGGGTGCGGCGCAACGCGACCAGGTGCCCGCCCACGCCGAGCGCCTCCCCCAGGTCACGGGCCAGCGCGCGGACGTAGGTGCCCGACGAGCACTCCACCGCGACGTCGAGGTCGGTGACGCGCTCGCCACGGCGCAGCTCCAGCAGGTCGAGGCGCGACACCGTCACCGCCCTGGCGGGCAGCGTCACCTGCTCCCCTGCCCTGGCCAGCTCGTAGGCTCGCCGCCCGCCGACCTTGACCGCGCTCACCGCGCTGGGCACCTGCTCGATGTCACCGGACAGCGCCGCCAGCCGGGCACGCACCACCGCCTGCCCGATCTCCGACGCGTCGGCCGACCGAACGGGCTCGCCCTCGGCATCGTCGGTGCTCGTGGCGGCGCCCAGCCGGACGGTCGCGAGGTAGGCCTTGGTGTCCAGCGCGAGGTGGCCGAGCAGCTTGGTGGCCCGCCCGACCCCGCAGACCAGCACCCCGGTGGCCATCGGATCGAGCGTGCCCGCGTGGCCGATGCGGCGGGTACGCAGCAGCCGCCGCAGCCGGGCGACGACGTCGTGCGAGGTCATCCCGGCCGGCTTGTCGACCACGACGAGCCCGGATGCTACGGCGCTGGCAGCCACGCGGCCCGATCCTGCCTCACCCGCGATACCGCCGTCACGGCAGCGACGGCGCGCGGGTCAGCGCGCTACGCAGCGTGTCCAGCACGGTGTCGGCGGTTCCCGCCGCCGAGAAGCCCGCCGCGAGCCGGTGCCCACCCCCGCCGAGCTCGGCGGCCGCGGCCGAGACGTCGAGGTGCTGCTTGGCGCGCAAGGACACCGACCACTCGTCGGGGGCGATCTCCTTGAGCACCGCCGCCACCTCGGCCTCGGCCGTGGTGCGGACGACGTCGATCAGGCTCTCGAGCTCGTCGCCGGGCAGACCGGCGGAGTCGGCCAGCCGGATCGTCGCGTGGACGAGCCCGAGGCCTCGGGCGGCGTCGGCTTCCAGCTGCGCGCGTCCCAGCACGGCGCCGATCATTCCGAGCCAGCTGAAGGGGTGGGTGTCGAGCAGCGCCCGCGTCGTGGCCGTCGGGTCGACGCCTGCGGCGAGCAGTCGTGCCGCGATGCCGTGGGTGGTCTGGTCCGCGCGCCGAAAGCAGCTCGTGTCGGTGACCAGGCCCGCGTAGAGGCAGCGCGCCACCGGCTCGTCGAGCGCCGCGCCGAGCTCGTCGAGCAGCCGCAGCACGAGCACGACGGTGGCCTCGGCGGTCTGGTCGACGAGATTGTGAGTCCCGAACCGGCGGTTGGTGGCGTGATGGTCGATCACCAGCACGGCGCCCGCCGCGCCCAGCAACGAGGCGAGGTCGCCGAGCCGTCCGGGGTCTGCGGTGTCCAGGGCGACGACCAGCTCCGGAGCGGACGGCACGTCCTGCGGCGACACGAGCAGGCCGGCCACGTCGAGTGCCCGCAACGCCTCCGGGGGCTGCGCGGGCTCGGCGAACGTCACCCGCACCGTCGCACCGCGGCGCTGCACCGCGAGCCCGAGCGCCAGCGCGCTGCCCAGCGCGTCGGCGTCGGGATTGACGTGGGCCACCAGCGTCACGTCACGCGCGTCCCGGAGCAGGTCGGCCGCGGCGTGCACGTCCGCGGCAGCGGCATTCGACATGCTCGCGTGCTGCGGCACGGCATGAGCCAGGTCCACGCCAACCATGCTCAACGCTCTCCAAACGGATCGTAGGAACGGTCGCCCGCGACGATCTCCGAGTTCAGCTCGAGCAGCCGACCGACAAGAGCGCCGTCATCCTGCGCCACGCTCTTCGGCCAGTCGTAGCAGGCCGCCACCGCCTCGTCGAGTTCACGGTGCCGGGCGGCCAGGTCCTGGTGGGCACCTGGTCACCTCGCCGGTTCAGTTGACGACGCCGCCGTCGAGCCCAGCTGCGGGTCACCACGGCCGCCATGGATGTGGTCGGCGAATGTGTGTGCGTCGGCGTCCGATAGCCGCACACCGAATCCGGCCGCGCCGTGTGGGTAGAGCACCCATGCGCGCTTGGCTCGGTCCTGGATGAGAATCAGGGTGCACTGCCCGCCGTCGAGGCGGTGTCCCTTCACGACGGAGCGGCTCTGCTGGTCGTGCGGCAACATGTGCGGCTCGTGCTGTGGCGTCGATGTCATCCGGCAAACCCATCCGCTCTCGTGTGCCGTTCGGCGGCTCAGGCACAGGGTTGATGCTCGGCTTCCCACCCACCGCCGCTCATCCCATCCCGCGAGTCACCGAATGTCTGCTCGGCTGGCCGGGCTGTGGGGTGTCACGAGGTCTCTTGACCCGGCGCTTCCCGCCGACCATCACCGGGTGATAGTGGTGACCATCCGACTGAAACGATCAGTCGTGGGCAACCCGTATGCGTGAGATTGCACGGTGACTTGACCAGGAAGGACGGACGGGCAAGAGTGTCTCCACCTCGCAACTTCGCGCATGACGGAGGACACCGTGCAGCTGACCTTCCTCGGTTCGACGAGCAACAACGGCGGCTCACCCACACTGTTCGACACCGACGGCGACACCTACGTCGTTCAGGGCTGGAAGGTGCTGGATGCCGACACGCTGGCCCCGTTTAACCTTCCAGAGCACGAGACGGTCATCGAGGTACCCAAGGCGCTGCTTCGCTTCGCGCCGCCCGCCGTGAGCTGATGCCGGACCTCATCACGGGCGAGGCTTTCGGCCAGCTGTTCCGGACCTTCCTGCGCTCGGCGCGCCGCCTGGAGACCCGAGATCGCTACCGTGACCCAGAGGAGGACCAGGCCCTGGCCCGATTCATGGCCGGTAGTCCGGAAAGCCCCGGCTACCTGGCCTCACGGGACTACTGGCTCAATGGCACTATCCGGGCCGCAGTCGACGCCGGTAGGCGCTTCGCGCGTGTGCGCGTCGTGCCCGAACCGCCAACCCCCCACCTTCGCTTCGGCCTCTACCACTGTCGCTTCAACGTCGACGCCGGTGAGGACATCCGCTACCTCGCTCGCGACCGAGCGAGCGCGCGCGACCTTCCAGACCACGACTTCTGGCTGTTCGACGACGAGCGTCTGGCCCTGTTGTGGTTCACCACCGACGACCGGCTACTCGGTGCGCAGATCGTCACCGAGTCGCCCGTGGTGCGTCAACACGCGCGCTGGCTCGATCTGGCCGAAGCCCACGCCACGCCGTTCCACGACTACCTGGCTGCCGCGCCCGCGCGGGCCACGCCGGGAGGCGTCTGATCGCCGGTGCCGACGGGCGCGCACAGTTCGGCAGCCGGCTCAGAGTGTTGCGCGAGGAAGCCCGGCTCACCGGCAAGGATGTGGCCGCCCGGCTGGGCTGGGCCCAGTCGAAGGTCTCACGGTTGGAGAACGGCAAGCAGACTGCCACAGCCGACGACATCACGGCCTGGGCACAGGCGGTTGGTGCCTCCGACGAGCAGCGCAACGACCTGATCGTGGAGCTACGCAGCGTGCGTTTCGAGTACGCGACCTGGCGGCAGCAGCTGCGCTCGGGTACCGCCCGGCGGCAGCGGGCCAACATCCCACTGGAGGCCAACGCGGCCCTCGTGCGAGTGTTCGTTCCCGACATGGTTCCCGGGCTGCTTCAGACCGCCGAGTACTCCCGGTACGTCTTCGCCCGACTGATCAACCTGCACGGTGTCCCCAATGACGTCGAAGAGGGCACCCGCAGCCGGATGCGGCGCCAGGAGGTGCTCTACGACCCCGCCAAGCGCTTCCGTTTCCTGCTCACCGAGGCGGCGCTGCACTACCGCATCTGCCCCCTGTCCGTGCACCGCGGGCAACTCGACCGGCTACTGGCAGCCGCTGGCATGGACACCGTCACGCTCGCCATCATCCCGTTCACAGCCACCTTGCCTGTCGTGCCCTCGCACGCCTTCACCATGTTCGACGACACGCTCGTGCTCGTCGAGATGATCGGATCGGAGCTTGCGTTCAGAGCTGCCGAGGAGAAAAGACTGTACGCCGACGTCTTCGACCGTCTATGGCGAGTTGGCGTGCAGAACCAGGACGCAGCGGATCTGATCAACAAGGCGATCGACAACCTGCCGAAGTGACCGCGGCACCACGGAGGTTCCTCGCCGCGGACCGTGGGTGCCGCTCATGCACCATACGCGTCCTTATCGTGGTCAGGACCGTACCGAAAAACATCGCAAGCATGGGTATGGCGGTCGGGAACGACAGGCAGGCGCGACCTTCGGTCGCTATGGCCCGAGTGCCGCAGGATCCGGGGGGACGCGCCCTAATCCGGTTCGTCGGAGTCGTCGCGAGGCTCCCGGTAGGGATCAGGCTCACCTGCCGGAGCGGCACCCGCCGCGATCCGAGCCACCTCGGCGTCGGCATGGTGTGCCCGGGCGAGCAGCTCGTCGATCCGCTGGGCGTCGTCGGGCACCGTGTCCGCCACGAAGGTCAGCGTCGGCGTGAAGCGCACCCCGGTGCCCTGCCCGACCTTGGACCGGAGCACGCCGGTGGCGCTGGCCAGTGCCGCGGCGGCGGCCTCGGTGTCCGGCGCCACGTCGAGGGTGTCGCCGAGCACCGTGTAGTACAGGGTGGCGTCATGCAGGTCGCCCGTGACCTTCGCGTCGGTGATCGTCACCCGGGCCAGCCGGGGGTCCTTCACCTCGTGCTCGAGGGCGGACGCCACGATCTGGGCGATCCGTTTGGCGAGCCTGCGGGCCCGTGCCGGGTCAGCCATCGGAGCGATCTCCTCGTCTGCGATCGGGTCGTGCCTGCTGGCCCACGCTAGCGCTCGTCATCCGGGCCGATCATGCGGTGCCGCGCGGCGAGCAGTTCCAGCTCCGGGTGCGCAGCCACCAGCCGTTCGCAGGCGTCGAGCACCTCCCGGACGTGCCCGGCCTCGCCCGACACCGCCGACACTCCGATCAGTGCGCGACGGTGCAGGTCGGCGTGCCCGGCCTCGGCCGCGGCCACGTCGAAGCGTCGCCGCAGCTCGGCGACCACCGGCCGCACCAGCGATCGCTTCTGCTTCAGCGACCGGACGTCGCCGAGCAGGACGTCGAGCTCCAGTGCACCGACGTACACCGCTCACCGCCCCCGGGTTGGTAGCTGTCGGAGGGCCGCCGCGGGGGTCGGTGGCACTCGGGAGCGCCACCGACCCCGGCTGACGGGTCAGCTGCGCGGCTTCTCTCGCAGCTCGTAGGTCTCGATCTCGTCGCCGATCCTGATATCGGAGTACGACGACAGCGTCAGACCGCATTCGAACCCGTCGCGCACCTCGGTCGCGTCATCCTTGAACCGCCGCAGCGAGGAGATCGTGAAGTTCTCCCTGACCACCCGGTTGTCCCGGAGCAGCCGCGCCTTGGCGTTGCGCCGGATGATCCCGGACTGGACCAGGCAGCCCGCGATCGTGCCGACCTTGGAGGAGCGGAACACCTCGCGGACGTCGGCCCGGCCGAGCGAGACCTCCTCGTAGACCGGCTTGAGCATGCCCTTGAGCGCCTGCTCGATGTCATCGATGGCCTGGTAGATCACCGAGTAGTACCGGATCTCCACGCCCTCGCGGGTGGCCAGCTCGGTGGCGCGGCCCTCCGCGCGGACGTTGAAGCCGAGGATGATCGTGTCCTCCGCGGTCGCCAGGTTGACGTCGCTCTCGGTGACGCCGCCGACGCCCCGGTGGATCACGCGGAGCTCGACCTCGTCGCCCACCTCGATCTTGTTGAGAGCCTCCTCCAGTGCCTCGACGGTGCCGGAGTTGTCACCCTTGAGGATGAGGTTGAGCTGGTTGGTCTCCTTCAGTGCGGAGTCCAGATCCTCCAGGCTGATCCGCTTGCGCCGCTGCGCGAGCTCGGCGTTGCGCTCCCGGGCACGCCTGCGGTCGGCGATCTGGCGGGCGATGCGGTCCTCGTCGACGACGAGGAAGTTGTCACCCGCACCCGGCACCGAGGTGAACCCGATGACCTGCACCGGCCGCGACGGGTAGGCCGCGGTGACGTCCGCGCCGTGCTCGTCGAGCATCCGGCGGACCCGGCCGTGCGCATCGCCGGCAACCACCGAGTCGCCGACCCGCAACGTGCCGCGCTGCACCAGCACGGTGGCGACCGGTCCCCGACCGCGGTCCAGGTGCGCCTCGATGGCCACACCCTGGGCCTCCATGCCGGGGTTGGCCCGCAGGTCCAGCGAGGCGTCGGCGGTGAGCAGGATCGACTCCAGCAGGCCCTCGATGTTGTCGCCTTGCTTGGCGGAGATGTCGACGAACATCGTCTCGCCGCCGTACTCCTCGGGTACCAGGCCGTAGTCGGTGAGCTCGCCGCGGACCCGGGTGGGGTCCGCACCCTCCTTGTCGATCTTGTTGACAGCCACCACGACGGGCACTCCGGCCGCCTGAGCGTGGTTGACCGCCTCCACCGTCTGCGGCATGACGCCGTCGTCGGCAGCCACCACGAGCACCGCGATGTCGGTGGCCTTCGCACCGCGGGCACGCATGGCGGTGAACGCCTCGTGGCCCGGAGTGTCGATGAAGGTGATCAGCCGCTCATCACCGTCGAGCTCGGCCGGCACCTGGTAGGCGCCGATGTGCTGGGTGATGCCGCCGGCCTCACCCGCGATCACGTTGGTCTTGCGGATGGTGTCGAGCAGCCGGGTCTTGCCGTGGTCGACGTGACCCATGACCGTGACGACCGGTGGCCGGGACGCGAGGTCGTCGTCGCTGCCGGCATCCTCGCCGTAGGACAGGTCGAACGACTCCAGCAGCTCCCGGTCCTCGTCCTCCGGGCTGACGACCTGCACGGCGTAGTTCATCTCCTGGCCGAGCAGCTCGAGGATGTCGTCGGAGACGGACTGCGTCGCGGTCACCATCTCGCCGAGGTGGAACAGCGCCTGCACCAGCGAGGCCGGGTTGGCGTTGATCTTCTCGGCGAAGTCGGTCAGCGAGGAGCCGCGGCGCAGCCTGATCGTCTCTCCGCCGCCGCGCGGCAGCCGGACGCCGCCGACCGACGGCGCCTGCATGTTGTCGAACTCCTGGCGCTTCTGACGCTTCGACTTGCGGCCCCGACGCGCCGGACCGCCGGGACGGCCGAACGCACCTGCCGCACCGCCGCGGCCGCGGCCGCCGCCACCTCCGGGACGCCCCCGGAAGCCGCCGCCCGCGGGCGGGGCTCCTCCGCCGCCGGCACCTCCGCCGCCGGCACCGCCACCGCCACCGGGACCGCCGCGGCCGGCACCGGGACCGCCCCGGCCGGCACCGGGACCGCCCCGACCGGCACCGGGACCGCCGGCACCCCCCGGCCCGCCGCCGCCGGGACGGGCAGGACGAGACGGCATCATGCCCGGGTTGGGCTTGGGCGGCATCATGCCCGGGTTCGGACGCGGGCCGCCGCCGCTCGGGGGCCCGCTGCGCGAGCCGCCCGTCGGGCGGTTGCCACTGGAGGCGCCACCGCTCGCGCCGGTACCGGAACCACCACTGCCACCGGAACGGGGCGCCGACGGGCGCTGCTGCGTGCCGCCGCCCCCGACGCCGAACGGGTTGTTGCCGACCCGCTGCGATCGCGGACCGGGCTTGGGCGGCTGTGTCCGGGACCGGTCGGCGGATGTGCCGCCCTCGGTCGGACCGGCCGCATCACCGCGCGCGGTCTCCTCACCCGGGGCGCCGTCACCCGGGGCACCGTCACCTCGGGCGGCCGCCGGGCGCTGCTCGGCAGGGGGCTGCTCGGCAGGGGGCTGCTCGGCAGGGGGCTGCTCGGCCGGGGGCTGCGAACGCTGGGGTCCCGGCCGTGCTGCACGCGCCTCCTCCTGCGGCGCGGCCTGCCCGGCCGGCTCGGCCGGCTCGGCCGGCGCTGCCGGCTGCGAGTCGGGGGCGGATCGGGACGGGCCGGGTTTCGGGCCGGGCCGGGCCGGGGTCGCCGTGTCGCCGGAGCGACCGCCACCCGAGCGGCCGGGGCCCGCGTCAGCCCCGTCGGAGCGGGCCGTTTCGGTGCGACCCGCCCTAGCCTCACCGTTACCGGCGCCGTTGCCCGCCGGGAAGGAGTCGCGCAACTTGCGCGCGACGGGCGCCTCGACAGTCGAGGACGCGGACTTCACGAACTCGCCGAGGTCCTTGAGCTTGCTCAGTACTTCTTTGCTGGTGACACCGAGCTCCTTCGCGAGCTCGTGCACGCGGGCTTTGCCTGCCACTGCTCTCCTCACTGATGGAGCCGGCGGCAGTCCCGCTCGACCCCGTTGCTAGCGCACGTCCATGGCTCAGTGCTTCACGGCTGCTGTCGCATGTCGGATCGACCTGTCTCTCGTTTCAGTAACCGCACACCCGCGCTACCCCGGATGTGTTCGGTGCTTGGTCCGAGGCGGACCACGGACCGGTGGTGGCGTCCCCGTCGAGCTGAGCGAGGTGATCGTGCACCCGGGCGGTGTCGAGCGCACCCGCGACGCGCAGTGCCCGCGGGAAGGCTCGACGCCGCTCCGCGGTGCGCAGGCATCCGGCGTCGGGATGCATCCATGCACCCCGCCCCGGGAGCCGGCATCGCGGGTCCGGGACCAGGATCCCTTCCACCGCCACCACGCGCAGCAATCCGGTGGCCGCCGCCCTGGCTCGGCATCCTACGCAGGTCCGGACCGGTTCCCGGCGACGATGCTCGTCACATCGCCGCCCGACCTGCTCCGGACGTGCGCGGATCGTCCCCTGGCGGCGGGCCACCTCTATTCTAGCGCGCGCCGGAAGGCGGTGGAGAACCGGCGCCTGCCGGATCCGCACCGGGTAGGACCGCCCCGGGACCCAGCAGGCCTTCAGCCGGATCGGCGAGCACCTCGCTGACGGGAGCCGCGCCCGGTCCGGTGGGCTGCGCGTCGCTGCGGATGTCGATCCGCCAGCCGGTGAGGCGGGCTGCCAGCCGCGCGTTCTGGCCCTCCTTGCCGATCGCCAGCGAGAGCTGGAAGTCGGGCACGACGACCCGGGCGGTCTTCGCCCTGAGGTCGATCACCTGGACCGACACCACCTTGGCCGGGGACAGCGCGTTTCCCACGAAGGTTGCCGGGTCCTCGGAGTGGTCGATGATGTCGATCTTCTCCCCGTGCAGCTCGCTCATCACATTGCGCACCCGGGCGCCCATCGGACCGATGCACGAACCCTTCGCGTTGACCCCCGCCAGGGTGGAGCGGACCGCGATCTTCGAGCGGTGCCCTGCCTCGCGTGCCACTGCGGGGATCTCCACGGTGCCGTCCGCGATCTCGGGTACCTCCAGCGCGAACAGCCGCCGCACCAGGTTCGGGTGCGTGCGCGACAGCGTGATCTGCGGGCCCCGCATTCCCCGCGACACCCCGACGACGTAGCACTTGATCCGCTCGCCGTGCCGGTAGGACTCCCCCGGCGCCTGCTCCACCGGCGGGATCACGCCCTCTGTCTCGCCGACCTGCACGACCACGACGCCGCGGGCGTTGGCGCGGGCGTCGCGTTGCACGACACCCGCTACGATCTCGCCTTCCTTGGCGGAGAACTCACCGTAGGTGCGCTCGTGCTCGGCGTCGCGCAACCGCTGCAGGATCACCTGGCGTGCCGTGGTCGCCGCGATCCGCCCGAAGCCCTCGGGGGTGTCATCCCACTCCTGCGCCGTGTCGCCCTCGGCGTCGATCTCGCGGGCCAGCACCCGCACCAGCCCGGTCTTGCGGTCGATGTCGATGCGGGCGTGCGGTTGATGGCCGTCGGTGTGCTTGTACGCGGTCAGCAGCGCGCTCTCGATCGCCTCGAGCACGGTCTCGAAGGAGATGTCCTTGTCCCGCTCGATCGCCCGCAGCGCCGCGATGTCGACGTTCACCGTTGCTCCTCCGTCCCGCTCTGCGGAGCATCCAGCGCCGCCAGCTCCGTGGCCGGCGGCTGATTGAACTCCAGCTCGACCGCCGCGCGCTCCATCTCGACGTAGCGAACCCGCTGCAGCGCACCGTCGGCCAGCAGCGTCACCCCCTCGGCATCGCAGTCTCCGATGCGGCCGACGAACTCGTCGCCGTCGACCCGGCGGACCCGCACCAGCCGCAGCCGGTTGCGGCGCCAGTGCCGAGGCCGGGTCAGCGGGCGGTCCACGCCGGGTGAGGTGACCTCGAGCGTGTACGGGCCCCCGAGCAGCTCGTCGTGCTCGTCGAGCACGGCCGACACCGCCCGACTCACCGTGGTGATGTCGTCCAGCCCTACCCCATCTGTGTCACTGCTGGAGTCGACGACCACCCGGAGCAGCTTGCGCTTGCCCGACCGGACCACATCGAGGTGCTCCAGCTCGAAACCGGCGTGTGCCACCGCGTCGCGCACCACCGGCTCGAGCGGCGAGTCGCCGTTCGCGGACTGCGCGGTCACCGTGGCCTCCTCAGCTGTTGCTCGTGACGGTCGGGTGCGCCTGGCACGGGGAGCGGCGCACCTCGCGCCGCTATGGGCAACCAGGGTATCGCGTCCTCGCGCACCGGCATGCCGGGAAGATCACGCCGGGACGACTGGCAGGATGACACGCCGTGACCGCGCCCCGACCGACCCGGCGCCAGCTGCTCGGCACCGGTGCGTGGGGCACCGTCGCCGCCCTGCTCGGCGGCCCCGTCGTGGTCGGCTGCACCGGCCCGCAGCCGCCCCCGGCACCGGACCCGCTCGAACCGGTCGCCCGCCGGGCCGAGGCCGACGCGCGCACGGCCGAAGCCGTCGCCGCGGCGCACCCCACGCTCGCCGCGGCGACGGAAGCGCTGGCCGCCGACCGGCGCGCGCACGCCGGCGCGGTGCGAGCCGAACTGCGCCGGGTCAGACCCGGCCCGGCGGCGACCAGCGCGCCGGCCACCCCGTCGATCCGCCCGCCTGCGGTCCCCACAGACCCTGCCGCCGCCCGCGACGAGCTCGACGGATCGCTGCGGGCGGCGCAGGACCAGGCCGCCGCGCTCGTCGGGCCGGCGCCCGGTCATCGCGCCGGGCTGCTCGCCTCGATCGCGGCCTGCTGCGCCAGCCACCGGGTGGTGCTGCCGTGACCGCTGCGGCTCCCCGTCCGGGGTCCCCCGACGCCACCATCGTCGCAGCGCTGCAGGCCGCGCTCGCGACCGAGCACGCCGCGGTGTGGGCCTACGGCGTCGTCGCCGCGTTCGCCGCCGACCGCCGCGACGCAGCGGTCGCGGAGGCCACGGCCACCCACCGCTCCCGCCGGGATGCCACCGAGCGGCTGCTGTCCGACGCCGGGGTCGATCCGGTACCCGCCGAGCCCGGCTACCGCGTCCCCGTGCCGGTCACCGACCCGGTCAGCGCGGTGCAGCTGGCGGTGACGGTGGAGACCGACACCGCGCAGGTGTGGCGCGCGGTGATCGAACGCAGCTCGGCGACCGGCGTCCGGTCGGCGGCTCTCGAGGCACTGACGGGTGCTGCGGTGCGGGCCACCCGGTGGCGCGCGGTGCTGGAGGACACGCCGCCGACGGTCCCCTTCCCCGGCCGCCCGTGAGTGGCGATGCGAGTCAGGACTCGCATCGCCACTCACGACCGGCGGGGGACTACCGTCGAGACCGTGCACACCGAGGAACTACGTATCGAGACCGGCGCCGAAGAGCGGATCGCCGACCTCACCCGGGAGTGCACCACGTTCCTGGGCCGTTCCGGCGCCGGCGATGGCCTGCTGCATGTATGGGTGCCGCACGCGACCGCGGGCCTGGCGGTGATCGAGACCGGATCGGGCAGCGAAGCGGACCTGCTCGCGGCACTGGCCGAGCTGCTGCCCGCCGATGACCGGTGGCGGCACCGGCACGGCTCGCCCGGCCATGGCCGCGACCACCTGCTGCCCGCGCTGCTGCCGCCCTACCTGTCCGTCCCGGTGCTCGGCGGGCGTTCGGCGCTGGGCACCTGGCAGTCGATCTGCCTGGTCGACACCAACGGTGACAATCCTGTGCGCACCGTCCGGCTGAGTTTCCTGGCCGGCTGAGTTTCCGGACTGCCGGGTCGCCGTTCAACCACGCCACGAAAGGCGCCTTGGCTGCGACTGAACGCGAGCAATCGCCGTCAAGGGCACCTCCACTGCGTCGGACGCCGCCAGGGCGCCCCTCGCGGCGGTTACTTCGCGCGCGGCGGTTACTTCGCGCGCGGCGGTTACTTCGCGCAGAGCGCGACGAGGTGCGCGACGGCACCGTCGACGGCGAGCTCGGTCCGCTCCCCCGTGGTGCGGTCCTTGATCTCGACGACACCGCTGGCCAGCCCGCGGCCGACGATCAGGATCGTGGGTGCTCCGATCAGCTCGGCGTCGGCGAACTTGACGCCGGGGGTGGCGCTGCGGTCGTCGAGCATCACCCGCACCCCGGCGTCGTCGAGCTCTGCGGCGAGCCGCCCGGCGGTCTCGTGCACCGGCGCATCCTTGCCCGCGACGACCACGTGCACGTCGGCCGGGGCGACCTCGCGCGGCCAGGCGAGCCCGAGTTCGTCGTGGGACTGCTCGGCGATCGCGGCGACCAGCCGGGACACCCCGATGCCGTAGCAGCCCATGGTGATCCGGATCGGTTTCGAGTCGGCGCCCAGCGCGTCCACCGAGAACGCGTCGGTGAACTTGCGGCCGAGCTGGAAGATGTGTGCGATCTCGATGCCGCGGGCGGCGACCAGCGCACCGCCACCGTCCGGCGACTCGTCACCCTCGCGGACCTCGGCCGCCTCCACCGTGGCATCCGGCGTGAAGTCGCGGCCGCAGACGAGATCGACGACGTGGTGGTCGTCCCGGTCGGCGCCGGTGACCCAGGACGTCCCGCGCACGATCCTCGGATCGACCAGGTGGCGAACCCCGTTGGTGGCCAGCGCACCCGGGCCGATGTAGCCCTTGACCAGAAACGGGTGCGCGGCGAAGTCGGCCTCGTCGAGCAGCGCGACCTCGGCGGGGTGCAACGCGGCCTCGAGCCGCTTGGGGTCGACGTCGCGGTCGCCGGGCACGCCGACGCCGAGCAGCTCCCACTTCTCGGCAGCGGGCGCGCGGGTCTTGACCATCACGTTCTTGAGCGTGTCGGCCGCGCTGAATGTCCGGCCCAGCCCGGCACCGTTGAGGAACGCGACGAGTGTCTCGATGGTCGGGGTGTCCGGGGTGTGGTGCACCACCGCAGCGGGCTTTCCCTCGACGGGCTGGTCGGGGGGTGCAGGAGTGGTGACCGCCTCGACGTTGGCCGCGTAGCCCGACGCCGGGCACCGGACGAAGGTGTCGTCGCCGGTGTCGGACTCGGCGAGGAACTCCTCGCTGGCCGAGCCGCCCATCGATCCCGACATCGCCGAGACGGTGGTGTAGCGCAGCCCGAGCCGGTCGAAGATGCGGACGTAGGCCTCGCGGTGGAGCCGGTAGGAATCGTTGAGACCGTCGTCGGACAGGTCGAACGAGTACGAGTCCTTCATCAGGAACTCCCGGCCGCGCAGGATGCCTGCGCGGGGGCGCTCCTCGTCCCGGTACTTGGTCTGGATCTGGTAGAGGATGACCGGGTAGTCCTTGTAGGACGACAGCTCGCCCTTGACGGTGAGCGTGAAGAGTTCCTCGTGCGTCGGCCCGAGCAGGTAATCCGCCTTGCGGCGGTCCTTGAGCCGGAACAGGTTGTCGCCGTACTCGGTCCATCGGCCGGTCGTCTCGTAGGGCTCCCGGGGCAGCAGCGCGGGGAACAGGATCTCCTGCGCTCCGATGGCGTCCATCTCCTCGCGCACCACGGCCTCGACGTTGCGCAACACGCGCAGGCCCAGCGGCAGCCAGGAGTAGATCCCTGGCGCGACCCGGCGGACGTACCCGGCGCGCACGAGCAGCTTGTGGCTGGGTACCTCGGCGTCCGCCGGGTCCTCGCGCAGCGTGCGCAGGAATAGCGTCGACAGCCTGGTGATCACTTCGGGGTGCTCCTCGGGAGTGCGGGATCGTCGCGCCGCAGCGTATCGCCGCCCGGGATCCTCGGTGCACCGGATTACGAGTTCTGGGCCGGCCGGGACGTGGCTCCACCGTCGAGCGTCGCGTCGATCCGGCGCAGGACCTCGCGCAGCAGCGGCAGCGAGGTCGCGTGGTTGAGCCGGGCGTGACCGTCACCGGCCCGGCCCGCGAAGTGATGTCCCGGGTTGAGCGCGACGCGGCCACGCTCGAGCAGCGCCGCAGCCGGGTCGTCGCCCAGGCCCGCCCGCCGCAGGTCGAGCCACGTGAGGAAGCCGGCCTGCCCGGCGTGCGCCCGGACGCCGGGGCGCTGCGCCAGCCACGAGGCGAGCTCGGCGCGAGTGCGGTCGAGGTAGTCACGGACCGCTGCGAGCCAACCGCCGTCGTCGGTCCAGGCCGCGATGCTCGCGGCGACACCGGGCACCGAGGCGCGCAGCCGCTCCCGTTCGGGCACCGCCGCGGCGACGTGCGCGGTGGCGGGCTGCGCCTGCAGCAGGGCGCACTTCAGGCCCGGCACGTTCCATCCCTTCGAGATGCTGGTGACGGTGACCGCCGTGTCGCTGACCCGGGCGTACGGGGTGAAGTCCGTCCCGGCGGCGAGCAGCGGGGCGTGCACCTCGTCGGAGATCACGTGCGCGTCGTGCGTATCGGCCAGCTCGGCGACGGCGTGCAGCTCCTCGGGCGACCAGACCCGCCCCACCGGGTTGTGCGGGTGGCACAGCAGCACGGCACGCGCGCCCCCGGCCAGCGCGGCGGACAGCATGTCGAGGTCGAGCATCCAGCCGTGCTCGGTGTCGCGCAGCGGCCAGTCGACGGTGCGTCTGCGCAGGTCGTCGAGCAGCGCGAAGAAGGGCGGGTAGGCGGGGGTCGCGAGCACCACAGCGTCCCCGGGTTCGGTGAGCACCCGTAGCGCCGCCTCCAAGCCTGCCATCACGTCGGCCACCGGGACCGCGTGTGCCGGGTCGGGCTGCCAGCCCTGCTGCTGCGACGCCCACCGTGCGAAGGCCTCCGCGAGGCCGTGGGGCTCCGGGTAGCCGAGATCGTGGCGCGCCAGCACGTCGCGGGCGGCGTCGAGCACCGCCGGTGCGAGCGGGTAGTCCATCTCCGCCACCCAGGCCGGGAGCACGTCGGGCGGGTAGCGCGTCCACTTCATCGTCCTGCGGGCACGCAGCGTGCTCTCATCCAGCGCGTCGATGCGGGCGTGCAGCGCGGTGACGTCCAGCGCGTCGAGGTCCACGCGGATCGAGGGTAGGCGCGCCTGCACACAATCGCCGCGCGTGAAGGCGCTGCGTGAGTGATCCGCCACCGCGGTCACGCATCGTGACAGACCTTGCTCATTGGTTAGCCTACCCTTACTCTACACCCAGTGAGGTTTCCCTTACCTAAGGAGCAGCCGGGCCACTCCCGGTAGGCGGAAGGCGTGGGCGATGACACGATCAGCGGACACCCCCGCCACGACCGGGCCGGGTCGCTCATGGACCTGCTCCCTGCCGCTGCACGGGGTCCACCCTGTTCGCCGCGTCGCGTTCGCCGTCCTCGCCGCTGCCCTCGTAGCGGGCGGGTGCAGTGCCGGTACCGGGACAGCCCAGCCCGACCAGCTGCGCATCGCGGTGGCGGAGGACTTCGGCCCGCTCAACATCCTCAACCAGAGCGAGGACCCGCTGACCTTCCTCGTCTACGACCGGTTGGTCGCGCCCTCGCCGTACGCGCAGGACCCCCAGCCGTGGCTGGCCACCGAGGTCCGCAACGTCGACCCGAAGACCTGGATGATCTCCCTGCGCGAGGACGTCACCTGGCACGACGGCGAGCCCCTCACGGCACAGGACGTCGCCTTCACCGTCAGCTGGTTCAAGGAAGTGCCCAGCGGCACCTACACCCACCACATCACCACGGTGCCCCACATCGCGCAGGTGGAGGTCCTCGACACCTACCAGGTCCGCCTGACCTGCGCCTACGCCTGCCCGTTCCTGGGGACCGTGACACTGGCCCACGTACCGATCATGCCTGAGCACATCTGGAGCGGGATCGAGGAGCCGACGCGCCACACCGAACTGCCGGTGGGCACCGGCCCGTACCGGCTCGTCTCCCACGAACCCGGACAGGGCTACCGCTTCGAGGCCAACCCCGACTACTTCGCCGGCGAGCCACTGGTCGAGACGTTACTGATGCCGATCATCCCGAACCCGACCACGACGTTCACGGCGCTGCGCACCGGCGAGATCGACGCCGCGACCCAGTTCCTCCCACCCGAGCTCGTCGAGCAGTTCCGCAACGCCGACGACATCGAGGTGATCACGACCACCCCACTGCAGTTCCCCGAGCTGCGGATCAACTACCGACGCGCGCCGTTCGACGATCCCGAGTTCCGCCGCGCGCTGTCCATGGCGATCGACCGCCGGGAGCTGAACGACACCGTCTGGCTGGGCAAGGGCCGGGTCGCCGATCGCGGCTATCCTCACCCGGACTCACCGTGGACCAACCCCGAGCTGCGCACCACCTACCAGCCGCAGGCCGCCCGGCAGCTGCTCGACCGCCTCGGCTTCACCGATGCCGACGGCGACGGGGTCCGCGAGGGGCCGGGCGGACCGCTGTCCTACACGATCTACGTCGACGGCAGCGTGCCCGTCCGGGTGCGGGCCACGCAGCTGGTGGCCGAGCAGCTTCGCGAGATCGGGATCGGCGCGCGGGC
Source organism: Pseudonocardiaceae bacterium (assembly GCA_009379815.1). Taxonomy (GTDB): domain Bacteria; phylum Actinomycetota; class Actinomycetes; order Mycobacteriales; family Pseudonocardiaceae; genus WHSY01. The sequence goes on from WHSY01000029.1 coordinate 17,519, forward strand.
CGAGACGATCGACACCGGGGCGCTGTCGAACCTGCTCGACTCGAAGGAGTACGACCTCTACCTCGATTCGATCGGCGCGCACGGCGTGGCCGACCCCACGCAGTTCATCATGTCCCACTTCTCCGGGTACCTGTGGGACCTGCCCGAGGTGCCGTACCCGGCCTTCCAGGCACTGTTCGGCGAGTGGAAGGCGGCCGAGACCATCGAGGCCCGCGCGGGGGTGTCGTGGCGGATGCAGGAGCTGTTCAACAGCCGGCCGACCGCCATCCCCTTGCATTACCCGTCCGGTGAGCTCGGCTACCGCCCGGAGGCCTACGACGGGTGGGTCGAGTCGCCCGGCTACGGCCTCGTGCACAAGTGGTCCTTGCTACCCCGCGAGGTGGCCCAGGGCGCGGGAGCGATCCTCGAGCCCGGGCGATGAGCCGGCTGCGCCGTGCGCTGGGACGGGCAGGCCAGTACGTGCTGGTACTCGTGGCGGCGACCACGCTGAACTTCCTGCTGCCCCACCTCGCCCCCGGCGACCCGGTCACCTACCGCTACGGCGGACAGACCGCCGCGCTCACGCCCGAGCAGCTCGACGAGGTCCGGGCGAGTTACGGTCTCGACGCCGGTCTCCCCGAGCAGTACTGGTCGTTCTGGGCCGGGCTGGTCCGCGGCGACCTCGGCGTGTCGATCGGCTACAGCCGCCCGGTGCTCGCCGTCCTGGCCGAGCGGCTGCCCTGGACGCTGGCGCTGGTCGGCGTCGCGACACTGCTCGCCTTCGGTCTCGGAACGCTGCTCGGCGCGGTCGCCGCCTGGCGGCGCGGCAGCCGCCGCGATGTGGGAATCGTGACGGGCGTGCTGGCGCTCGACGCCATGCCCGGGTTCTGGGTCGGGATGCTGCTCATCTCGGTGTTCTCGGTCGAGCTCGGGTGGTTCCCGTCGTACGGCGCCGCGGCGATCACCGCGGACGGCGCTGCCGAGTGGGTGGGGGTGGCGCAGCGGATGGTGCTCCCGGTCGCGACCCTCACCCTGGCCAGCCTGGGATCGATCTTCCTGCTGGCACGTGCGTCGATGACCTCGGTGCTCGACGAGGCATTCATCCGGCTGGCCCGGTCCAAGGGGATCTCCGAACGTCGCCTCGCGGTCCGGCACGCGCTGCGCAACGCCCTGCTGCCGGTCTACACCAACCTCACCCTCGCCGTGGGCACGCTCGTGTCCGGTGCGGTGGTGGTCGAGACCGTCTTCGCCTACCCGGGCATCGGGCGGATGATCTACGAGGCGGTCATCGCGCGGGACTACCCGCTGCTGCAGGGAGCGTTCCTGCTCGTCACGGTGGGGGTGCTGGCCGCTAACCTGCTCGCCGACCTGACCTATCCGCTGCTCGATCCCCGGGTCCGTCGCAGCGAGGCCGTCGAGGCCAGGGAGCCTGCCCGGTGACCGGCACGCGGTCCCGGCGGTTCGCGACGGCGGGTGGCGTGACCCTCGTCCTGTTGATCACGGTCGCGCTCGCCGCCCCGCTGCTGGCTCCCTACGATCCGTCCGCCCGGGTAGGTACCCCCTTCGCGTCCCCGTCCGGTGCACATCCGCTCGGCACCAACGACATCGGCCAGGACCTGCTCACCACGCTGATCTTCGGTGCCCGCATCTCGCTGCTGGTCGGCATCGTGGCCGCGCTCGCCGCCACGCTCGTCGGGACCTCCATCGGCGTCGTCGCGGGTTATGCCCGCGGCTGGGTGGACGCCGCGGTGATGCGGCTGGTGGACGTGGTGCTCGCGCTGCCCGTTCTCCCGCTCACGATCGTGATCGGGGTCTTCCTCGGGCCGGGCCTGTCCACCCAGATCCTGGTCATCGCGTCGGTGATCTGGGCGGGCACCGCGCGGGAGCTGCGCGCCCAGGTGCTGTCGGTGCGCGAGCACGACCACATCCAGGCGCTGTGGGCGATGGGGGGACGTGCCGGTCACGTCCTACCCCGTCACGTGCTGCCCGCAGTGGCCCCCCTCGTCGTGCCCCAGTTCGTGCTCGCCACCAAGACCGCGATCCTGCTCGAGGCGTCGCTGGCCTTCCTCGGGCTCGGCGACATCACCGCGAAGAGCTGGGGCACGATGCTGTCGCTGGCCCAGGCCCGAAGCGCGTTCCTCACCGACGCATGGCTGTGGTGGGTGGTCCCGCCGGGCGTCGCGATCGCGGTGACCGTGCTGTCGTTCGCCCTGCTCGCCTACGCCTTCGAGGAGCGGGCCCGGCCGTCGCTGGCCGACCGATTCGGTGGCTCTCCCGGTACCGCCGACCTGAGGTCGGCGGTACCGGGAGAGCCACCGACCTCCGGGGGCGACCCGCTGGTGATCGACGAGCTGACCGTGGCATACCGGGACGCCGTCGCCGTGGACCGGATGAGGCTGCGCGTGGCGCCCGCCGAGCTGGTCGCCCTGGTCGGGCAATCCGGCAGCGGCAAGTCGACCGTGGCGGCTGCGTCCACCGGACTGCTGCCGGCGGCGGCGCGGATCACGGGCGGCCGGGTGCTGGTGTGCGGCCAGGATGTGGCGGCGCTGGGTCCGGAGCAGCTGCGATCCCTGCGCGGCGACCGGGTGGGTCTGATCCCGCAGGAGGCGATGAGCGCCCTCGACCCGGTGCGCACCATCGGCGACCAGATCGCCGAGGCCGTCACCGCACACCGGCGGATGGGAAGGGCTGCGGTGCGGGCGCGCGTCGGGGAGCTGCTCTCGGTCGTGTCCCTGCACCCGGACCGGGCCCGCGACTACCCGCACCAGCTCTCCGGCGGGATGCGCCAGCGCGTGGTCATCGCGATCGCGCTGGCCGCCGGCCCCGAGCTGCTCATCGCGGACGAGCCCACCAGCGGGCTGGACGTGCTCGTGCAGGCCGAGGTACTCGACCTGCTGGACGGCCTGCGCAGGCGACTGCGCCTCGCCATCCTCGTCGTGTCGCACGACCTGCCGGTGGTCGAGCGGATCGCCGATCGGATCGCGGTGATGCACGCAGGGCAGCTCGTCGAGATCGGTCCCGCGGGCCGCATCCGCGCGGAGCCGGACCATCCCTACACCCGCCGGCTGGTCGAGGCCACTCCCCGACTGCGGCTACCAGAGGCGGCGAGTAGGTGACTCCTGTGCTGGCGCTGCGGGGCCTGTCGGTGACCTTCCGGGGCGCCGGTGGCCGGGTGCCCGCCCTCGTCGACGTCGACCTGGAGGTGGCGGCCGGGGAGATGGTCGGGCTCGTCGGCGGCTCGGGGGCTGGCAAGTCGACCGTAGCCCGCGCCATCGCGGGGCTGGAACGACCCGACTCGGGCACCATCGCACTCGATGGCGCGGATCTCGCGACCCTGTCGCGCCGGCAGCAGCGAGATCGGCGCCGGCAGCTGCATCTCGTGTTCCAGGACCCATATACCGCGCTGCCGCCGGCCATGCGGGTTCGCCGGATCGTCGCGGAACCGTTGGTGATCCACGGCCTCGCCGAGCGGGACCGACGGGTCCACGATGCCCTCGCCGCCGTGCACCTGCCGCCCGAGCGGTACCTGTCCCGCTACCCGCACCAGCTCTCCGGTGGGGAACGCCAGCGCGTCGCGTTCGCCCGCGCGCTGGTCACCGAACCGCGGCTGGTGCTGGCCGACGAGCCCACCCAGATGCTCGACGCCTCGCTGCGGGCCGAGCTGGTGGACCTGATGGAGGAGCTGCGCTCCGGCCGCGGTGTCGCGGTGCTGCACATCACCCACGACCTCGCGCTCGCACAGCGGTCCTGCGACCGGCTCGTCGTGCTGCGGGGCGGCCGCGTGGTCGAGCAGGGACCCACTCACGCGGTGCTGGCCCGCCCCGCACACCCGTACACCCGCGCGCTGATCGACGCCGCCCGACGACTGCACCACACCGCATGAGGAGGAGCCGATGACCGCCCCCGT
>WHSY01000029.1:21414-51517 GCA_009379815.1 Pseudonocardiaceae bacterium
GCTCGACATGGACATCCGAAGTCCCGAGACGCGGTCGCGCAGCACCGAGCGAGTGGATCTCTACGCGCTCGCGCACACCGACCTGTCCCGCTACGCCGGCCTGGTCGTGTCCGCGATGGTCGACCAGGAGCACCTCGCCCGGCACCGCCACCTGATCCGCGGCTACCTCGAGGCGGGCGGCGTCGTCGTCTTCGGCGGGCACGTGCATCGCGACTGGCTGCCCGGCGCGTCGCGGTTCGTGCCGCTGCCATCACCGTCGCTGCGCGACTACCGGGTCTGCGAGGTGGCCGATCACCCGATCTTCGCCGGTGTGGCGCCCGATGACCTGACGTTCCGCCGCGGGGTGGCCGGGTTCTTCGCCCGCGGGCACCACCCGCCCCCCGAACGCGCTGAGATCCTCACCCGGCTGGCTGGCGGACAGCCGGCGACCTACGTCGACACGGCCACCACCGCGGGCACCATCCTGGTGCAGGCCAGCTGCGACCTGCTCGGCTATGCCACCGACGGTCCCGCGGCGCGCATCCCCGGCCAGCTGTTGGACTGGGTGCGCGACCGATCCCGCATTCGGCCAGGGGCCCGTGCCGGAAGCACCCCTGCCTCGCCCGCTCCGCGGCGCCGCCCCGCCCGCCACGGTCTCGGCGCGGTCTACGGCGGCTCGGCACCGCACCACCGCGCGCTGACCACACCGAAGTACGCCCGGCACCTGTCCGGCGGGACGGTGTACCTACCCGAGCTCGCCGGCATCGACCTCACCGGGCTCGACGGCCTGGTGATCCCCGAACGGCTGCACCGCGACATGCTCGACGCCGGCGCGCCACCCGTGCTGGACCTGCTCGACTCCGGCGGCACCGTGATCGCCTTCTCCGGCGGCGAGCCGCTGCCGGAGTTCCTGCCGGGGGTGTCGTGGGAGCATCGCCCCACCAACTTCTGGTGGTGGCTGGAGCGGGGTGCCGACCCGGGGCTGCGCTCCCCCAGCCCACAGCACCCGCTGTTCGACCACCTCGGGCTGGCCGACTGCACCTGGCACTACCACGGCGTGCTACACCCGCCGGCGGGTGCCGAGGTCCTCGTCGCGCTGCCCTCGGGCGAGGCCCTGCTCTATGTCGACCGGGTCTCCACACCCGGCACCCTGGTAGTCGCCACGCTCGACCCGCTGAGCCACTACGGCAGCCACTTCATGCCCGCCACCGAGCGCTTCCTCGACGGCTTCCTGCCCTGGGCGACCACCCTCGGCCGGGTGTGAGCGAGCCGGCCCGACACGAGCGTCTCCACCATCCACGGGGCGGCGAGCTCGGCCACCGACACTCATGCTCCACCTGCTGCGGACTGCCGCCGAGCCGGGAGCATCCGCCGACCGCTGCCCGCCGCCACCAGCAACCACACCAGCAGAGCCGGCCACACCAGCAGCTCACCCGGCAGGCGCAGCCAGGTCAGATCGGTGACGGAGGCGGCGGCGATGGTCGCGGTCGCAGTCATGCCCAGCGGGAACACGGTCGACCAGCGACGGTGGTCGTAGCGCAGCCGCGGCCAGCGCAGCTCCGTGGTGACCAGCACGGCATACCAGGCCAGCGCGAGCCCGAGGACGATCAGATCCACCAGCGCAAGCGCCCCGTGCAGACCTGTCAGCCACCGCAACGGCCCCTGGGGCGATGTCACGGCCACCAGCCGGGAGCAGGCCAGCGCCGAGATGGCCAGCGCGCCGCCGGCCACCCACTGATCGCCGCCCCCGGAGCGCAGCTGTCCCAGGTCGAAGCGGGCGAGCACGATGACGTAGCCGACCAGGCCGAGGACGAACAGGCACAGGCTCGGCGCGCACAGCCAGCTGGCCTCCCCGACCAGTGCGAGGGTGCACGCGAGCACGACGAGGCCCTGAGTGGCCACGCAGACCAGGAAACTGGCGCCGACGGTCGGGGTGCGCCAGTGCCGCACCACCCGCGGTAGCAGCACCAGCCACGCCCACGCCGCCACCGCCAGCAGCACCCAGGCGGTCCAACGCCAGCCTCCTACCGACAGCCGGGTACCCAGCACGGCGGTGGCGGCCACCGCCGTCAGCGCCGGTGGGGTGGCGGAGTAGGCGCGCCACCGAGCCCGGTCCCGGGACAGCTGGGCGGCGGCAGCGGCGACGAGCGCCAGCCACACCACGGCGGCGAGGCCGAGCCAGACCACGGCCAGTGCGGACCGACCTGCCAGCAGCAGCGCGACCGAGACCACCGCCGTGGCCATGGCCGCCGCCCCTGCGCCCGGGAGCAAGCCCATCAGACCGGCGACCCACGCCGGGCGCTGTGCGCCGGTCACGGCGACCGCCGCAGCCCCACGACCTCGCCGATGACGACGATCGCCGGCGGGTGGATGTCGTGGGCGGCGACGTCGGCGGCGACGCCGGTGAGGGTGGACCGCAGCACTCGCTCTGTGCGGGTCGTGCCATCGGCGATCACGGCGACCGGGGTATCGGCGGGGCGCCCGTTGGCCACGAGCGCGTCGGCGAACGCGCCGATGCGCTGCAGCGCCATCAGCAGCACCAGCGTGCCCCGCAGCCGCCCGAGCACGGGCCAGTCGACCAGCGAGGCGGGGTCGTCGGGCGCCAGGTGCCCGGAGACCATGACCACCTCGTGCGCCACCCCGCGATGGGTGACCGGGACACCGGCCGCGGCCGGGACCGAGATCGCGCTCGTGATGCCGGGCACCACCGTCACGGGCACGCCCGCCTCGGTGAGTGCGAGGAACTCCTCGAAGCCACGGCCGAAGACGTAGGGGTCGCCGCCCTTCAGGCGCACCACCGCCCGCCCCGCCCTGGCGTGCTCGATGAGCGCGGCGTTGATGTCGTGCTGTGCCATCGCCCGCCCGTAGGGCACCTTGGCCGCGTCGATCACCGTGACGTGCGAGCCGAGCTCGTCGAGCAGCTCGCGAGGTACCAGCCGGTCGGTCACCACCACGTCGGCGCGGCCCAGCAGCCGCCGTCCCCGCACCGTGATCAGCTCCGGATCACCCGGCCCGGCGCCCACCAGCGCCACGCCCGGGACACCGGCGACGTCCTCGGCGTCGGGCGCATCGTCGACGGCGCCGGTGCGCAGCGCGTGGACGATCGCGTCGCGTACCGCCGCCGAGCGCCGCGGCCGCCGCCCGGCGAGCACTCCGATCAGCAGGCCGTCGTGTTCGGCGGTCGCGGCGGTCGCAGCGCTGCCGCCGGTGGCGTCGTCGGCCCGGACGCAGAAGATCCGCCGGTCCTGCGCCTCGGCGGCCACGGCGGAGTTGACGGCAGGGGAATCGGTGCAGGCCACCGCGTACCACGCGCCGTCGAGATCGCCGTTGGCATAGCCACGCCGCTCCCACCGCAGCTGCCCGGCGGTGGCCATCGCGTCGACGGACGGGGTCGCCTCGGGCGCGACGAGCAGCACATCGGCGCCCGCGGCCACCAACCGAGGCAGCCGCCGGGCCGCCACCGTCCCGGCCCCGACCACCACGACGCGGCGACCGGTCAGGTCGAGCCCGACCAGGTACGGGTTCATCCACGCTCCAGGTAGAGCAGCGCGTTGACGGTCGCGGCGGCCACTGCGCTGCCGCCCTTGGCGCTGCGGTTGCTCACCGCGGGCAGCCCCGAGTCGCGCAGCGCGGCCTTGGCTTCGGCCGCGTCGACGAAGCCCACCGGCAGCCCGACGACCAGCGCCGGGCGCAGTGCGCCGCGGCAGGCCAGCCGCAGCAGCTCGCGCAGCGCCGTCGGCGCGTTGCCCACCGCCCAGACCGCCCCTTCGGAGTGCTCGACGGCTGCCGCCCGCATCCCGGCGGCGGATCGGGTCAGCCCTCCGGCCGGATCGCCCGCCAGGTCCAGCGCGACGACCGCGGGCCGGGACGTGATGCCGGCGGCGAGCATCCGGACGTCGACGATCAGCGGTGCTCCGGCGTGCAGCGCGTCCCGCCCGGCGCGCAGCGCGCCCTCATCGCAGACCAGGTCGTCCGCCCAGGCCAGGTCCGCCGTCGTGTGGATGAGCCGCTCGGTCACCGCCCGGCTGCACGGCGGCAGCGCGGCCGTGTCGACCGACGAGCGCAGGATCCGGTACGACTCGACCTCGATGGGATGCGCGTGCCGGCTCACGCCGCCTTCCCCCCTGCCACTCGCCACCACAGCGCACCGCCCGCCCACACGACGAGGAACACCAGCAATGTCACCCGTCCCATGGTCTCGAAGTGTTCCCCGATCGCGGCGAGCGACCCCAGCACGCCGAGGCCTGCGTCGCGCAGCAGGCCCGCCGTGACCACCGCCGCGACGAGCAGTGCCAGGCCGACGGTGAGCGTGGTCGTGAGGCGGGCACGAGCGCGATCCGGCGGCGCTCGGCGTCGGTCCAGCGGCCGGGCACCCCGGCGGCGGGCTGTGTCATGACTCTCGACCTCCTGGGTACCTCGCCCGAAGGGTGGGATTCACCGCTGACGAGGCCTGCCGGCGGCGGCCGGCGGCGAGTGTCCTGACTCCCGGATCACGGCGGTGCGACCGCGGCGGTGTCACCGCGGTCTCCCCTGCCTTCCGGCCCGCGGGCCGTGGCTGGTGCTCGGGGCACCGAGGGGTCCGCTCCCCGGTCACAGTGGCGGGACCGTCCCGGATTCGCACCGGGTTCCTGCGCGACCAGCGGCGGAGATGTTACGGCCCGCGATCCGGCGTGGCCACGGGTAGCGGTGCGACCCTCCTTCGGGCGGCACCCCCACGCGCGCTGGCCGACCGGTGACGCGGCTTCTAACCTCGGCGCCAACACCAGCCCGCCCCCCGGGGGCAGGAGGAGGACCGACGATGTCGCAGCAGCCGGGTACCCCACCCAGGCTCGGCCACGAGGAGCTCGTGGCGGCCCAGCTCGAGACCCTCGCCACGGCGCACCGTTCGTACGGGCTGGCCGCCCGGGTGCTGTTCTTCGGGCTCGACCTCGTGTACGGGCGGGAGCGCTCGTTGAGCAAGTTCAAGGTGCTCGAGATCGTCGCGCGGGTGCCCTACCAGGCGTGGGAGCAGGTGGCCTACATCGCCGTCACCCACGTCTACGAGCACCAGACCATGGCACGCCGGATCCACGACCGCGTGGTCGAGGCCCGCGCGCAGCAGGACAACGAGCAGTACCACCTGCTCATCCTCGGTGAGCTGATCGAGCGGGAAGGCATCGACGAGGGACGGCTGAGGTTCTACTGGCTGCCCCAGGCACTGGCGTTCGCCTACTTCCAGCTGTCGTGGCTGCTGTTCGTGATCCGGCCGAGCTGGTCCTACCGGCTCAACGCCGACTTCGAGGATCATGCCGAGCACGAGTACATGACCTTCGTGTCCGAGCATCCCGAATGGGAGACCACCCCGTTCGTCTCGGAGGTCGCCACCGACTACGGGCAGTTCGACGCGCTGGCCGATATGTTCCGCCAGATCGGTCACGACGAGCGCGTGCACAAGCAGGAGAGTCTCGAGCGGCTCTCCGAGCCCCGGTTCCGCTGACGCCTGCGAGCCCGCCCACTCGGCCGGGGTGCAATCGGCGAGATTGCCGTCACAATGGTCCCAGGGCCGAGACGGAGACCGAGCATGAGCGCCAAGGAACACTTCGACAACGACCTCACGACGCACTACGTGCTCGCGCGGCGGCAGCGCCCCGACGCCGACGAGCACGAACTCGCGGAGTTGATCGTCGCCAAGCTCAGCCAGGAGGAGCTGCTGCGCTACGCCGGTGACGCGCTCGTGTGGGAGGCGCAGCCGACCGGGCGCCGGGAGCTGGCACTGAGCTACGTACAGAACTTCGTGCTCGCGATGGAGACCGACCCCGACGAGTCGAGCTAGGACGAGGTGGTCGCGCGCCGGTCGGTTACGCTCGCTGCGAGCGTGGTGACACCGACGCCGGCGCGAGGCGGCGCGGCCCCGCCACCGTGACCTGGGGCGGACCCCCCGCGCGCCGCGGCATGCCGGGCGGAGGGCGGGGGCCACCACCGATGCGGGAGCCAGGAGACTGACCACCCGGGACGCGACACCGCCTCACACGGAGGGATGGCTTGATGCTCGGCCAGGGCGTGATCCGCTTCGTCGGGGCGGGCCCCGGCGCGGCCGACCTGCTGACGCTGCGCGGCGCGCGGCGGCTGGCCGGCGCCGATGTGGTCGTCTGGGCGTCGTCGCTGGTCCCTGCCGAGGTGCTCGACCACTGCCGGCCCGGTGTCGAGGTGCACGACTCCGCCGGCATGACCCTGGAGGACGTACTCGACGTCTACGCCGCGAATCCGGCCGCCGAGATCGTGCGGCTGCACTCCGGCGACGTGTCGCTGTACTCCGCGCTCACCGAGCAGCTCGCCTGGTGCGCCGAGCACGACCGCGGGTTCGAGATCGTCCCCGGCGTGGGGTCGCTCGCCGCCGCCGCGGCCACCGCCGGGGTGGAGCTGACCGTTCCAGGGGTGGCGCAGAGCGCGGTTCTCACCAGGCTCGGCGGCGGCCGCACGTCGGCGTCGATGCCCGGCGGCGAGAGCGTCGCCGAGTTCGCCCGCCACGGCACGACCATGGCCGTGTACCTGTCCGCCGCCAGGCCCGGCCGGCTGCGCGAGGAGCTGCTCGCCGGGTACCCGGGCGACACGCCCGCGATCGTCGTCGCCAAGGCGAGCTGGCCCGACGAGACGGCGATCCCGACCACGGTCGACGGGCTGGCCGACGCGCTCACCACCTCTGGTATCCGCACCGCCGCGCTGGTGCTCGTGGGGCCCGCGCTGCGATCGCACGGCCGCAGCCGGCTCTACGACCCCGCCTACTCGCACGGCTGCCGCCGCCGGTCGATCGAGCCGAGCACCGACGGCCGCCCCATCCCCGCTGCCAAGCGGCGGCGCCCGTGACCGGCTCGCTCGACGTCGTCGGCCTGGGGCCCGGGGCGCCCGCGCACCGCACCCGTGCCGCCGAGGACGCGGTCCGTGCCGCCGAGGTCGTGATCGGTTACCGCTCCTACCTCGAGCAGTGTGCCGACCTCACCGGCGCACACCAGGTGCTCGTGCCGGGCGGGATGGGTGCGGAGCAAGAGCGCGCCGACGACGCGGTGCATGCGGCGTCCTGCGGTTCCCGTGTCGCGCTGGTCTCCTCCGGTGACGCGGGCGTCTACGGCATGGCCTCGCTCGCGCTGTCGGTCGCCGCCGCGCTGCCGCCCGACCAACGGCCGGCCGTGCACGTCGTCCCCGGCGTCACCGCCGCCACCGCGGGCGCCGCGCTGCTGGGCGCACCGCTGGCCCGCGACTTCGCCTGCCTGACGCTGTCCGACCTGCTCGCCCCCTGGGACGCCGTGGAGGCGCGGCTGCGGGCGCTGGCCGCCACCGACCTGGCACTGGCGCTGTACAACCCGCGGTCGAGCGGCCGCCCCTGGCAGCTCGGCCGGGCCCGCGAGATATTGTGCGAGCACCGCAGCGGCGACACCCCCGTCGGGCTGGTCGCCGACGCCGGGCGCGACGGCGAGCGGGTGACCCTGTCCACACTGGGCAGTCTCGACCCCTCCATGGTGGACATGCGCAGCGTGGTCATCGTCGGCTCGGCCGCCACCGCCCGGTTCGGGGACTGGCTGGTCACCGCCCGCGCCGCCGAGGCGGCATCGTGACCGGCCGTCGCCCCCCGTTGCGCCAACGCGGCGTTCGGGCAACCCCGTTGCGCCAATGCCGCGTTGGCGCAACCGGACACGGGGGCGCGTCATGACCGTGCACCTCGTCGGTGCGGGTCCCGGCGACCCCGACCTGCTCACCCGGCGCGGCGCCGCGCTGCTCGAGCGCGCCGAGCACGTCGTCTACGACCGGCCCTCGATGGCCGGAATCGTCGCGCTCGCACCGGATGCGCAGCATCACTGCGTGGGCAAGCAGGGCGCGCCGCCCGCCGTCGCGCAGCCGGAGATCAACGACCTGCTCGTCTCGCTCGGGCGCACCGGGGCGTGCGTGGTGCGGCTGAAAGCCGGCGACCCGTGCGTCGTCTCCCGCGGCGGCGAGGAGGCACTCGCACTGGCCGCCGCCGGGCTCGACGTCGACATCGTGCCGGGAGTGTCGGCCGCGGTGGCCGCGCCGGCCGCGGCGGGGATCCCGGTGATGGTGCGTCAGCGGGCCCGCACGATGACCGTCGTCGCCGGCAACGACGATCCCGCCTACCCCGGCGAGGTCGACTGGGACGCGGTCGCCCGGCTCGGCGGCACCGTCGTGGTGCTCACCGGCCGCGCCGCGCTGCCGCGGATCACCGCCGGGCTGCGGGCCGCCGGCATGGCGCCCGGCACCCCCGTCGCCGCGATCAGCGCGGCGAGCAGGCCGCGCCAGCGTGTCGTACGGGGCACACTGGCCGAGCCACCCGACGCGCGGCTGCCTCCACCCCTGACCGTGGTGATCGGGGATGTGGCGGGCATGGAGGTCAGGCGTGCACATTCCTGACGGGTTCGTCTCCGCACCGGTCGCCGTGGCCGGGGCCGCCGTCGCCGCGGCCGGGCTGGCCGTCTGCACCCGGCAGGCCGGCCGGAATCTGTCCGAGCGGCAGCTTCCGCTGGCGGGCCTGGCCGCGGCGTTCTTCCTCGTCCTGGAGGCGCCGATCATCCCGGTCGCGGTCGGGACCAGCGGGCACCTGCTCGGCGGAACCCTGGCGGTCGCGCTGTTGGGACCGTGGCTCGGCCCGCTCGTCATCACCGTCGTCACCGTCGTGCAGACGCTGTTCACCGGCGCGGGCGGGCTGTCGGCGCTCGGCCTGAACCTGATCAACCTCGCGCTGGTGCCCGCGGTGGTCGGCTACCCCGTGCTGCTCGGGCTGCGCCGGCTGCTTCCCCGGTCGAACACCGGCACCTCGCTGGCCTGCGGTGGAGCCGCAGTCGTCGCCGTGATCACGGCCGCGGTGCTGTTCACCGCGGAGTACGCCGTCGGCGGCGCTGCGGGATTACCGCTGCGCACCGTGGCGGTCTCCACGGTGGGTGTCTACGCGCTGGTCGCGGTCTTCGAGGGCGTCGTGACGGCGCTGGTGGTTCGGGCACTGCTGGCGCTGCGCGCCGACCTCGTCCGCGTCGCCCCGGAGCCGGTCGCATGAGCTCCTCGCACGACCCCGGCGCGGACCTGCTGATCCCCGCCGACACCCCGGTGCACCGGCTGGCCCCGCAGTGCAAGGTCGCCGCGACGGCGCTGTTCGTCCTCGCGGTGGCGTGCACGCCGCGGCCGGTGTTCTGGCCCTACGCCTGGTACGGATTGCTGCTGGCGGCGGTGGTGCTGCTGGCGCAGCTGCCACCGCTGACGCTGTTGCGCCGGCTCGTCGTCGAGGTGCCCTTCCTGCTGTTCGTGCTCGCGCTTCCGTTCCTGGGTCAGGCGCCGTACGTCGACGTCGCCGGGGTGGACCTGTCGGTGGTGGGGCTGACGGCGGCCGCCTCGATCGCGCTCAAGGCGTCGTTCGGGCTGCTCGCCACGGGGGTGCTCGCGGCGACCACGCCACTGCCCGAGATCATCACCGGGCTGGAGCGGCTACGGGTGCCGCGGCTGTTCACCGCGGTCGCCGCGTTCATGGTCCGCTACACCGAGGTGCTGTTGTCCGAGCTCGCCAGGCTGCGCACCGCCCGCGCGTGCCGCGGCGGCGACACCCGCTGGGTGTGGCAGGCCCGCGACGTCGCGACCAGCATCGGCGCGCTGTTCGTGCGGTCCTTCGAGCGGGGCGAGCGGGTGTACCTGGCGATGGCCTCCCGCGGCTACACGGGCGCGCTGCCCGACGTGCTCACCGGCAGCGCGGCGGCGCGTCGAGCCTGGGTCACCGCCCTGACCGTCCCGCTGCTCGCCGCACTCGCGACCGTCGGCGCGGTGGCGCTGTGAGCCGCACGAGGGCGATGCTCGTCGTCGGCCACGGCAGCCGCGACGCCGACGGTGTCGAGGAGTTCTGGGCGCTGGCCGACGCGATCCGCGTCGCCAGCCCGGTGCCGGTCGGTTTCGGGTTCATCGAGCTCGCCTCGCCGACCGTCGACGAGGCGATCGACGCGCTGGTCGCCGACGGCGCCACCGAGATCGTGTCCGTGCCGCTGGTGCTACTGGCGGCGGGACACCTGAAGAACGACGGCCCGGCCGCGCTGGCGCGCGCACGTGCTCGGCACCCGGGCGTCCGGTTCCAGCTCGCCCGCGATCTCGGGATCGAGCCGCGGGTGCTGGAGATCGCCACCGACCGCATCCGCGACGGCGCCGCTGACGCAGCCACTGCCATCGATCCGGAGAAGCTCGGGGTGGCGCTGATCGGCCGCGGCTCCAGCGACCCCGACGCCTGCGCCGACCTGTGGAAGGTCGGGCGGCTGCTCGCCGACGGCCGCGGGCTGGGCACCGTCGAGCCGGGTTTCGTCTCGGTCGCGTCGCCGTCGGTGCCCGAGGCGCTGGAGCGGCTGCGGCTGCTGGGGGCGGGCACCGCCGTCGTCGCCCCCTTCTTCCTGTTCCCCGGCGTGCTGCTACGCCGGATCTACGACCAGGCGGCCGAGTGGGCCGCCGACCATACCGAGGTGCACGTGCGCGGCGCGGCGCACTTCGGGGCCGACGCCCGGCTGGCTGCCCTGGTGCTCGAGCGTTACCGGGAGGCGCTGCACGGCGACGTGCGGATGAACTGCGACCTGTGCGCCTACCGCGTCCAGCTGCCCGGCTACGAGTCCCAGGTCGGGACACCCGTCTCGCTGACGCCGCATGGTGACGGGCCACCGCGTGGCAGGCGGCGTGCGCGGCGGGCCACCCGCGCACCGGCGGCGGCACCGCGTATCCGTTCTGCCCCGCGCCCCGTGAGTGCCGATGCGAAGCCGCGGCTCGTCGCCGACGAGCAGGGCCACTCACGACCCCCGGCGATCGAGGTCGATGAGCTCTCGTTCGGCTACCCGGACGGCCGGCAGGCGCTGTCGCAGGTGTCGCTGCGGGTACAGCCGGGCGAGCGCGTCGCGTTGCTCGGGCCGAACGGGGCGGGCAAGACGTCGCTGGTGCTGCAGCTCAACGGGGTGCTCGCACCGTCTGCCGGGTCGGTGCGCATCGGCGGCATGGAGGTCGACCGGAAGAACCTGGCCGAGGTGCGTCGTCGTGTCGGCGTGGTGTTCCAGGATCCCGACGACCAGCTGTTCACCCCCACCGTCGGCCGCGACGTCGCGTTCGGTCCCGCGCACCTGGGGTTGCGCGGTGCGGAGCTCGACGAGCGCGTCACCGAGGCGCTGTCGCGCGTCGGGCTGGTCGAGGCCGCGGACCGCCCGCCGCACCGGCTCTCGTTCGGTGAGCGGCGCCGGGCCGCCGTCGCGACCGTGCTCGCGATGCACCCCGAGGTGCTGGTGCTCGACGAGCCGACGTCGAACCTCGATCCCGCGGCGCGCCGCGAGTTCGCCGACCTGGTCAAGCGGCTACGCATGACGACGCTGCTGGTCACCCATGACCTGCCCTACGCGCTGGAGCTGTGCCCGCGGTCGGTGGTGCTCGATCACGGCCAGGTCGTGGCCGACGGCCCGACCAGGGAGGTGCTCGCCGACACGGGGTTCATGAGCGCGCACCGGCTGGAGCTACCGGCCGGATTCAATCCGCTGGGGGCGTGATGCGTGTCCTGCTGCTGGTGGTGCTGCTGCTGCTCGCCGGCGCAGCGCCTGCCGCCGCACACGACGTGTCGGAACACGGCGCGCCCGGCGTGGCGTCGAACCTGCGCTCGACCCCGGTGTCGGCGCCGCTGCCCGGCGGTGTCACGGTCGACGTGCTGCACAACGGCCAGGCGCTGCTACTGCGCAACGGGTCGGGCGTCCCCGTCACGGTCGTCACCTCCGGCGGCAGCGCACGGATGGAGGTTCCCGCCGGCGGTCGGCTGCAGTGGCACGAGGACGCCGCGCACCCGGACCCCTCGGTGGTCGGACCGGACCGTCCGGTGCGGCAGTGGCGGGTGGAGCTGCTGACGGGCGGGCAGCGCTACGAGGCCGTCGGCGAGGTGCGGTGGACGCCCGGACCGTCGCCGTGGCCCTGGTTCGCGGCCGCCGCGGTGCTCGCGGCCGTCGTGGCAGCCGCCGCCAGGCGCCGGTGGCTCGCCGCACCGCTCGGGGCGGCGGTCGCGGCGTCGGTGACACACAACGCGGCGGCGCTGGCGGCCCGCGCCGGCGAGAGTTCGCTGCTCGGCGACTACCTGCCACAGGCCGGGTGCTGGGCACTCGGCGCGGCGGCCGCATACCTGCTGGCACGGGACCGCGGTGACGGGCTGTGGCTCGGCGCGCTCGCCTCGGCGGGACTCGTGCTGCTCACGGCCACTCGGGCCGCACCCGTGCTGTGGTCGTCGACGGTGCTGGTCTCGCTTCCGGCGACGCTCGACCGGCTGCTCGTGATCGCCGCGTCGGGCCTCGCGGCCGGCTACCTGCTCGCACTGCCGCGCATCGCTCAACCAGTCCGCGCCCCGCGACGTCCGTGAGCTCGACACCGTGGGGGCCTTTCTGCGGGCGACACCCCCGCTCTGTCCAGTTCATGGACGGGGTGGGGAGGTGCTGCCACCAGGTCGGGCAGCATGGCGGCCATGACCGACACCGACGAGCAGCAGCGGCTGCTCGTCTACCCCAAGGGCCTGCGACATGCGTAGCGCGGGGTTGCTGCTCTACCGGGTCACCGGCGGCGTGCTGTGGGTGCTCGTCGCGCACATGGGTGGGCCGTTCTGGGCGCGCAAGGACGACCGCGCCTGGTCGATCCCGAAGGGCGAGTACGCCGACGGCGACGACCCGGAGGCTGCCGCGGCACGCGAGTTCTGCGAGGAGATGGGATCGCCCCCGCCACCCGGGCAGCTGGTCTCGCTGGGCACGATCAGGCAGTCCAGCGGCAAGTGGATCACCGCCTACGCCGTCGAGGCCGACTTCGACGCCGCGAACATTCGCAGCAACGAGTTCGAGATGGAGTGGCCGAGAGGCTCCGGGGTGGTGCGCAGCTTCCCCGAGGTGGACCGGGCGGAGTGGGTCGACTGCGCCACCGCTCGGGTCAAGCTCGTCGCCGGGCAGGTCGCGTTCCTGGACCGCCTGCTGGAGCACCTGCACCAGCACGACCCCACCGCCCGGGAAGCGTGACGCGCCCACGCACGGTGTCGACCGACACCGGTCCGCTCGGTGCTCGTGTGCAGCGGGCCTGCGGATTACCGTTCGCTCATCGTGGATTTCCGGGTGCTCGGGCCGGTGGAGCTGGTCGACGACGGCCGGCCGATCGTGATCGGCAGCGCTCGCCAGCGGACCATCCTGGCGGCGCTGCTGATCCATGCCGGGCAGCTGGTCTCGGCCGACCGGCTCGTGGACGTCCTCTGGGGAGACGATCCACCGGCCGATGCGCGGGGTGTCCTGCACTCGCACGTCTCGCGGCTGCGCCGGGCGCTCGGCTCCAGCGGTGACCCACAGCCGCTGCACACCCGCGGTCACGGCTACGTCCTGGAGATCGGCGCCGACGACCTGGACGCGGCGCGGTTCGAGCGGCTCGCCTACCAAGCCCGGGCCGAGGTCGCAGCCGATCCGCGCCGCGCCGTGACGCTGCTCGACGAGGGCCTGGCGCTCTGGCGCGGCCCTGCCTACGCGGAGTTCGCGGACGAGGAGTTCGCCCGCGGCGAGGCCGGCCGGCTGGCCGAGCTGCGGCTGGTCGCCGTCGAGGACCGTATCGACGCACTGCTCGCACTGGGCCGGCACGCGGAGGTGATCGGCGAGCTGGAGGTGAGTGTGGCCGCGCACCCGCTGCGGGAGCGTCCCTGCGCACAGCTCATGCTGACGCGCTACCGCCACGGGCGGGTGGCGGAGGCGCTGGATGCCTACCGCTCGCTGCGCGGGCGGCTCGCCGACGAGTTGGGCCTCGATCCGTCCGCGGAGCTGCAGCGGCTGCACGCCGGGATCCTGGCGCGAGCCGACTGGCTCGACGGCCCGCGTACCCACGCTGACGCGGGACCGCACCCCCCGGTCACACCGCCGTCGAGCTTCGTGGGGCGGGCCGATGCGCTGGCCTCGCTGCCCGCGCTGCTCGACCGTGCCCGCATCGTGACCCTCACCGGAGCCGGCGGTGCCGGCAAGACCCGGCTGGCCACCGAGCTCGCCCGTCGGGTCGCCGAGCGGTATGCCGACGGCGTACGCCGGGTGGAGCTCGCCCCGGTGCGCGACCCGTACGCCGTGACAGTCGCCGTCGCGAGCACGCTCGGCATCGCCCGGCAAGGCAGCGAACCGCTGGCCGACCAGCTGGTCACGGCGCTGCGGCCGCGCCAGGCGCTGCTGCTGCTCGACAACTGCGAGCACGTGCTGCCCGCAGCAGCCGACCTGGTCGAGCGGCTCGCCACTGGATGCCCCCGGCTGTCGGTGCTGGCCACCTCCCGGGAACGCCTCTCCGTGAGCGGGGAGCACGTCTGGCTGGTGCCCCCGCTGGCGGTACCGGGGCCCGCCTCGACGCTCCAGGAGCTGGCGCGGGTGCCCTCGGTGCGGCTGTTCTGTGACCGCGCCGCCGCCGCGGAGCCCACCTTCGCCCTCGACGAGCACGGACCCGCGGTCGCGCGGATCTGCCGTCAGCTCGACGGTGTGCCGCTGGCCATCGAGCTGGCCGCCGCCCGCACCCGGGCGTTGCGGCCCGCCGACCTGGCCGAGCGGCTGGACGACCGGTTCGGGCTGCTCACCGGGGGGCCGCACGGCGGGAGCGGGCGGCACCGAACGCTGCGCGCAACGATCGACTGGTCCTACGACCTGCTGGAGCCACTCGAGGCGCTGTTGTTCGACCGGCTGTCGGTCTTCGCGGGCAGCTTCGACCTCGCGGCCGCCGAGAACGTCTGCTCGGGCGAGGGCCTGACGCGAGGGCAGGTGGCGGGCCTGGTCGCCGCCGCGGTGGACAAGTCGATGGTCGTGGCCGAACACGGCACGACGGGGAGCAGGTACCGGCTGCTGGAGACGCTGCGCGAGTACGGCGGCGAGCGGCTGGCGGCCCGGGGCGAGGCGGCACGCCTGACACGGGCGCACGCGCAGCACTACGTGCAGCTGGCCGAGCGGGCCGACGTCGACATCCGCGGCGCGGCGGAAGCCCGCGCGGTCGCCACGCTGGATCGCGAGCTGGACAACCTGCGCGCCGCGCACGGGTGGGCGCTGCGCGCCGGCGATGCCGACGTGGCCCTGCGGCTGTCCGCGGCGCTGCACACGTATGCCCTGCACCGGCTGCAGGACGAGGTGCTCGGATGGGCGGTGGCCGCCGCCGGCCTGCCCGAGGCCGACGGCCACCGGCTGCAGGCCACCGTGTACGGCTCCGCCTCGCAGGGGATCGTCCACCGGGGCGAGCTCGGCGCGGCGCGGGAGCTCGCGATCCGCGGCCTGGCTGCCGCATCGGAGGAGACGATGCGGCTCATGCCGCTGGGCACGCTCGGCGTTCTCGCGCTGTACGAGGGTCACCTGGCCGAGAGCCGTAGCTACGCGCGCGACGCGATCCGGCTCGCCGACGCGGCGGGCGACCGCTACCTCGGCCAGTGGAGCCGCCACCTGGCGGCCCTCGCGGCGATCTACGGGAACGACGGCGCGGAGGCTGCTGCCCTGGTCGCCGAGGTCGACCGCGGCGCGACCGCGCTCGGCAACCCGTCCCAGCTGGCCTGGGCGCGCTACCTGCAGGGCGAAGCCGTGCTGGACGGCGACCCGGAGCGGGCCGTGGCGCTGCTGGAGGAGGCGTCCGCGCTGGCACTGCCGGTGCGCAACGAGTTCGTACGCGGCGTGGCGCTGGTATCGATGACCTCGGC
This sequence comes from Pseudonocardiaceae bacterium, assembly GCA_009379815.1. Lineage (GTDB taxonomy): Bacteria > Actinomycetota > Actinomycetes > Mycobacteriales > Pseudonocardiaceae > WHSY01. The sequence goes on from WHSY01000029.1 coordinate 37,082, forward strand.
CCGCGGGCGCTCGGCGAACCCGCTCGGCGCGCTCGGTTCGTTCCGCGCGATCATCGATCGCTGGTGGCAGGCCGGCGACTGGACCCACCAGTGGACGACGCTGCGTAACCTCGTCGAGCCCCTCGTCCGGCTCGGCCGCGACGAGCTCGTAGCGATACTGCTGGGCGCGAGCGCGGCCGCGGCGTCGGCGCCCCCGGTGTTCGGTACCGGGGCCGACCGGCTGGCGGCCGCGGCGGGGACAGTGCGGGCCCGGCTCGGCGACCAGCGGTTCGACGCCGTCACCGACCGGGCCCGCACCATGACCGACGACGAGCTCGTCACGTTCGTGCTGGCCGAGCTGGACACCGTCCTCAGGGACGATGCTTCGGGCCTGCAAGCAGCCCTCAGGGACGATGCTTCGGGCCTGCAAGCAGCCCTCAGGGACGATGCTTCGGGCCTGCAAGCAGCCCTCAGGGACGATGCTTCGGGCCTGCAAGCAACCCTCAGGGCCGAACCTCCAGGATCAGGTTGAACGGGGTCTCGGTGGCCCGCCTCACGTGCCCGAATCCGGCTTCGGCCAGCAGCTTACGCAGCCGGGTCTCGCCGACCTGGTTGCCCAAGCCGAGACCGACCTCCTGCGCCAGCGACGACGGGGTGCACAGGACCGTGGAGCCCGCGTAGAACAACCGCCCGATGGGGTTGAGGTTGTCCTCGGTGCGGTCGGCCGCCATCGGTTCGACCAGCATCCAGGTCCCGCCCGGCTTCAGCACCTCGCGCACGTGTGCCGCGGCGCCGACCGGGTCGCCCATGTCGTGCAAGCAGTCGAAGCAGCACACCAGGTCGTAGCTGCCGCCGAACTCCTTGGCGGTCGCGACCTCGAACCACACCCGATCGCCCAAGCCCGCTTGCGCGGCAGCGTCGCGGGCGGCGGCGATGGTTGCCTCGTGGTAGTCGAAGCCGACGAACGTCGAGTTCGGGAACGCCCGGGCCATCACCAGGGTGGAGGCGCCGTGCCCGCAGCCGACGTCGGCCACGGTGGCACCGGCCGCGAGCCGGTCGGCCACCCCCTCGAGCGCAGGGATCCAGGACTCGACCAGGTTGCCGTTGTACAGCGGCCGGAAGAACCGCTCGCAGGCCGGGAACAGTGCGGAATCGTGCTCGTGCCAACCGATACCCGCGCCAGTGCGGAAGGCGTCGAGCACCTTGTCCTCGTCTGCGAAGAACGTGGCGGCGAAGTCGAACCCGCCGAGCATCAGGACCGGGCTGTTCTCGTCGGCCAGGCACATCGCCTGCTCCTCGGGCAGCTCGTAGCAGCCTGTGTCGGGGTGGTAGGTGAGGTAGCCGCCGGCGGCTTGGTTCGCCAACCACTCCCGCACGTAGCGCTCGGCCGTGCCGGTCCTGGTGGCCAGCTCCGTCGAGCTGACCGGCCCGGCTCCGGCCATGGCCCGGTAGAGCCCCAGCTTGTCGCCGATCCGCACCAGCACCGCCGAACCCGTCGCGCCCAAGTCGCCGACAACAGTGCCGAGAAATGCGTTGAGCTTCTCCTCGTCAGGCATCGTGGCCTCCTTCGTCGAGATGTCGAGAACCTTGCGGTGAGGGTGGGCCTGGCGGCTTGTAGCGCGGTTGCAGCTGGCTTGTGGCAGGTCTCATGACGCTGCCTCGCACCGCCGCAGGAAGTACGTGGCGTACTTGACGTACTGATGGTTCTGCCCGACAATCGAGACAACGCTCGGGGAGGACGCCATGGCCGCCACGCACTACGACAGTTACACCGAGGGCCGCGCCCATCTCAGGGACCTACTCGATGCCGCCCGTCGGGGGCGGCCCGCCACGATCCGCCGGGAGGCTTCCCGCGCCGCCGTCGTCGACGCCGAACGGCTGCGGCGCTTCCTCGCCATGCTCAGTCCGGTCCGGGCGCAGGTCGTGTCCGAGGCGGGCGGCTGGTCGGTGTTCATTCCCGGTGTGCCGATCGCAGCCGATGGGGCAACGTTCGACGAGGCCATCACCGATGCCGTCGACGCGTTGCGGGAGTACGCCGCCGATTGGCAGGACCATCTGCTCGACGTGCCGAACCATCGAGACAACTGGGGCTTGGTCCAGCTGATCAGCCTCAGCGACGACGACCAGCTGCGGAACTGGCTGGTCGGATCCGAGCGGTGAGCTGGCCGCGGGCCACGCGCGAGGACCACGCCCGCTTCTGCCGTGTCGAGGGATGGCGGTTGGTCCGTGACGCTCGTGGTCGCACCGGGACTCATCATGTCACCTACGAACTCGACCTACCGGACGGGCGGGTCTTGTGCACGCGCGTCTCGCACCCGGTCGACCGGACCGACTACGGCAAGAGCCTGTGGGACCACATCCTGCGTGACCAGCTCGAGGTGTCGGAGGCGCAGCTCTGGGCGTGTGTACGCGACGACGATCTCCCCGACCGGGGAGTGCAGCCGATCCCCGCCGAAGCCTTGCCAGCCGAGCTGGTCTACTTGCTCACCTCGCGCGTCGGGCTCACCGAGTCCGACGTTGCCGCGATGGACAAGAACGAAGCTGTGGCTCGGCTGAACCGATACTGGGCAGAAGGCGTATAGAGCCTGCTGAGTGCAGCGCCACGACTGCGCCTTCCGTGTCTCGCCACCAGCGTGCTCCACAGTGGACGCGCTGACAGCCGCCATCCAACCGCCAGCCGCTCAGGTCAGCGCGAACGTGCGCAGCTCCTTGTTGAACCGGTCGGCCTCCTCGACGAACGTCACGTGGCCCGCATCGGGATACACCGACAGCTCGGCCGGCCTCCTGGGCGTGCAGCTTCACCCCGCCACCGCCGATGATCGTGTGCGTGGTCATCTCCTGCCCCCAGTCGATCGTGGTGCTGGGACGTCCATCCTCAGGTGGCGGCGCTGGTGCGACGATGCCAACGCGCACGCTGCGACCGTGTCCGCCGACACGCTGCACGGTCACCCGCGCAGCAGCGTGATCGCGTCGGCGGGGCAGACCTCCACGCACTCCCCGCAGGACGTACAGCGCTGCGGCACCACCACCGGCCTGCCGGGGGCGGGCCGCAGCGCGTGCTCCGGGCAGGTGAGCAGGCAGGCCCCGCACGCGGTGCAGTCGGTGCTGATCGTCAACGGCACCAGCTCGGCCACGGCCACCGTGACGTGCTCGCCGCGAAGCTTCGGCACCACCAGCTCGCCGCCGCCGAGCTCGTGGGCGGCGAGCAGCGCCGCGGCCTCCGCGACGCTGCCGGTGCCGACGTGACCGCGGACCGAGTCGCTGGGATGCGGGACGTCGACCGCGTCTAGCTCACCGGCCGGGTAGCAGTGCAGCGGCGCGCCCCACTCGCGCACGACGGCGAGCAAGCCCGGCTCGTCGCCGCGCCGGTCGACGGTGGCGAAGGCGGCGACATCACCCCGGCCGTTCAACGCGCGGTCCACAGTGGTCCGGACCGCATCGGCGCGGACCCCGAGCGAGGAGCCGAGCCCGACGACGACGCTGCTGTTCACCGCTGCCCCCACAGCAGGAACACCGGGTTGGTCGCGGCCATCCGCACGCCGCCGTCGGGCAGCTCGGCCAGCCTCGACGCGGCCAGCGCCACCCCGTCGACTTCGTGCCCGGCTGCGAGCAGCGCCTCGCGGCAGGGCGCGACCCGGTCCAGCGCCGCCAGCGCGACGACGACCCGGGGCGCGGTCCCGGCGACGGCCCGCACCGCCTCGAGCCCGCCGCCGCCGACGAACACCGCGTCGGGCTCCGGCAAGCCGTCCAGGGCTGCGGGAGCGCTGCCCTCCACGACCCGGACGTCGACGTCGTGCGCGCCGGCGTTGGCGACCAACCGCGAGCACTGCACGGCGTCACGCTCCACGGCGATCACGGCCGCGCCGAGCCGGGCGCACTCGACGCCGACCGAACCCGAGCCCGCCCCGACGTCCCAGATCAACCTGCCGGGCCCCGGGGCGAGCCGGGCCAGCGCCAGCGCGCGAACCTCCGACTTGGTGATCATGCCGTCGCGGTGGGAGAACCGGTCCTCGGGCAATGCCCATCCACCTGCCGAGGACACGGGCTCGCCGCCCGCCATCCAGCCCCGCTCCGGAACGCCATGCTCGTCTGCCAGGCACAGCGCCACATGCGGGTCGACGACCTCACCGCCGTCGTATCGGCGCACCCGCTCGCCGGGCCCACCCAGGTCCTCGGCGACGAGCAGCGTCCGGCTCCAACCGTCGAGCCCGGCCGCGAGCTGCGGCGCCCCGGCCCCCGGCGCGGTGAGCACCGCAACGGCCGGTCGGGCGCGACAGACGTTGAGGGCGGGACGCAGCGCCCGACCGTGCGCCGAGACCACCGTGACGTCGTCCCACGACCGGCCGAGCAGCGCGAACGCCCGCGCGACACTGCAACGTCCCGGCAGCACCGCCGGGCGCAGCCCGCGGGCCCGCAGCGACCGCACGATGCCGAAGAACCCGGGGTCGCCGCTGGCCAGTACGACCGCGCGCCGGCCGTCCAGCGCATCCAGATCGGTTGCGTCGGCCAGCACCGCGCCGTCGGGCAGCGCCACCGCGTCGAACTGGTACCGGGCACCCAGCACGACCTCGGCTGCTGCCAGCGCCTCGGGCCCGCCCGGCGGCAACTCGGGACCGTCGAGCCCGATCACGGTGACGGGATTCATCGCACCCACCCCGGGTCGGTGGCGGCGATCACCCGCTCGCCGGTGAAGTCGACCATCGCCACCCGCACCGCCAGCTCGCGGCCGGCTTCGGCGGAGAACCGACGCAGCGTGTCGGCGACCCGGGCGCACACGTCGTCGCCGCAGGGGCGCAGCAGCCCCGTCGACTCCCACACCTCGTAGGACCGCCGCGCGGTCGGCGCGGTGCGGACCTCCTCGGCCTGCTCGGGCGTCCCGCCGTGCGCCGTGGTGATCTCGGCGAGCAGCGGGGTGTCCACCTTGGACCGGGTGTAGTGCGTCATGAGCACGCCCGAGGCGAGCTTGGTGAGCTTGCCGATCATGCCGACGAAGACCACCTCGGTCAGGCCGTACTCCACTGCCCGGCGCAGCGCGGCCCCGGTGAAGTCGCCGACCTCGACGAACGCCACCGGCGGCAGGTCCGGCAGCAGCCGCATGGCACCCTGCTCGGTGCGGCCACCGGTGGCGAGCACGAGTGTGGGGATGTGCTGCGCGCCCATGATCTGCACGGCCTGCTCCACCGAGGCCCGCCAGGAGGCGGTGGAGAACGGGCGCACGATCCCGGTGGTGCCGAGGATCGAGATGCCGCCCTCGATGCCGAGGCGCCGGTTGGTGGTCTTGCGTGACATCCGCTCGCCCTCGGGCACGCTGATCGTCGCGTCGACGCCGCGCTCGCCCGTGGCCTCGACCACCGCTACCGTGATCATCTCACGCGGCACCGGGTTGATCGCTGGCTGCCCGACCGGCAGGCCCAGGCCCTCCCGGGTCACGACACCGACCCCCGTGCCGCCGTGCAGCACGACCTCACCGTCGCCGCGCCAGCACACCGTGACGGTGAGGTGTGCGCCGTGGGTGACGTCCGGATCGTCACCGGCATCCTTGACCACCACCGCGGTGACCCGGTCGCCGTGCATATCTCCGGAATGGACGGTGAAGGTGTGGCGATCACCCGAAGGAAACGGTATATCCACGGTGGACGGAACGGTACCGTCGCGGAGCGCGAGCGCGGCGGCCTTGGCGGCGGCCGCCGAGCACGCGCCGGTGGTGAAGCCGGTGCGCAGCGCGTGTGGCCGGTCCTTCGCGGTGCGGGGCAGATCCGGCTCGCGCAGGTCCGGCTGACGCAGGTCCGGCTGACGCAGCGGGCGCTCGGCGGTCACAGCTGCGCTCCCCGTCCCTGCCGCACCGGCAGCACGAGCACCGTGGACAGGTAGCTCGCCGCCTCGACGTCCGCCAGCGCGGCAACGCGCTCGTCGGCGGTGCCGAGGTGCTCGGCGCACCAGGCCCGCGACAGCGCCCCGGCCGCCTCGATCCGGTTCCGCAGCTCGGACAGTCGCCTGCCGCCCTTGTAGGCGACGACCGCCCCACCGGTGGCGAGCGCGGCGTCGAGCTCGGACAGGTCGCGGGCCAGCGGCAGCAGGGTCAACGTCTCGGCGCCCTCGACGAGGGTGGCGCCCGCCGCGCTGGCGGCGGCCTGCATCGCGGTGATGCCGGGGATCGTCCGGACCCGCATGCCCGGCAGCGCCGCGCGCACCCCGGCCGCCAGGTAGGTGAACGTCGAGTACACCGCCGGGTCGCCGAGAGTGGCGAAGGCCGCGGTCCCGCCCGCCGAGCGCAGCTGCCCGGCGACCCGGGCGGCGGCGTCGTCCCAGCACTGCAGGCGTCGCTGCTGCGGGCCGGTCACGTCGTCGGACAGCGCGAACACCAGCCGCTCGATCCGGTCGTGACCGACGTGCGCGCGCACCACCGCCTCGGCGCGCCCCGGCGTGCCGGGGTCGATCACCGGGACGAAGACGCGCCCTGCCGTGTCGAGCTCGCGCACCGCCGCGACGGTGAGCAGGTCCGGGTCACCCGGGCCGACCCCGATCCCGACCAGTTCCGGTATCACGACCGCTCCTCCTGCCTGCAGCTCGCCACGAAGCGTGCCACCGCGGCGGGCGATCCGGCGGGGTGGGTGTGCAGGAAGGAGGCGTGCACACCCCGCTGCACGAACCCCTCGGGCGTGGCGTTCGCCCACCTCCAGGCGGGCGTGCCTGCGCGCGGCGTGACGGCGCTGCGGTGGAACTCGTGGCCGGCCACCCGGGCACCTTCCGGATGCAGCGCAGACCCCGACACCGCCACCGCGTCCCGGTAACCGAGCGTCAGCCCGGACGTCACGGCGGCCACGGCGTCGAGCACCCCGCACATCGGCCACCCGTCCAGCTCCCGGGTCAGGTAGAGCAGGCCGCCGCACTCGGCGTGTACCGGAGCGCCGGACGCGGCGAGCGCGGCCACCTGTGCCCGCAGCGCGGCGTTGGCCGACAGCTCGGCGGCGTGCTCCTCGGGGAAGCCGCCGGGCAGCACCAGACCGGCCGTGTCCGGCGGCAGGGTCTCGTCGCGAAGCGGGTCGACAGTGGCCACCCTCGCGCCGGCCGCGGCGAGCAGTTCGGCATGCTCGGCGTAGCCGAACGCGAACGCCGGGCCCGCGGCCAGCGTCACCACCGGCTGCCCGTCTGCCGGTGTCACCTCGCACTCCGGTCGCCAGGGCGCCGCGCCCGTCATGCCGGCGGCCCGCAGCACCGCGTCCACGTCGACCTGCGCCGCGACGGCGTCGGCCCAGCCGTCGACCACCTGTCGGGCTGCGGCGTGCTCGGCGGCGGTGACCAGGCCGAGGTGCCGCGAGGGCACGGCCAGCCCGTCGTCGCGCCGCAGCGCGCCGAGCACCTCCAGGCCCACCTCCGCGCAGGCCTGCCGGCAGACCTCCTCGTGGCGGTCCGAGCCCACCCGGTTGAGCACGACCCCGGCGATGCGCACCGCCGGGTCGAACGAGCGGAAGCCGTGCAGCAGCGCCGCGAGGCTGCGGCCCTGCCCGCGGGTGTCGACCACCAGCAGCACCGGCGCGCCGAGCAACGCTGCCACGTGCGCGGTCGAACCGAAATCCGCCGAACCGAAATCCGCCGAACCGAAGCCCGCCGAACCGAAATCCGCCGTGCCGGCCCGCCCGTCGAACAGACCCATCACGCCCTCGACGACGGTCACCTCCGCGCCGGACGAGCCGTGCGCCGCCAGCGGGGCGACGCGCTGCTCGCCGACCAGCACGGGGTCGAGGTTGCGGCCGGGCGCCCCGGTGGCCAGCGCGTGGTAGCCGGGGTCGATGTAGTCGGGGCCGACCTTGACCCCGGCGACCGCGGTGCCCCGGCGGCGCAGCGCCGCCATGAGCCCGGTCGCGACGGTCGTCTTCCCGTTGCCCGAGGCCGGCGCCCCGATCACGATCGCTCGTGAGTGGCGATGCGAGTCCTGGCTCGCATCGCCACTCACGGCGAGCTCACCACTCAATGCCCCGCTGGCCCTTCTGGCCGGCGTCCATCGGGTGCTTGACCTTGGTCATCTCCACCACCAGGTCCGCGGCGTCGACCAGGGCGGCCGGTGCGCGGCGCCCGGTGATGACGACGTGCTGGCGGCCGGGGCGCCGCCGCAGCGTCGCGACCACCTCGTCGACGTCGACCCAGCCCCAGCCCATCGGGTAGGTGAACTCGTCGAGCACGTAGAGATCGTGGGTCTGCGCGTCGAGCCGCCGGGCGATCTCCGCCCAGCCCTCGGCCGCGGCGGCGGCGTGGTCGTCCTCGGTGCCCTGCTTGCGCGCCCAGGACCAGCCCTCCCCCATCTTGTGCCACGCGACGTGCCCGCCCTGGCCCGTCTGCGCGTGCAGCTGCCCCAGCGCGCGCAATGCGGACTCCTCCCCCACTTTCCACTTCGCGGACTTGACGAACTGGAACACCCCGATCGAGAAGCCCGCGTTCCAGCCGCGCAACGCCAGCCCGAACGCGGCGGTGGACTTGCCCTTCATCTCGCCGGTGTGCACCACCAGCAACGGCCGGTTGCGGCGCTGCCGGGTGGTCAGCCCGTCGTCGGGAATCGTGTCGGGGGTCCCCTGCGGCATCACGGCCTCCCTGCGAAACTACGCCGCGCGGGCGGCGCGAACCACGCCGGCCACGGCAGCCGCGGACAGTTCCTCGAGCCGCACGCAGGCGGCGTCTGCCGCGGTGGCGAGCCGACCGGCGAGCCCGAGCCGCACCGGCCCGGACTCGCAGTCGACCACCACCGTCGCGACGCGGTCGCGGCGCAGCGACCCCGCCGCAGCCAGTGCGGCGTCGAACCCGCCGCAGGTTGCCCGGCCATCGGTGAGCAGTACCAGCAGCGCGCGGCGGGACGAGTCACGCAGCCGCTCGGCGGCCAGCACCCTCGCGCTGCGCAGCAATCCCTCCGCCAACGGGGTGCGCCCGCCGGTGTGCAGCCCCCGCAGCCGCGCCGCCGCCGCATCCACCGCCCAGGTCGGCGGCAGCACCACCTCGGCGCCGGAACCCCGAAAGCTCACCAGCCCGACCTTGTCGCGACGCTGGTAGGCGTCGCGCAGCAGCGACAGCACAGCACCGCTGACCGCGGACATCCGGGCCCGCGCCGCCATCGAGCCCGACGCGTCCACCGCGAAGAGCACGAGGTTCGACTCGCGGCCTTCGCGGACCGCGTGCCGCACGTCGGCGGGTCGCAGCGCCAGGCCGGGTCCGCGCCGCCCCCGGGCGTGCTGGTGCGGGGCGGCGGCCGACAGCGTCCCCACCAGGTGCAACCCGTGGCCCTCCGTCGGCGACGCCCTGACGGCGCGGCCGGTGCCGGTGCGGGCTCGCGACCGCCTGCCCGGGGCGCCGGTGCCGACCCCGGGCAGTTGCAGCAGCCGGGCCCGGAACGGCTCGGACGGGGCGGGCTGTGACTTCTCGGGCGCAGCCCCGTTGCCGCGTGGCTCACCACCGTCTTCAGCGGCACCTGCAGCGCCCCCGCCCGGCCCGTCGTCGGGATCGTCACCACCGCCATCGTCGGGGCTGTCATCGCCGCCAGGCCCGTCGTCGGGCGGCGGCGGGCCGTCGGCGTCACCACCCGCCTCGCGCAGCGCGTCCTCGAGTTGCTCACTGCTGAGCTCGGGCGCGTCGAACGGGTCGCGGCGCCGACGGTGCGGCAGCGCCAGCCGGGCCGCCACCGCGACGTCGGCCTCCTCGACCGCCGTGGCACGACGCCACGCGGCGTGCGCCAGCGCGGTCCGCGCCACCACCAGGTCTGCGCGCATCCCGTCCACCTCGAACGCCGCGCACACCGCGGCGATGCGCCGCAGCTCGGCCTCGGGCAGCGTCACCGCGGGCAGCGCGATGCGGGCGTCGGCGATGTGTTGTGCCAGCACGGCGTCCTCGGTCTCCCAGCCCTCGGCGAAGCCGGCCGGGTCGGTCTCGTAGGCCAGCCGGCGGCGCACCACCTCGGTGCGGGTGTCGACGTCACGGGAGGCCGCCACGTCGACGGTGAGGCCGAAGCGGTCGAGCAGCTGCGGGCGCAGCTCGCCCTCCTCCGGGTTCATCGTGCCCACGAGCAGGAACGTCGCCGCATGCGACAACGACACGCCGTCGCGCTCGACGTGGGCGCGCCCCATGGCGGCGGCGTCGAGCAGCAGGTCCACGAGGTGGTCGGCCAGCAGGTTGACCTCGTCGACGTAGAGCACGCCGCGATGCGCGGCGGCCAGCAGCCCCGGCTCGTAAGCCGAGACTCCCTCGGTCAGCGCGCGCTGCAGGTCCAGCGAGCCCGCGACGCGGTCCTCGGTGGCGCCGACCGGCAGCTCCACCAACCGTGCCGGCCGGGTCTCCGGCTCCCCCTCGCGGTGCGGGACATCCGGGCAGCCGGGATCCGGTGCCGCCGGGTCGCAGCCGAAACGGCAGCCGGCGACCGCGGTCACCGGAGGCAGCAGCGCCGCCAGCGCCCGGACCGCGGTCGACTTCGCGGTGCCCTTCTCGCCCCGTACCAGCACACCACCGATCCCGGGATGCACGGCGGTGAGCAGCAGGGCCAGCCGCAGGTCGTCGTGGCCCACGACGGCGGCGAACGGGTAGCGCGCAGCAGGGCGCACCGGCACGTCCTTCCTCGGGTTCTCGCGCCCGGGTCGGTCGTCAGCGGGTGGACGAGTGTCCTGGCTCCCGGATCGCTGCGATCGAACCGCTATCGCGGCTCGCCCCCGGCCTTCCCGCTGCCGCGGTGGCCGTCGCGTGGGGGCTCGCTCCCCGGTCACAGTGGCGCGACCGCGCCGGATTGCGGGCCCAGGCCCGGTACCGGCTTCCTCGCACACCACCCGCTGCTGTCGGGTGCATCGTCCCAGACCTCCGACGGAGCCACAACGCGCGGTGGCCGTCACCGCTGCGCGTCGAGCTCCCCGGCGTAGGAGGAGATCCGGGTGTAGACGCCGGGAAGCCCGGCCCGCGCACACCCGGTGCCCCAGGACACCACCCCGATCAGCCGGCCCCCGGCCACCAGCGGACCTCCGGAGTCGCCGTAGCAGGCGTCCCGCCCACCTTCGGCGTGCCCCGCGCACACCATCCCGTTCGGGTCGTACCGCGGGTACTTCCGCGAGCAGTCGGGGTCCGACAGCAGCGGCACGTAGGCCTGCTGCAGCACCGGCGAGGCGGGGCCGTCCTCGTCGGTGTAGCCCCAGCCGAGCACGGTCGCCGACCTCCCGGGCTGGTAGGCGCCCGGGTCCTCGTTGAGCGGGATGCTGCGGTAGCCGGGTTCCCGGTCCAGCGTCAGGACCGCGACGTCGTCGCCCCCCATCGGGTCACCGCCGAAACCCGGGTGGATCCACACCTCGCGCACCCGGCTCTCCACGCCCGCGTCGGTGCGCATGTCGGTACGGCCCGCGACCACGGTCAGCTCGGCAGGGTCGCGGCCGGACACGCAGTGCGCGGCGGTGACGACCCGGTCGGGCGCGACCAGGGCGCCGCCGCAGAAGGGCGAGTCCGCGGCGTCGGTCAGCGCGACCATCCACGGGTACTCGTCGGTGCTGGTGTCGCTTCCTCCCACGATCCGCGGCTCCGCCGAGCCCCCGGGCGGTGACGGCGGCCCGAGGGCCGATGGCGCGGCAGTCGCGGCCGGGGTCAGCATCGCGGCCGCAGCCATGACCAGCAGGGCCAGCCGCGCGGCCAGTCGTCCCCAGACTCGCATCCAGCAACCTCCCGAGAGCTGTCGACGGGCCGGCGCGGCACCACCCGCCCGGGCAGCATAACCACCCGGCCGAGCCGGCAGCGTCGCCGTGAACATCCGTCACCGTCACGCCATCAGCACACGTGTGGTGCCCCGGGCAGCGTGAAGCCACCATGAGTCCGGTGATGGTGCCGCGGCGCTGTGCCACGCTGGCACCGTGGTGCGTGTCGTGATCCTGTTCCCGGTCGTCCTGGCGGTCGTCGCGCTCGCCGGCTGTGGGTCGTCGCCGCAGCCACGGCCTGCACGCCCGCCCGCGCCCGCTGCCCCGACCCCATCCGCGGCGCCGGCGCCCGCGACCCCGAGCCCGTCGCCGGCCCCCGCGGAGCCGCCCGCGCCGGAGTGGGTCGTGGGTGCGCGACCGCTGCCGTTGGGGCCCGACGGCTTCGGCGTGGTCTCGCCCACCCCGGAGGTGCTCATCGAGCGCGACCTGCCCACCCGTGACGTCCTGCCGCCCCCGGCGTCGGGCCGCTTCGAGTCCACCGTCGGCCCGGTCCCGCCGGACGTGCTCTCCCGCAGCACCTGGCAGCCGGCCTGCCCGGCGGCGCCCGACGAGCTGCGGTACCTGACGATGTCCTTCGTCGGCTTCGACGGGCGCCCCCACACCGGCGAGATGATCGTGCACGCCGACGTCGCCCGCGTCGTCGTCGCGGCGTTCGAGCAGCTCTTCGCGGCAGGCTTCCCGATCGAGGAGATGCGGGTGGTGGCGGCTGCCGAGCTCGACGCCCCGCCCACCGGCGACGGCAACAACACCACGGCCTTCGTCTGCCGTCCCGTCGTCGGGCAGACCAGCTGGTCGGCGCACGCCTCCGGGCTGGCGATCGACCTCAACCCGTTCCAGAACCCCTATCAGCGAGACGACCTGGTACTACCCGAGCTGGCGTCGTCCTACCTGGACCGCTCCTGGCACCGGCCCGGCATGGTGCACGACGGTGGGCCTGCCGTCTCGGCCTTCGAGGAGATCGGGTGGTCCTGGGGCGGCCGGTGGTCGCAACCGATCGACATCATGCACTTCTCCGCCACCGGCGGCTGAACCGCTCACAGGGCCGAAGGCCCTTCCAGGTCGCCCTCGAGATCGAGATAGACGGCGCGCAGCGCGTCGAGCTCGGCCGGGTCGGGCTGCGCCCACAGGCCACGGTCGGCGGCCTCGAGCAGCCGTTCGGTCATCCCCCGCAGTGCCCACGGGTTCGACTGCCGCAGGAACTGCTGCACGCCCTCGTCGTGCACGTAGGACTCGGCCAGCTGCGCGTACATCCAATCGTCGACGACACCGGCGGTGGCGTCGAAGCCGAACAGGTAGTCGACCGTGGCGGCGAGCTCGAAGGCACCTTTGTAGCCGTGCTTCTGCATGGCGGCGATCCAGCGAGGGTTGACCACCCGGGAGCGGAACACCCGCTTGGTCTCCTCCCCCAGTGACCGGGTGCGCACGGCGTGCGGCACCGCCGAGTCGCCGACGTAGGCCGCCGGGTCGCTGCCGGTCAGCGTGCGCACCATCGCGACCATGCCGCCGTGGTACTGGAAGTAGTCGTCGGCATCGGCGATGTCATGCTCGCGGGTGTCGACGTTCTTCGCCGCCACCGCGATACGCCGGAACGCGTGCTCCATGTCGCCACGGGCGGGTGCACCGTCGAGCCCGCGGCCGTAGGCGTAGCCGCCCCAGGTGGCGTAGACCTCGGCGAGGTCGGCGTCGGTGCGCCACTCCCGGGAGTCGATCAGCGGCAGCAGTCCGGCCCCGTAGGCGCCCGGCTTGGACCCGAAGATCCGGGTGCGGGCCCTGCGGTCGTCGCCGTGTGAAGCGAGGTCGGCACGGTAGTGCGCGGCGACGAAGTTGTCCTCATCGGACTCGTCCAGCCGGGCGACGGTGTCGACCGCATCGTCCACGAGACCCACCACGTGCGGGAAGGCGTCGCGGAAGAAGCCGGAGATGCGCAGCACGACGTCGATGCGCGGCCTGCCGAGGTCGGGCAGCGGCACCACCTCGAGCCCGGTCACCCGCCGGGATGCGTCGTCCCAGCAGGGGCGGACACCGAGAAGCGCCAGCACCTCGGCGATGTCGTCGCCCTGGGTGCGCATCGCCGAGGTGCCCCAGACCGTGAGACCCACCGAGGCCGGCCACTCGCCGGTGTCGTCGCGGTGGCGGGCCAGCAGCGAGTCGGCCAGTGCCGTTCCGACGTCGAAGGCGTTGCGCGACGGCACCGCCTTGGGGTCCACGGCGTAGAAGTTGCGCCCGGTCGGCAGCACCGACACCAGGCCGCGGGTCGGTGAGCCCGACGGCCCCGGCTCGACGAACCGGCCATCGAGCGCGCGCAGCACGTTGCCCACCTCCGCAGTGGTGCCCGCGAGCCGGGGCACCAGTTCGGCGCAACCGAACCGCAGCACCGCCTCGACCTCGGGCATCGGCTGCCCGAGCACTCCGGAGACCACGTCGGGCACCGCGGCGACGTCCCAGCCGGCCGACTGGGCGCCCTGCACCAGCGCGTGGGCCAGCCGCTCGAGCAGGTCGGTGACGTCGGAGCCGGTGCGGGCGGGCCCTTCGACCAGCCCGGTCAGCCGCGCGGGCGCCTCGACCGTGCGGCCGGGCTCGGCCAGCATCGCCTGCTCGTCGAGCCCGAACCCCGCCGCCAGCGTCGCGCGCAGCCCCGGCAGCGCGCCCTGGCCGCCGAAGAGCTGCCGCGCGCGCAGCACCGCGAGCACATCGTTGACCAGCTCCTCACCGTCGGGCGCCCGGCCGAGCACATGCAGTCCGTCGCGGATCTGCA
>WHSY01000002.1:0-87056 GCA_009379815.1 Pseudonocardiaceae bacterium
ACGTCCGACGCCACCTCCAGCTCCAGACGCTGATGATCTAGCCCTGTAGTACTAGCTCCTAGCTCTGGTCTGCGCCAGTGGTTCGACTGGCTTGCGCCAGTAAACCATACGCCAGAGCAGCCGAGAAGGTGGCGCGCGCCACTTCACTCGACTGGCTTAAACCACTTCCCCTAGACTCAGGGCCGTGACCGACACCGAGCAGGCCGACCGCCGCCCCGCGAGCGCGCGCATCGCCGACGAGCTGCGCCGCCTCATCGAGTCCGGTGAGCTTGCGCCCGGCGAACGCCTGCCCTCAGAGCGCGAGTTGGCCGAACGGCACGGCTCGGCCCGCAACACCGCCCGGCAGGCCATCCGCCTGCTATCCGAAAACGGTCTTGTCACCGCCGAGCACGGCCGCGGCGTGTTCGTGCGCACCCGGCCCGCCCTGATCCGGCTGGGCAACGACCGCTACTCGCCGCGCTACCGCGACACCGGCCTGTCGCCCTACCTGCTGGAATGCGCCAAAGCGGGCAAGGCCGGACGGTTCGAGGTCCTCTCCGTCGAACGGACCACCCCGCCGGCCGAGGTGGCCGCACGGCTGAACATCGCCGACGACGAGCCCTCGGTGCTCTGCCGAGAGAACGTGTTCTGGGCCGACTCGGACCCGATGCAGCGGGTCACCACCTGGATTCCCTGGACGATCGCCGAAGGCACCGGGCTGCTACTCGACGACGTACCCCACAGCTACGGCATCCACGGCGTCCTCGAAGACCGCGGCCACACCATGACCCGCATCTACGAAGAGATCAACGCCCGGATGCCCAGCCCCGACGAACGCGACCGGCTCGACCTGCCCACCGGTGTGCCGGTGCTCGACGTGCTCCACACCAGCATCGACCAGGACGGCCAGCCCTACGAGCTGACCCGTTTCGTGCTGCGCGCCGACCTGTCCGGGCTGCGCTACGACGTGCCCGTGGAATGACCCGCACGCGGCTGCGCGCCCCGCTCCTGGTCGCCGCGCTGGCGCTGCTGTGGGGCTCCGGGTTCTTCTGGATCAAGCTCTCACTCGCCGGACTGTCGCCATTCCAGTTGACCTTCGCCCGCCTCGCACTCGGCGCCGCCGTGCTCGGCATCATCGTCGCCGCCCGACGGCTCCCGCTTCCGCGCAGCCGGGCCATGTGGGGCCACCTCACGGTGGCCGCGCTGATCTCCAACGCAGTGCCCTACACGCTGTTCGCCATCGCCGAGCAAACCGTGCCATCCAGCCTGGCCGGCACCGTCAACGCCACCACGCCGCTATGGACAGCACTCCTCGCCTATGCGGCCAGCTCCGACACCGGCTTCACCATGCGCCGCGTCGCTGGACTGATCGTCGGCTTCGCAGGCGCCCTCATCCTGCTGTCACCGTGGAACGCTGCCGACCTCGGCTCGACCCTCGGCATCGTCGCGTGCCTCAGCGCCGCCCTGAGCTACGGCCTCAGCTACGTCTACCAAGCCCGCTACGTCACCAACCGCGGCTACCCGCCGCTGGTGCTCGCCTTCGGCCAGCTCTGCGCCTCGACAGTGCTGCTCGCGCTCACGCTGCCCGTCGCCGGAGGAGGCGCGCCGCAGCTCACGACCATGGTGCTAGCCGCGGTCGTCGTGCTCGGCGTCCTCGGCACCGGCGCCGCCTACGTCATCAACTACGCCCTCATCACCACGGAGGGCCCAACGGCCGCGAGCGTCGTCACCTACCTCGTCCCCGCCGTCGCCGTCGCCCTCGGCGTCACCTTCCTCGGCGAACCCATCGGGCCGAACCTGCTCACCGGCGGCGCCCTCATCCTGCTCGGCGTCGCCCTCGTCCGCCGCCGGACCACACAAGCAGCGGCCGCTGGACAGGCCGCGCCCCGAGGCTGACCGCCACCAGCAGTCCGATGCTGCCGAGTTGACCTCTCCGAGTATCAAGGCGGCGCGCTCCGCCGCGCCGCGCCGGCCACGGCCTCCGGCCTTGCCGCTCCGCTACCGGCCGGGGCCGGGCCGGGCGGGTGTACCTGGAGGTCATGCCTCGTCTTCAAGTTCGACGGTCATCACAGCAGGACCTTCCACGCCCGAGAGCACCGCAAATTGACGTCCGTCCGAAGCGCTGTCAACGCGAGCTGTAATGCCTTCGGCCTTATGAAGCGCGGACGGGAACGTGACTACGCCGTTGGCGACCCGCTGCTGAAACTGGGTTCTAATGTACAGCGAACCCGTCTCGGCCACCCGGTCAACTATGCTCTGAGCGTCGACGTCTGGCATGTAGGCGATCAACTCGGGAGTCCCAGTCATCACCATCTTCCCACCTCGCAAGAGCCCTGCGACGGCTATTCCATGCTTCACGGCCTTTAGGTGGTCATCGTAGTGGTCAGCGGGCTCACCCATTTCGAGCGGGACATTCGCAAAGTCCTGCAAGTCATAGAGCGAATCAGCGTACCGAACCATCCATTCAGCCACGACCGGCGCCGGGACGTCTTCTAATACGGCCAAGTCCACAAATGGTCCCGTAAACTCGTGCGCAAGGACCATTTTGTTCGGAACGCAGAGCTGCCTTAGAAACTTCAGCTCGTCTCGAACGCGGACAGCGAGCCGCGGTCGTGAGAAGTCGACTTCGAAATTGAAGGTTCCGCTGTAGAGCCCATCACCGACAGACTTCACCCAGTGCACGATTCGAATCATGCCGGAATCACTAACCATGGTGGCTTTCAGCCCCTTTCCGGAGGGGCCGCCACTTAGCCGATCAACCATGAAAAACGTCGAGGCGAGTCTCCGCCCTGTCTGGTCGGCTGCTATTAGGCGAATCCGTGCAGGTTTCTTCCTCTCTTCGGACCAGATGCGGACCTCGAGGGACTCGTACGTCTCAGTCTCACCCGATAAAGGATCGGTGAAAGTACCCGATGCGTACTGGGCTGGGATCGTGACGTCCTCGCCATACGTACGAAAATCCTCAACCGCCTTTTGGAGTTCAGGCTCCGAGTCGGGCACGGCGAAGCTGATAGAGCTCTCTATAGGTCGATCTTCAAGAGCCAACAGATACTTTGGATGAACATCAATACGCATCGTCGGACCGGAAGCCTTCCCGATGAACTGGCTCATTGCAACCGAATCTGGGACCGTACTCCAATCCGGGGGACCGTTCAAGAACGATACATTGTAGAAATACTGTGGATCGTCTGCGTTAAGCTGTTCGAACAACGGTAGAGCCATGTCATACGCTTGGTCCAGGCTGACTGATGCTCTATTAGGTATCCTCTTCAGGCTAGCAGTCGACATTGCGTTTTCAATCATCTTCAGAAGACGTTCTTGACCATTTTCGACATAGACGTCAACGACGTCCCGATACTTAGCTGCCATACCCTCAAGGTAGGTCCAGCCCTTCCAATACACCGCGATCGACGTGTCCTCAAAAAGGGATTCGAGCCATGACTCGTCCCCTTCCGAAGGGTCAATTGGCACTACTAGGTGCCACTTCTCGACCTCTATGTCCGTTCGTTCGATGGTCTCAAGAAGCTTCTCGGCGGACTTTTTTATCTTTCCCATATGACCGGATTCTAACTTGGGAAAGAAGGACTTGATCTGATAGATATCGTACTTTCGAGGGTTATCGCTGACAGGAACTATCACATCGATCCCGCCGTCACCCTGAATCGGTCGACGTCGTCTCCCGTCCGGGTACTCCCGGAGGATCATGATCGAGATGAAGGACTCCGCCCGCTCGCCCTTCAGGTCGTGCCATGGGATCGTGGCCACTGCCACATTGTAGGTGCCCCGAGCGTAATACTGCCATCCGTGCTGCCAAGCGAGCGGATCGACGGGTGGAGCGCGACAGCCAGCGGACCGCTGACCAGCAGGAGCGGCAGACGTCGGCACCCGACAGACGGGCCAGGCAGATTTTGCAAGGCCGGGGTCACGGTGACCAGCTTCACCACGGCTGATGATCTTATTCGGTCGCCGGGCCGCCAAGGGCGAACCTGCGCGGGGCCCCTACCCCACACAGAACCGTCGCTGCGCGACCGCCTCCGGCGGCCCTTGACACCCCGACTCCCTCACAAGCCGGGCCGGGTGTTGAAGCAGGCCGGGTTGTGCGAGATCGTCTCCACCCTTTACCTACCCGGAACGACCATCAACGACGAGGGCTCGCCAGCCGCAGCCCGCAGCACCGAGGCAGGTCAGGTGCAGCCTCCGGTGGTGTCCGGAGCCGATCGGTAGGTTCTTCTCGGAATCTCCAGGTCGCAGGTTCGAGTCCTGCCGGGGGCACATTCGCCCTGGTCGACGGGTTGACCAGGGATTGCACTACGATCGATCTACTGCCTACCTACCGTTTACGGCCGGGGTCTCCTTGCGGCCGACACCGCGAATCAGTAGATGACGCTGTACCAGTGCGCCGTTTCGCCGGCAATCGGCTTCAACCGCACGTTTGCTCCGCCCGGGTGGTCGAACATGCGCACGCCGTCACCGAGCAGCACTGGGGCGACAAGCACCAAGACCTCATCGAGCAGCCTCGCCTCTGTGCACTGCTTGGCGACATTCGCGCCAAGGATGTTGACGTACTTGTCCCCAGCCGCCCGCTTGCTTTGCGTGATCGCGCTCGGCAGGTCGCCCACGAATGTGATGTCCGTGGGTGGGTCGGCCTGCGGCCGGTGGGTCAGCACGAACACCGGGCCGTGGTACTCCCTCCGAACGCGCCTTCGCTGTCGGTGCCGCGGTTCGGATCATCTCCTTCGAACGTGCCGCTGCCGGCTAGAATCGCACCGACGTTGGCCAGCAGGCGGTCCGCCGTGGAGTTCTCGCCCGCGAGATGCTCGGTGAGCCACGACATGTCGCCGCCGGGGCCAGCGATGTAGCCGTCGAGCGACATGGTCGCCGAGTACAGCAGCTTGGCCATGGTTCTCCCTTCGTAAGGTCATCCGTCGTCTGTTAGACAGCTGGCGATCGGAAGACTCATCGGCGGCCGATGATCAGTGGTCTGGGAGGAGGAGCCGACACGCCGCGGACTATGCACGGACGCGGCAGGGGTGTCCGCAGCTCAGCTGCATGTGAAAGCCGCTCCCTCGACCGTCAACCGTCCACGTCACGCCGGCGGAGTCCAGGGCGCCTACGGCGTCGCTACGCGATGGCCTGCGGCCACCCCGGACACCGCCACCGCGACGAGCACGGCGGCCAAGACGAGGGACCAGAAAAGGGTTGTGAGGCGCGCACCGAGGGTGTCCGTCAAGATCGCGTCCCACGTTTACCTACCGGGAACGGCCAGGAACGACGCCAGACACCGCGTAGCGACCGAAGGGGTCCGCGCAGCTCAGCGGCACTGTCCGGCACCACCCGGCACGGTTCCGCGACACGATCTTGGAATCTCCTGTCGCAGGTTCGAGTCCTGCCCGGGGCGCCACTCGATGTCGAGGCCGCGTTCGCCCGGCCTGGCGCTCGCCGGCGCACAGCCCGACAACGCACAGCCTCCCGGATCCCGCCACTGGCTGGCGGCTGGCCGCCAGCCAGTGGCCATCTGACACGGCGGCCCGACCTCGCCATGACTCCCGCCGCCGCCATGGCCCGAACACGACCACCGCGGCGTGGCGTACCGGAGCCTGTCTCACCGCTGCCCTGCTCCGACGGGAGAGAGACCGGCTCGGGACCGGCCCGGTTTCCGCCCGGAGCGGTCAGCCGGTCACGACGCCGCGGGCGCCGCCGACACGATGTCGATGAACTTGGCTCGCGCGGTCCCGTTGAACTCGCCGGAGCGGGCCGAGCCGCCCGAGCCCTGCCCGAACCCGTCGTAGTCTTGGGCGGCGACCTCATCGCAGATCAGC
Source organism: Pseudonocardiaceae bacterium (assembly GCA_009379815.1). Classification (GTDB taxonomy): domain Bacteria; phylum Actinomycetota; class Actinomycetes; order Mycobacteriales; family Pseudonocardiaceae; genus WHSY01. Next base: position 5,799 of record WHSY01000002.1, read on the forward strand.
CGGTAGGTGCCGACACCGCCCACGTACGGATAGAGGTTGCGCGGCTTCCCCGGGATGTTCGCGCCGACCCACCAGGAGTTGGCCTGCGGCAGCAGCGTCATCTGGGTGACCTCGTTGTGGTGGTCGACCCAGTCGTCCTCGGCCTCGCGCAGCGGCTCGATCGTGTCGAGCCCGTTGTCCCGCAGGTAGCGCAGGCAGTCGGTGATCCAGTCCACGTGCTGCTCGATGGACACCGGCATGTTGCTCAGCACCGACGGGCTCTGCGGACCTGTGATCATGAACAGGTTCGGGAACCCCTCGGTGGCGACGCCGAGGTAGGTGCGCGGCCCCTGCGACCACTTCTCCTGCAGGCCGAGACCGTTGCGCCCACGGATACCGAGCTTGAACAGCGTCCCGGTCATCGCGTCGAAGCCGGTGGCGTAGACGATGCTGTCCACCTCGTACTCCGCGTCCGCGGTCCGGACCCCGTTCGGGTGGATCTCCTGGATCGGCGCCTTCCGCACGTCTGCCAGGGTCACGTTGTCCCGGTTGAACGTCTCGTAGTAGCCGTTCTCCAGCGGCGGACGCTTGGTGAAGAACGGGTGGTCGCGCGGCGAGAGCAGCTCGGCGATCTCCGGGTCGTCCACCCGCTCCCGGATCCTTTCCCGGAGGAACTCCGAGGCCGTCTCGTTCGCGTCGGCGTCGAGGAGCAGGTCGTTGAAGGTCGTCCCGAGCCGGAACCCGCCGCGCTCCCAGGCCTCGGCGAAGATCTGCTGCCGCTCATCCTCCGAGACCGACAGGGCGGTGCGGTTCGGGGCGTCGTAGGGGAAGCCGAAGCCCGTCTCCCGGGTCGTCTGCCAGATCTCCCGGTAGTTGGCCTTGATCTTCCGTCCGTCCTCGGCGTCCATCGGCCGGTTCCCGGCGGCGATGTCGTAGTTGGGGGTGCGCTGCAGCACGTAGACGTGCGCCGCCTGCTCGGCGATCTCCGGGATGGCCTGCACCCCCGTCGCCCCGGTACCGATGACGGCGACCCGCTTGCCGGTGAAGTCCACACCCTCGTGCGGCCAGGTGCCGGTGTGGTACGAGTCGCCGCGGAAGCTGTCCCGGCCCGGGAACTCGGGCAGGTTGGTCGACGACAGGCAGCCGACCGCGGTGATCAGGTACGTCGCCGTGACCTGCCCGCCGTCGTCGGTGCGGACGTCCCAGCGGCCGGTCGCGTCGTCGTATTCTGCCGCGACGACCCGGGTGCTGAACTGGATGTCCTTGCGCAGATCGTATCGGTCGGCGACGTGCTGCAGGTAGTCGAGGATCTCCGGCTGGGCGGCGAAGCGCTCGCTCCAGGTCCACTCCTGCAGCAGGTCTTCGGACAGCCGGTCGGAGAAGCTGTAGAAGTAGCTCTCCGAGTCGCACCGGGCACCTGGGTAACGGTTCCAGTACCAGGTGCCGCCGACGTCGTCAGCCTCCTCGAACACCCGCGCCGAGAGACCTAGCGTGTCCCGCAGCCGGTGCAGCATGTACAGCCCCGAGAAGCCGGCGCCGACGACGACCGCATCGAGCTCGCCGGCCGACTCCGAGGCTGCGTCCCGCTGGTCCTGTTGCACGCTGGACATGGGTTCTCCTTCTCCTGTCGGTCCCCGTTGACACGAACGTGGCCGCCGTCGCCCCGCACCGCGGCGTCAGATGCCGGACACGCCACGCAGCCAGGTCGGGCGCACCTGCCGGGCCCGCCGGAACGGCGCGTCGATCGGGAAGCCTGCGACGGCAACGGGCCCCGGTACCCGCGGCTGGTCATCCGGAAGCGTGCGGGAGGGCAGCACCCGGTGCCCGGTGGGTGGCTCCGCCGCGAGCTCCGGTTCTTCGGGAGGCCTCGGCGGGACACTCGTGTTCAGCATACTGCTGCGACTCCCAGCTGTGACCGCCACCACGCCGTGGCACCTAGCGGCGATCCTGCGCCGACACCGCCCGCGATCTCAACCCCTTGACGAGGGCTGGGTGTCGCAAATCACAGTAGCGACCGCACCGCAGCAGGATGGCTACCCGTGTGAGTGGTCAGGATCCGATCCGTACTGCGCTGCATATGTGCTCCCTGCACCTCGAGCCGGCGGCTGGTCCAACCACAGCGGTTCCGACCTCGAACGGTTGGCGCACCGCGACGTGGGATCAACGTCGCTAGGACACTACCAACGAGATCAAGGTCGAAGAAGGCCTCGAGACGCGATGGCTACGACCACGGTCGGTGCCGGCCTGCTACTCGCCCACCTGCACCATCCGTTGCCCCATCGCCGAGCACGCCGCGGTCAGGCGCAACCTCCGCTGGAGGTCGGCATCGACCGGTAGGTGGTTCTCGGAATCCCCTGTCGCAGGTTCGAGTCCTGCCGGGGGCACCCCTTCCCAGGTGCACGCCCGCGCTTGGTCAGATGCTCGAGCAGACCAGCGAGTTCATCCCAACGGGTCCCAACCCCAGAACCCGATGAGCTCGGTGAACTCGTACCGCACGAAGAGGATCGGGACCCCGCCGTTGTTGATCTCCAACACCAGCCACGCCACCAGCACGTTGACCACCACGATGGCCCACTTCGCTCGCGCGCCGGGCCCGGAGCCGGCAAACCATGCATCTCGCCATCCAGGACGGGCTCGACGTCGTCTACGTGCAGATGCGGGTGCCGCGTGGCCGGGTCGGGCAGCTGCGGAGCGGTCGCGTGGGTGAGGCGCTCGCCCTGCTGGCCCTGCTGCTCTTCAGCACGAACGTCCTGGTGGTGAAGGTCGCGTCGACACGGCTGGGGCAGGACGTCGGCTTCCTGCTCGCGCTGGGCAGCAACGTGCTGTTCGCCGCGGTGCTGTTCGGCGGGGAGCGAGTGATCTCCGCTACACCGTTCGCGATCGAGTGGGATGCGTTCGCGACCTTCGCGATCGGCGGGCTCTTCACCTCCTACCTGGGACGGCGGCTGCTGTTCCGCTCGGTGCAGACGATCGGGCCCTCGCGGGCGAGCGCCCTACAGATCACGAACCCGGTGTTCTCGGCGGTGATCGGCTGGCTCGTGCTGGGCGAGTCGCTCGGGACGGCTGCGGTGCTGTTCGTGCTGCTGGTCGTCGGAGGGCTCTACCTCACTTCGCGAACCTCGACGCGCACACCCACCCCGGTGCGACCCGGGGCAGAGCCGCCCTCCGAAGCCGGTACCCGGCGTACGTCGCTGCCGGCCCCGGAGGTCGCGGTTGCCCTCCTCGGGGCCATGTCCTACGCCGTCGGCAACGTCGTCCGCAGTGGTGCGGTGCGGTACTGGAACGAGGCCGTGTTCGGCGCCCTGCTCGGCGCCTCGTGTGCGACCGTCGTCTACCTCGTGGCGCACACCGACCTGCGCCGCCTCGCCCAACGCGTGCGGACCAGCCCGCGTTCCGGGCTATGGTTCTGGGCCCTTTCCGGGGTCCTGACGATCTCAGCCCAGATCTCGCTCATCGCTGCCACCCGCACGATCCCAGTCGCGGTGGCGGTCGTGGTGGCCACCGCAATCCCGCTCATCGTTGTCCCGGCGAGCATCCTCTTGTTCCGAAACGCCGAGGGGGTCACCGGCCGCACCGTGGCCGGGGTCGGCCTGATCTTCGCGGGCGTCGCCGGGATCATCCTGACGTGAGCGGACGGAAGGGGAGGTGCTCGACTGAGACGAGCACTCGGGCTGCGTGGCAGCCACTTCCGGCGACGGTGGCTGCATCAGCCACGTAATTCGCGTGCCACGGTCACGGGTGACCCGCAAGGATGGCCGGGTGCTGGTACGACGATCACAGCCAGGCGACATCGAGACCATCCGTGCCGTCGTCGCGACGGCTTTCGCGCGCCCCGACGCCTTCGATCAGGTCCCGGTCGAGGTCGCGCTGCTCGACGGGCTTCGAGCCGACGAAGGATGGCTGCCCGCGTTGTCTCTGGTCGCCGTCGACCCGGCGGACGGCAACGTGATCGGCTCCGTGGTGTGCAGTCGAGGGACCGTTGACGCGAGCCCGGCGCTGGGGCTCGGCCCGATCGCGGTACGCCCCGACCGGCAGCAACGCGGCGTCGGCAAGGCCCTGATGTGCGCAGTGCTCGGCGCGGCCGACGCGTCGGACGAGCCGCTGGTCGCATTGCTGGGCGACCCGCAGTACTACTGGCGCTTCGGCTTTCGGGCATCCTCGGACTACGATATCGCGCCGCCGGACCCCCAATGGGGAAAGCACTTCCAGGTCCGCACCCTTGCTGCGTACCGGCCAGTGACGGGGACGTTCGCCTACGCGGAGCCGTTCAACCGACTGTGAACGAGGGGTGCACGGCCTACAACGGCTCCACAGCGGTCGGTACCCGTCGATCTCGATCAAGGCGCACGTGAGGAGACCACCCGCATGACGAGCAACGACGCCCCCGGAACCTCGGCCGCCGATGCCACGGCGCTCGAAAACCTCGAAACCCGGTTGAGCAATCACCAGGTGATCGGCACACCTGTCCAACAAGGCAAGACGACACTCGTTCCCGCTACCTACATGAGAGCAGGCGGAGGTGTCGGCGGCCGCGCGATGCGCCGCCGGCCCGACCAGGCCACCGGCGGTGGTGGCTTCGTCGCCCGACCCGCCGGAGCATGGGCGATCGCCGAGGATGGGTGCGTCAGCTGGCACGCTGCCGTTGACATCAATCGGATCGTGCTAGGCGGCCAGCTCGCGCTCGCTGCAGTGTTGATTGCTGCCACGGCGGCAGCCCTCCGTCGCCGCGCCACCCGGCCCTAGCGGCTGCTCGGCCGCGTCTGCGACACGGGTCGCCCGCTGGCCTGCCATGCCTGCATGCCGCCCGCGAGCTCGACGATGTCGGTGTAGCCCAAGGCGGCCAGCGACCGAGCCGCGGCAGCGCTCATCGGGCCGCTCCTGCAGTAGATCGCGAGTGGGCGCGTGCGGTCCGCCGGCAGCCGGGAGACCTGCTGCGGGATCTGGTCGTAGGGGATCATCAGGTCAGTGCCCGCGAGCCTTCCTTCGAACGGTACGTGGACGTTGATCGTGATCCGTACCGGGTCAGCGATCGCGGCAGCGAACTTCGCCGGGCCGACAAGGGGCGACGCCGTACTCGACGTCGTTTCCGGTGTACTGGGGGTCGTCGAACCCACCCCGGCGGGTCCGCACGCCGCGAGTCCGAACAGCGCCACCACGGCCACTGCGAGCATCCGAAACCTGCCGAGCTCCACGAAGCAACCGTACTCACCGATGTCGATGGCGGCACCGCCGGTCGCTCTCGTCGTCTCGGGCCGACCCCGACCGGGCGGTGAGCGCGGTCACTGTTGACACTGGACGGCATGAGCTATGCGGTCCCGTCGTTCCGCACCGTCGCCATCGCCGAGGCCCTGTCCTGGACAGGCTTGCTCATCGGAATGTTCTTCAAGTACCTGGTGGTGGGCAACGACATCGGTGTCACGATCTTCGGTCCGATCCACGGCGGGCTGTTCCTGCTCTACCTCGCAGTGACGGTACTGGTGCGCCGCCCACTGGGATGGAACGCCGGAACCACGGTCCTCGCACTGATCGCCAGCGTTCCGCCGCTGGCCACGCTGGTCTTCGAGCGGTGGGCAGCACGGACCGGGCGCCTCCGACCCCACTCCGACGCGGGCCCGGCGTCGGAGCCGGCCGCATCTCATTGACCCCCGGGGGCGAACGGGTATCCGGCGCCCTTCCAGGCAGTCACGCCGCTGTGCGGCGTGCGGTCACCAGCCATGCCGCACTTCCCAGCACGACCCCGTCGGCTGAATGGTGCGGTGCCAGGGCGGCGCGCACGGCGTCGAACGCCTTCCCCGTCGTGGCCTCGTCCGCGTCTGCCAGCAACGTTCGGACCAGGCCCATGTCCCGGACGAAGTCCATGACGTCGTCGAGGTCGCTGCCCAGCCGCATGGGCTCGGCGACGGGAGTGATCGAGACATCGGCGAAGCCGGCTCGGACCAGCAGCTCCCGGATCCGGTCAGGGTCGGCGAGCGAGAACGGCCCGGGCGCGTCCCCGTCCACGGCGGGGAGGGCGACGTGCGCGGCCAGCGCACCCGCCATCGTCACGATCCACTCGTTGCGTCCGGCGTCCTGCCAGCACAGGAACGCCAGCCGCCCGTCAGATCGCAGTGCTCGCGCGATGTTGGCGAAGGCAGCGGCGGGGTCGTCGAAGAACATCACGCCGAATCGGCTCATCGCCACGTCGTAGCTCGCCGCAGCGAAGCGATGGACCTGGACGTCGCTGTGCTCGAAACCGGCGTTGTCCAGGCCCTCGCGCTCCGCACGGCTACGGGCCTCGCCGAGCATCGGGCCCGAGAGATCGACGCCCAGCACGGTGCCGTCGCCCGCAGCCCGGGCCGCTGCACAGCTCGTCTCCCCGGACCCGCAACCGATGTCGAGCACCCGCTCGCCCGCGGAGACGGCCGTCGCATCGAGGAGGTGGGTGAGCCGGCGCATCATCGCGTCATAGCGCTGTCGGTGCGCGACCCAGTGGCGGCCGTCGTCGCCGTTCCAGGCGTCGGCCTGGTCGGTGTTCGGGACGCTGCCGGCGGCGGCCGCGTCGGGATCGGGCTGTGGTGGCATGGCGGGCACCTCGATGATTTCGACGAGCCTCAAGCCGCGTGCTTGTGCGCGCGGCCCAGGATGTGTGCTTGGGCGGCGAACCGGGCCGGACGGAAGATGAACCGGTCCTGCGTGTCGACGGTGAACCCGGCGGCGGGGACGGCGGCGGCGGTGTCGCGGTTGAGGTGGCAGCCGCCTGCCAGCCGTGACCACAGCGGCGAGACCAGATCCTCCGCGCGCGCGAGCAGCATCCGGTCCGAGCGGACGTGCTCGTAGAACCGCAGCTCGCCGCCGGGACGGAGGATACGGTGGATCTCGGCCAGCGCGCGGTGCTGGTCGGGTACCGAGCACAGCACCAGCGACACCACCGCCGCGTCACAGCTTCCGTCCGCTACGGGAAGCTGCTCGGCGCGCCCGGCAACCACCCGCACCGGCACGGTGGCCTCGGCGACGGCGCCCTCCGCGATCCCCCGCAGGCGATCCTCCGGCTCGACGGCGAGGACCTCGGTCACGGTGCCGGGGTAGTGGGCGAAGTTCAGACCGTTTCCCGCGCCGACCTCGACCACCCTGCCGGTGAGCCCGGCCAGCAGCCGGTCCCGGTGCTCGGCGACCCCGGCGCCCTCGGCTGCCCTGCTGATCCGTTCGTAGACTCGCGCGAACCACGGATGCTGCAAGTCCCGCAGCTGCTGCGACATGCGACCTCCGCTGAACAGTCGTGCCTCAGCCACCGATGTAGGACATCTCCACCTTGGGTAGATCGACGGTCTCGTCGGTGCGCAGTTCCGAGTACCGGTCGGTGCGGCGCTCCCAGATTCCCCGAATCGACTGCTCGAGCTCGTCGTCGGTTTCCCCGCCCCGCAGCAGGGCCCGAAGGTCGTGGCCGCGGGAGGCGAACAGGCAGGTGAACAGCTCGCCCTGGGCGGATAGCCGGGTGCGGGTGCAGGTGGAGCAGAACGGCTGGGTGACCGAGGCGATGACACCCACCTCCCCGTCACAGTCGAGGTAGCGGTAGCGCTCGGCCACCTCGCCCGAGTAGTTGGGGTCGACGGGCTCGATGGGCCAGGCCGCGCCGATGCGGGACACGATGTCGCGTGCCGGGACGACGTCGTCGAGGCACCACCCGTTGGTGGCGCCCACGTCCATGTACTCGATGTAGCGCACGATATGGCCGTGCTCGCGCCCGAAGGCAGCCAGGTCCAGCACGTCGTCGCCGTCGTTGAGTCCCCGCTTGATCACAGTGTTGATCTTGATCGGGGTCAGCCCCGCGTCGCCGGCGGCCGTGATGCCGTCCAACACGCGCGCCAACGGCACCTGGGTGTCGCTGATCGCCCCGAACCTCTCCGGATCCAGCGAGTCCAGGCTGACTGTGACCCGCGACAGGCCGGCATCCCGCAACATCCCCGCCTTGGCCCCCAGCAGCGAGGCGTTGGTGGTCATGGCGATGTCGTCGATCCCGTCCACCCCGGCCAGCATCTCCACCAGCCGTTCGAGGTCGCGCCGCAGCAGCGGCTCGCCACCGGTCAGCCGGATCTTCCTCCCGCCCAGGCGGGCGATGATGCGCGCGAGGCGGGTGATCTCCTCGAAGCTCAGCAGCTCCGCCCGATCCAGAAACGCATGGTCGGCACCGAAGACCTCGCGGGGCATGCAGTAGCGGCAGCGGAAGTTGCAGCGGTCGGTCACCGAGATCCGGACATCGCGCAGCGCCCGCCCTAGCCGGTCCACCGGCAGCTGCGCCTGCGTGCTCTCGCTGGTGTTGTCCAAGCGGTTCATCGCACTCCACCCTACCCGGCCGCAAGGTCATCGAGACCGTCATGGAGATCGCAGGGGCGCCGTCACCCGCCGCGACCAGCCCTGCAGCGGTGGCTACGGCCGGATCATGGTCGGTTCGCCTGCTCGACTGGCACGTCATGGGCGCGGATCACATCGAAGAGCCGGTCCGGGCTCGCGTCCGCCTCCAGCTCGTCGAGAACCGTGCCTGCCAGCTGCACGCCCAGCGTGGCAGATCTACTACTGTCTGTGATCAGAACTTGGTAGCGGATGAAGGTCGGACGGCCCGCACCTGCGGGCGTCACGTCCGGTTGGGTGCGGTCGGTTTCCACCGTCGCCGCCACGTCCGGGTCGGCACCCGGGGTGTTGAACCGTTCCTCGATCGCCGTAGCGATCTCCCGAGCCTCTTTCTCGAGCATGTGGCCGTCTTCTTTCGCCAGGTCGGAGCCAGGTCGTTCCGCACCGAGCCTGCGACCCTATGCGCAACGCGGGCTACCGCGCGACAGCAACCAGCCGCCGGCGACGGCAACCGGCCCACTGGTCGGCTGTGAGGCGGGCGGCCCGGTTCGTTGTGACCCGCTGCGCGGCGGCTATGAGTCGAGACACTCCCCTTCCCGGCGCCAGTGCGGCGCGCGTCGAACGGCAGCGGGAGGGAGCGCAGGTCACAGACTTTGCTGAGGCCCGTCACCCCCTGGGCAACCCCAGCGCACCAGGGCTGGTGGGGTGGCACCGGATCCGGCGGACTGTGGTGTCATTGCTACCGATGGAATCCTCCGATCCGCCGGCGACGCGGGTGCCGCCACCGGAAGACGCCACGCGCAAGCTCCAGGGCGCGGCGCTGCGCGACCGAGTGGCCGTACAACGGGTGCTGGACCTCTGCCTCCAGATCGGCGAGGTGATGCTCGCCAACGGTGTGGGCGCGGTGGATGCGGCGGCATCGATGACGGGCGTCGCCGAGGCCTACGGCGTGCGTGGGAGTCAGGTCGACATCACGTTCAACCGGATCATGATCTCCTACCGGCGCAGGGTCGGCGACGACCCGCTGACGGCGATGCACCAGGTGCGTTCACGTTCACTGGACTACTCGCGGCTCCATAGCACCGACCGTCTGGTGCGGCGCATCGTCGCGGGCCAACTCGACCGTTCGTTGGCGCAGGCCGAACTCGACCGGATCGCGGGTGCACAGCACCGCTACCCCCGCTGGGTGTCGACGGCGGCGCTGGCCGCGATGGCGGGAGGGTTGGCCATCTTGCTCGGTGGCGGCGCCGGGGTGGCCGCCGTCGCGGCCGTCGTCACCGCCGGAACCGATCGGGTCGGCCGGTTCCTCAACACCCGCGGGGTTCTGCTGTTCTTCCAGCAGATCGTCGGGGCGGCGGTGGCCACCGCCGCCACGCTCATCCTCAAGGCCATCGGGCTGGCGCCCGAAGCCAACCCGTCGGTGGTTGTGGCCGCCAGCATCGTCGTGCTGCTGTCCGGGCTGGCAGTGGTCGGCTCGGTGCAGGATGCCCTCACCGGCTACTACCTCACCGCGGTGGCCCGCGGCGTGGAGATCGCGCTGTACTCGATCGGCCTGTTCGTCGGCGTCACCCTCGCGCTGCGTATCGGGATCGCGCTGGGCATCAACGTCGCCGTCAGTCCCAACATCCAACCGCCGCTGCTCGGCCTACCCACGATGGTACTCGGCGGCGCCGTCGCAGCGGCCGCAGCGGCAGTGGCGAGCTACGCACCGTGGCGGGCCGCGGCGGCGGCAGGTATCGGCGGGGCCTGCGCCTCGGCGGTCGTCCTGCTGCTGAGCTACACCGATCTCGGACAGATCGTCAGCTCGTTCGGAGCGGCCACGTTGGTGGGCCTTGCCGGCGCCGTGCTGTCCCGCCGGTTGCGGGTTCCGCCGCTGGTCATCGGGATGGCGGGGATCATTCCGCTGGTCCCGGGGCTGGCCACGTACCGCGGCTTCGTCTTCCTTGCCGAGGATGACGTGCTGGCGGGCGTGTCCTCGCTCTCAACGGCACTGGCGACCGCCCTCGCACTGGCCGCGGGTGTGCTGCTCGGCCAGTTCCTGGCCCAGCCGGTCCGCCGCCGGCTGGGCCGGCTCGAGCGCCGCTACCGCGGCCCCAGGCTCGCGGGCCCCCGCGCCAGCACCTGACGCGGGCACAGCCGTCGACGCCTGCCTGCACCGGCCGTGGCTGCACGGGCTCAGCTGCGGGAGCTGGTGACCGCGGCGAGCACGTCGTCGAGTGCGGCGTCGGCCAGCGCGCGCATCTCGTCGTCGGTGCGGTCCTGGATCGGATGCGCCACGAAGACCGCCGGCACGCCGCCGTCGCCGTAGCCCAGCGCCTGCGACTGCGCCCGCGCACCCTCGACGAACTCCGTGGAGGCGACGAACGCCCCGACGACGCCCTGACCCTCCAGGGAGGCGATGTCGTGCACACTGCACGACGTGCAGGAGCCTCAATCGGCGAGCGCCTCGATGACCACGTCGCAGGTCGTGCTGATCTCGTATCGCAGGTCGACCGGCGCGGGCCTGGCGAACGTCGGCTTCGCGTAGCGCCGGACGGCGATTCCCCGATCGGAGAGCAACTCGGCGAGCCGGTCGAGGAAGACGTCGCCGCGGGCCTTGGAGATGTCGAGCAGGCCGACGGTGACTCCGGCCAGCGAGTCCTTGCGGGGCAGCGCCGCCTTTCCGGCCGGGGTGTGCTCGCCGGTGGGGTCCAGGACGGTGCGGGTCGTCACGGTCGTACCTCCCTCGTCACGGACTGACTGCCCTTCGAGCCACCCACCCAGCCACCGATCACCGCGGAGAACATCCCCGCGCGGCCACCGGCATGGGCGATGAGCAGACCACCCTGGCGGAATTTCGGCGTGCGGCCGGTGATCTGCCCGCTCAGCGCGTCGGCGTTGATCTCATCGGGGTCGTAGGCCATCAGCTCGTCGAGCTCGGCGGCCAGCCGCTGCCGTGACCACCCGGCATCGCCGAACACCCTGCCGTGCTCGGGTCCGACCAGCAGTGTGGCGTCGAAGGCCATCGGCATCGACGGGTGGGCCACCGAGCGCAGCCCGGCCGCCAGCGACCCCGCGAGCGACTCGGGGGTGCGCGAGGTCTGATCCGCCAGCCCGCGGGGCCCCTCGGCGGCGAAGAGCGTGACAGCGGACGTGCCCGGCGCCACGCCGCGAGACACCGACAGCGGCTCCCAGGGCGACCCGTCCTCGTCCTCGGCGAAGCAGAACGTGTACTTGCCGGGGTTGCCGTGGGTCGCGCGGTCGACGCCACCGGGACGACCGCCGCCGAGGTTGCGGATCACCAGCTGCAGCGCGCGGCCGATCGTGGCGTTGGCCCGGTTGCCCTGGCCGAGCACGTTGATGCCGCTGTTCATGCCGATCGCCTTGGCGACGGGACCGTTGACGAGGATGGCGGGCCCGGCGTCCCACGTCGTGGCCAGCAGCCCGTGGGCGCAGAACTCGTCGGTACAGGCAGCCTCGACGGCGGCCAGCACCACCGGCAGGTACTCGGGTCTGCAACCCGCGAGCACCGCGTTGACCGCGATCTTCTCCACGGTCGCCTCGACGAGGTCGGGGGGGATGACCGCGACCACCTCGTCCGGGGCACGGCTGGTGCCCCCGAGCATGCGCAGCACCCGCGCCTCGGTCGGCGCCACGACCGGCAGACCGTCCGTCCAGCCGCGGTCGAACAGCGCGTCGGCCTCGTCCTCGAGTTCGGCGACCTCCACCCGCCGCGACCGCAGCGCCGGGCCGCCGTGGCGGACCAGCAACTCCTCGGCGACGCCGGGATCGAGCGTCCGGGAACCGCAGCCGGGCTTGTGCTCCGGCAGCTGCGCACCGAGACCGTCGACGCCGGCCAGCTCCTCCCACGCCGGGCGCAGCCAGCCCTGCGTGCGCCGCACCTCATCGCCGGCCGAGAACTGCAGCAGCGTCGGCACGGTCTCGATGCCGAGCCGGTAGCTGAGTTCGAGGTCGGTGTCGTCCACGACCTTCTCGACGCTCGCCGGAAAGCCCGGATCGTCCTGGCTGACCACGGTCAGGCCGGCCGCGGCGGCGAGCTCGGCGAGCACGGGCTCGACCAGCACGCAGGTGGGGCAGTCCTGCTTGACCACCGCCACCAGCCCGTCGGAGGGCAACCCGGCGACCGTCATGAGCCCCACCCTAGGTCGTGAGTGTTTCCGGGGCTATAGCACCGGGAAACACTCACGGGCGGAGGCGGGCGTGCTCGGGGCCGAGGTCGTGCACCGAGTCCACCCCGAGCAGCTGCATCGTGCGCGTCATCTCGGTGGCCACGATGTCGGCGACGCGCCGGACGCCGCGCTGCCCACCCGCCATCAGGCCGTAGAGGTACGCGCGCCCGAGCAGGCAGGCGCGGGCACCCAGCGCGACCGCGGCCACGACGTCGGCACCGCTGCGGACCCCGCCGTCGAGGTAGACCTCCGCGCGGTCCGCGACCGCGTCCACGACCGACGGCAGCGTCTCGAGCGGGGTCGGCGAGCGGTCGAGCTGGCGGCCGCCGTGGTTGGAGACCACCAGCGCGTCGGCGCCGCGCTCGACCGCGGCGCGGGCGTCGTCCGGGCCCTGGATCCCCTTGATGATCAGCGGGCCGCTCCAGGATTCGCGAAGCCACGGCAGGTCGTCCCAGGTGGCCGAGGGATCGAACATCTGGTTGGCCAGTTCGGCGACGGTGCCGCTCCACGAGTTCAGCGAGGCGAAGCTCAGCGGCTCGGTGGTGAGCAGGTTGAACCACCAGGCGGGGTGCATCGCCCCGTCGGCGAGCGTCCTCGCCGACAGCGCGGGTGGGATCGTCAGGCCGTTGCGGACGTCGCGCAGCCGCGCCCCGGCCACGGGCGTGTCGACGGTGAGCACCAGCGCCTCGTAGCCGGCGGCACGCGCGCGCTCGACCAGATCGGCGCTCGCGGCGCGGTCGCGCCACACGTAGAGCTGGAACCAGGTCCGGGCCTTCGGGACGGCCGCCGCGAGGGCTTCCACCGACGTGGTGCCCATGGTGGACAGCGCGTAGGGGACCCCCACCTCCTCGGCGACACGCGCCACCGCCGGCTCCCCGGCGTGGTGCATCATCCGGGTGAAACCGGTCGGGCCGAACGCCAGCGGCAGCTCGGCGCGCTCCCCGAGGACCGTGGTGGAGGTGTCCACATCGGACACTCCGCGCAGCACGTGCGGCACGAACTCGACCCTGCCGAACGCCTCCCTGGCCCGCCGCAGGCCGACCTCCTCCTCGGCGCCGCCGTCGGTGTAGTCGAACACCGCTCGCGGCACCCGGTGCCGGGCGATCACCCGCAGCTCGGCGATACTCGCCGCCCGCGACACGGCGTCGCTGCGCAGCGACTGCGGCCGCAGCAGCGGGCGCAGCTGCGACCACCTCGGCAGCCTGCGTTGCGTCATGCTCCGAGCGTGCGCGAGGACCACGCCGGAGTCCAGCGACTACGTTGCCCGCATGCACTTCGAACCTCTCCTGCTGGGGCCGGGCCCCTCGAACCCGTACCCCGAAGCCGTCGAGGCGCTCGCCCGGCCCGTACTGGGGCACCTCGACCCCGAGTACCTCGCGCTCGTCGCCGAGACGTCCGAGCGGCTGCGAGCCGTCTTCGGCACCCGCAACCGGCTGACCCTGCCGGTCAGCGGCACCGGTTCGGCGGGCATGGAGGCCTGCCTGGCGAGCCTGCTCGAACCGGGCGACCTGGCCATCGTCGGCGTCAACGGCTACTTCGGGCAGCGGCTGTCCGAGGTGGCGCGGCGCCTCGGTGCCGAGGTCCGCACGGTCGAGGCGGAGTGGGGACGTGCGATCGACCCGGAGCAGCTACTCGACGCGCAGCGCGCCGCACCGCAAGCCCGTCTCGTGGCGGTCGTGCACGCCGAGACCTCCACCGGCGTGCGCAACGACGTCGCGCCGCTGCACGCGCTGGCCGGCACCGACACCCTGCTGCTCGTCGACACCGTGACCTCGCTCGGCGGGATCCCCGTCGAGGTCGACGAGTGGGGAGTCGACGCCTGCTACTCGGCCACGCAGAAGTGCCTGGGCGCGCCGTCGGGGATCGCGCCGGTCACGCTGTCCGACCGCGCGGTCGAGCGGATGCGGGCCCGGCAGACGCCGATCTCGTCGTTCTACCTCGACCTCGACCTGCTCGACCAGTACTACCGGGGCAGCCCCGCCCGCTACCACCACACGGCGTCGTCACCGCTGATGTCGGCCGTACACGCCGGCCTCGGCCGGTTGCTGGAGGAAGGCCTGCCCGCGGCGTGGGAGCGCCACGCCAGGGTCGGCGAGGCGCTCCAGCACGCGCTGCCGGAGCTCGGCTTCGAGCTGCTGGCCGAGAAGGCGAACCGGCTGCCACAGCTGACCGCCGCCCGGCTGCCCGGCGGGATCGACGACGCGCCGGGCCGCCGGTCGCTGCGGGAGGACTTCGGCATCGAGGTGGGCGGTGGGCTCGGGCCGCTGGCCGGTGCCGGCTGGCGGGTCGGCCTGATGGGCCAGTCGGCCCGCGACCGCTCGGTCGTCACGCTGCTGGGGGCGCTGCGCTCCCTGCTGGGATGACCTCAGCTCGGGGCCGCCGCGGTGCGGGCGGGGCTCGCCTCGTGCTGGCGCAGCCCGTCGAACACGACGGCGACCAGGACATCGGCGAGGTCGTCGCCACCGAGGCCCCGGTCCGGCCGGTACCACTCGACGAGCGAGTTGACCGTGCCGAACAGCAGCCGCGCGGTCAGTGCCGGGTCGACGTCCGGGCGGATGCTGCCCTCGGCCTCGGCCTCGCGCACCAGGTCGGTGACGATGTGGTCGAGTTCGCGCCTGCGTTGCAGCGCCCGGCGCTCGACGTCGGTGTTGCCGCGCACCCGCAGCAGCAGGGTCACGAACGGCAGCTCATCGACCAGCACCCGGACGCTTCCCCGCACCACGTGCTCGAGCCGGTCGATCGCGGGCCCGCTGGTCGCCGCGGGCTCGCCGACGAGGGTGAACAGGGCGTCCAGCGCGCGGTCCACCGCCAGCCGCAGCAGCTCGGTCTTGCTCGCGACGTGGTGATAGATCGCCGACTTAGTGATGCCCAGCCGCGCGGAGAGGTCCTCCATGCTGGTGCCGTCGTAGCCGCGCTCGTTGAACACCTCGGCCGAGATCCGCAGCAGCGAGTCGACGTCGTAGCCCCGCCGTCCCCTGCGCCTGCCGGTCATCGCCGTCATGGCCGTCACTTCCGCCGGTTGTCGACGAGCCGCACCAGCTTGCCCACCGACCGCTCCAGGGTGTCGGGGTCCTCCACCACGCACTCGATACTGACCCCGACGTTGTCCTTGACCGCCGTGACCAGCTCGGTGGCGGCGAGATCCCGTCGGTCGGCCGGGCAGTCCGGCCGCGCCTCCACCCGCACGGTCAGGTGATCCATCCGCTCCCGGCTCGACAGCACCAGCTGGAAGTGCGGTGCCATGCCGGGGGTGCGCAGCACAAGCTCCTCGATCTGGGTCGGGAACAGGTTCACCCCGCGCAGGATGATCATATCGTCGGACCTGCCGGTGACCTTCTCCATCCGGCGCATCGACGGCCGACCGGTACCGGGCGACAGCCGGGTGAGGTCCCGCGTGCGGTACCGGATGATCGGCAGCGCCTCCTTCGTCAGCGAGGTGAACACCAGCTCACCCGCCTCGCCGTCGGGCAGCACGTGCTCGTCGATCGGGTCGATGACCTCGGGATAGAAGTGGTCCTCCCAGACGTGCAGGCCGTCCTTGGTCTCGACGCACTCGTTGGCCACCCCTGGCCCCATCACCTCCGACAAGCCGTAGATGTCGACGGCGTCGATGTCGGCCCGCTGCTCGATCTCGGTGCGCATCTGCTCGGTCCACGGCTCGGCGCCGAAGATCCCCACCCGCAGCGAGCTCGAGCGCGGGTCGATGCCCTGGCGCTCGAACTCGTCGAGGATGGTGAGCATGTACGACGGGGTCACCATGATGATCTCGGGCTCGAAGTCGGTGATCAGCTGCACCTGCCGGGGTGTCATACCGCCGGACACCGGGACGACGGTGCAGCCGAGCTTCTCGGCGCCGTAGTGCGCGCCCAGCCCACCGGTGAACAGGCCGTAGCCATAGGCCACGTGCACCCGGTGGCCGGGACGGCCGCCGGAGGCGCGGATCGAGCGGGCCATCACCTCGGACCAGATGTCGATGTCGCGCTGGGTGTAGCCGACCACGGTGGGCCGTCCGGTGGTGCCGGACGAGGCATGGATGCGACGGACCTGCTCCCGGGGCACCGCGAACATGCCGAACGGGTAGGCCTGCCGCAGGTCGGCCTTCGTGGTGAACGGGAACCGTGCCAGGTCGGCGAGCTCCCGGCAGTCGTCAGGCGCGATGCCGGCCTCGTCGAACGTGCGCCGGTAGAGCGCGACGTTGTCGTAGGCGTGGCGCAGCGTGGCCTGCAGCCGCCGCAGCTGCAGCGCGTGCAGCTCGTCGACGCCCATCCGCTCCGCAGGGTCCAACTCGTCGGCGGGGGGCGCCGTCCCGAGCCTGCGGGCCGTCACGGCGTCCCCGTCTCTTGTTCGACGGTCCGGCTGCGTCCGCGGAGCTCCCGGGAGGCGCTGTCGGCGGCGAGCATCGCCTCGGCCGGGCCCGCCGTCTCGTCCGCCCGCGGGGCCATCGCAACCTCCCTTGCGGGACCGAATGTTCGGTAGATAATGCCGCACCGGGCATCGGGCATGTCAAGGCTCGCGCAGCACCGCGAACGGCGGTTGCGACTGCGGCCGCGGTACTGCACAATTAGTGAACGAACATTCGGTTGAAGGAGGTGCGGGTGAGCGCTGCACCCGAGGAGCTGGAGCAGGCCTTCGACGCCACCGTCGCCGCCGACCAGCGTGTCGAGCCGCGGGACTGGATGCCCGAGGCGTACCGCAGGACTCTCATCCGCCAGATCGCGCAGCACGCCCACTCCGAGATCATCGGCATGCAGCCGGAGGGCAACTGGATCCTGCGCGCCCCGTCGCTGCGCCGTAAGGCGATCCTGCTGGCCAAGGTGCAGGACGAGGCCGGCCACGGGATGTATCTCTACGCGGCCGCCGAGACGCTCGGCGTCGACCGCGCGGAGCTGACCGAGAAGCTGATCGAGTCGAAGCAGAAGTACTCCTCGATCTTCAACTACCCCGCGCTGAGCTGGGCCGACATCGGCGTCATCGGCTGGCTGGTCGACGGCGCGGCGGTCTGCAACCAGGTGCCGCTGTGCCGTTGCTCGTTCGGCCCCTACGCCAGGGCGATGATCCGGATCTGCAAGGAGGAGTCGTTCCACCAGCGGCAGGGCTACGAGCTGCTCATGGCGATGATGCGAGGCACCGACGCGCAACGGGCGATGGTGCAGGACGCCACCGATCGGTGGTGGTGGCCGTCGCTGATGATGTTCGGCCCGCCGGACGGGGACTCGCCCAACACGCAGCAGTCCATGCAGTGGCGGATCAAGCGGCACACCAATGACGAGCTTCGACAGCGGTTCGTGGACATGACCGCGCCGCAGGCCGAGGCGCTGGGCGTCACCCTGCCCGACCCGCAGCTGCGCTGGAATCCCGAGCGCGGCGCGCACGACTACGGGGAGCCGGACTGGGAGGAGCTCAAGCAGGTGATCTCCGGTGCGGGCCCGTGCAACCAGCAGCGGATCGCCCACCGGCGCGCGGCGCACGAGAGCGGCGCCTGGGTGCGGGAGGCCGCCACCGCCTACGCCGCCAAGCAGGCCCGCCGCGCCACGGAAGGCGCGGCGGCATGACCCCGGCCGAGTCGGGCGGGCCGGCGCCGCGCGACTCGTGGCCGCTGTTCGAGGTGTTCATCCGCGGCAAGCGCGGCCTCAACCACGTCCACGTCGGCTCGCTGCACGCCCCGGACGCCGAGATGGCACTGCACAACGCCCGCGACCTCTACACCCGCCGCAACGAGGGCGTGAGCATCTGGGTGGTCGACGCCGCGGCCATCACCGCGTCGAGCCCCGAGGAGAAGGACCCGTTCTTCGCGCCGTCGGGCGACAAGGTCTACCGGCACCCGACCTTCTACAGCATTCCCGACGACGTGCCACACCTGTAGGAGGAGTAGCCCGGTGAGTTCCGAGGGCCACCACACCGCCGCCGACGACGACGCCGGCAACGCCTACCGGGCGCTGGCCGAGACGACCTCGGACGGTGATCCCCGGTGGGCGTTCGGCTCCGGGTTCGACTCCGGGTCAGACGCAGTCGAGGCCGAGATCACCTCCCCGGTCCCGGACGGTGTCGACGCGGCCGACCTGGCCGCCTACTGCCTCATGCTCGGGGACGACGCGCTGATCTGCTCGCAGCGGCTGGCGGAGTGGGTCGCGGCCGCGCCGGAGCTCGAGGAGGAGGTGGCGCTGGCCAACATCGCGCTCGACCTGCTCGGCCAGGCCAGGGTGCTGCTCTCCCGCGCCGGTCACGTGGAGGGCCGCGACTCGAGCCCGATGGACGGCACCGCCGTCGCCGACGAAGACGCGCTGGCCTACTTCCGCGACGAGCGTGCGCTCCGCAACGTCACCCTCGCCGAGGTCGACGGCGGGGACTTCGGCCGCACCATCGCCCGGCTGCTCGTCTTCTCCAGCTGGCGGCTGGCCCTGCTGCAGCGGCTGACCGCCTCCCGGGACCCGGTGCTCGCCGCCGTCGCCGGCAAGGGCGTCAAGGAGGTGGCTTACCACCGCGACTACGCCGCGCGCTGGACACTGCGCCTCGGTGACGGCACGGCGGTCTCGCGGCAGCGGATGCAGGCCGGGCTGGACGGTATCTGGCCGCACGTCGAGTCGCTGTTCACCACGCACGACGTCGAGCGGCGGCTCGCGCATGCGGGTGTCGCGGCCGACCCCGGCGACACCCGCGCCGACGTCGACGCGGTGCTCGACGAGGTGCTGGGCCGCGCCACGCTGCACCGGCCCGACGTGCCGGCCGTCGGCCTGGTCGCGGGTCGCGGCGGGCGCGACGGGGTGCACACCGAAGCGCTCGGACACCTGCTCGCCGAGATGCAGAGCCTGGCCCGGATACACCCGGAGGCGGCATGGTGACCCGCAACCCCGCAGCCATCGCCGCCGAGGTGCCCGACCCCGAGCTGCCGATGCTCACGCTCGCCGACCTCGGGGTGCTGCGCTCGGTCGACGTCGACCCCGGTGGCCGGGTCCGGGTGACGATCACCCCGACCTACTCCGGGTGCCCGGCGCTGGAGGTGATGCGCGACGACGTCGCCGGACGGTTGCGCGATGCGGGATACGCCGAGGTCGAGGTCCGCACCGTGTTCTCCCCGGCCTGGAGCACCGACTGGATCTCCGACGAGGGCAGGCGCAAGCTGGCCGAGCACGGCATCGCGCCGCCCGGCCACATCGGCCCGCGCCCCGCGGGGCCCGTCCCGCTGACCTTGGACGCCCCGTCGAGCGTCGTGTGCTGCCCGCGCTGCGGCTGCCCCGCGACGTCGGAGCTGTCGCGCTTCGGCGCCACTGCCTGCACGGCGCTGCGCCGCTGCACCGCATGCCTGGAACCGTTCGAGCACGTCAAGGAGATCTGACGGTGCCCGGATTCCACCGGCTGCGCGTCGCCGAGGTCGACCGGCTGTGCGCCGACGCGGTGGCCGTCACCTTCGACGTCCCCGACGAGCTGCGCGACACGTTCGCCTTCCGCGCCGGCCAGTACCTGACGCTGCGCCGCCACGTCGACACCGCCGGCGGCCCGCGCGAGGAGCGCCGCTCGTACTCCCTCTGCGCGCCGGAGGGAGCCCGCCCGCGCGTGGGGGTACGCCGCGTCGCCACCGGCCTGTTCTCCGAATGGCTGGTCGACCGGGTCGAGCCGGGCGACGAGATCGAGGTGGGCCCGCCCACCGGCCGCTTCACGCCGGAGCTCACGCCCGCGACGCACCACGCCCTGCTGGCGGCCGGCTCCGGGATCACGCCGGTGCTGTCCATCGCCGCCACCGTGCTGGCCGCGCACCCGGACAACCGCGTGACGTTGCTCTACGGCAACCGTCGCACCGACACCGTCATGTTCACCGAGGAGCTGTCCGATCTGAAGAACGTGCACGGCCCCCGGCTGCAGCTGGCCCACGTGCTGTCCCGGGAGCCGATGGCGGCCGAGATCTTCTCCGGGCGGCTCGACGCGGACCGGATGCGCGCGCTGCTGACCGGCCTGGTCCCCGTGCCCGACATCGACCAGTGGTGGCTGTGCGGGCCGCTGGGCATGACCACCGACGCCCGGCAGGTGCTCACCGAGCTCGGGGTGCCCGCCGACCGGGTGCACCGCGAACTGTTCTACGTCGACGAACCGCCACCGGAGCCCGTGCGCCCCGACGACGCCGCGGACGGCGACGATGGCGCCGCGGCGACCGTCATCCTCAACGGCCGGTCCACGCAGCTCACACTGCCCCGCGCCGTCCCAGTGCTCGACGCCGCGCAGCGGGTCCGCTCGGACCTCCCGTTCGCCTGCAAGGGCGGGGTGTGCGGGACGTGCCGCGCGAGGGTGACCGGCGGCGAGGTCCGGATGCGCCGCAACTTCGCGCTCGAGGACGACGAGATCGAGGCCGGGTTCGTGCTGACCTGCCAGTCGCTGCCGGTGTCCGACACCCTCGTCGTCGACTACGACTCCTGAGCGGGTCGTGAGTGATGACGCGAGCTCCCGCTCGCGTCATCACTCACGACTTGGCGGATCCGCAGCGGGGGTGACGGCGCTACCGTCAAGGGTCAGTCGCTGACCGACGCCGAGGAGGCACCGTGACCCGCGTCGAACCCGCCGCCACCGCGGTGAAGCACCCGCTCGAGCCGCTGACCGCAGCCGAGATCACCGCCGCAGTCGACGTGCTCCGCGCCGAGCGGGGGCTGACCGCCAGCACCCGCTTCGTGTCGATCGCGCTGCGGGAACCGGCCAAGGAGGCGATCCGCGACGGCGAGGGCGCCGCGGTCGACCGTGAGGCGTTCGTCATCGCGCTGAACCTCGACGACGGGCTGACCTACGAGGGTGCGGTGTCGCTGACCGACCGGGCGGTGCGGTCGTGGGAGGCGGTGCCGGGCGTGCAGGCGCAGGTCACGATGGACGAGTTCTTCGCCTGCGAGGAGATCGTCAAGAACGATCCCGGCTACCGGGAGGCGCTGGCGGCCCGCGGGATCACCGACACCGACACGCTGATGGTCGACCCGTGGTCGGCCGGGAACTACGGCGACGAGGTCGAGGGCCGGTTGCTGCGGGCGCTGTCCTGGGTGCGGCTCGACGGCCCGGACGACAACGGCTACGCCCACCCCGTCGAGAACCTCATCGCCTACGTCGACCTGCACGCGCGCCGGGTGGCCAAGATCGAGGACCACGGCGTCGTGCCCGTGCCCCGCGCACCGGGAAACTACACGCCCGACGCCGCCGCCCCGCTGCGCCACGACCTGCGGCCGTTGGAGATCACGCAGCCCGAGGGCACCAGCATCACCGTCGACGGGCACGAGGTCGGCTGGCAGAAGTGGCGCCTGCGGGTGGGCTTCACCCCGCGCGAGGGCCTGGTGCTGCACACCGTCAGCTACCAGGACCGCTCCGTCCTGCACCGGGCCTCGCTGGCCGAGATGGTGGTGCCCTACGGTGACCCGGCCCCGACCCACTCGCGCAAGAACGCCTTCGACGCCGGCGAGTACAACATCGGAGCGCTGGCGAACTCGCTCGAGCTCGGCTGTGACTGCCTCGGCGAGATCCACTACTTCGACGCCGTGCTCGCCGACTGCGACGGCGAGCCCGTCACGCTGCGCAACGCCGTGTGCCTGCACGAGGAGGACTACGGGCTGCTGTGGAAGCACTTCGACTTCCGCACCGAGAAGGCCGAGACGCGGCGGTCGCGGCGGCTGGTCATCTCGTTCGTCGCCACCGTCGGCAACTACGAGTACGGCTTCTACTGGTACCTCTACCAGGACGGCACGATCCAGTGCGAGGTCAAGCTCACCGGCATCATGTCCACCGGCGCGGTGGCGCCCGGGCAGCGCCCGTCGCACGGGCAGCTGCTGACCTCCGAGGGGCTCTACGCGCCGATCCACCAGCACTTCCTGAACTTCCGGCTCGACTTCGACGTCGACGGGCCGCACAACTCCGTCCAGGAGGTGCACACCGAGGCCGACCCACCCGGCCCGGGCAACCCGCTGGGCAACGCGTTCCGGTCCAGGGCCACCGTGCTGGCACGGGAGTCGCAGGCACAGCAGGTCATCGACCCGCTGTCGGCGCGGACCTGGAAGGTGATCAACCCCTCGGTGCGCAACGCCGTCGGGGAGCCGGTGGGCTACCGGCTGGTGCCCGGCGCCAACGTGCTGCCGTTCGCAGCCGGCGATGCCAGCGTCTCGCGGCGGGCAGCGTTCGCCACCAAGCACCTGTGGGTCACTCCCTACCGGCAGGCCGAACGGCACCCGGCGGGCGACTACCCCAACCAGCACGCCGGCGGCGCCGGGCTGCCGGAGTGGACCCGCGCCGACCGGCCGATCGAGGACACCGACGTGGTGGTCTGGTACACGCTGGGCTCGCACCACTCCCCTCGGCTGGAGGACTGGCCGGTGATGCCGGTGCAGTACGCCGGGTTCACGCTGGCACCGGACGGGTTCTTCGACCACAGCCCCGCGCTCGACGTCCCCCCGCCCAGCGGCGACGGACACTGCACACCGTGAGCCGGGATGCGGTGCCGTGACCACCTGTCCGGAGGCGACGCGGCGTCACGAGCCGGAGGGGCGCAGAGCCCCTCGACGACGACGACGTACCCGTTCACCGTGTCCCTCCCTCGATTCCTGCCTGTCTCAGGATGCTCCTCTCGGTCATCGCCGCAACGCTTGCCAGTGACCTCGGCAGCCGGGGCGCGTCGGTAGACTCGGGCGGTCCGTGTAGGGAGTCTCCGGAGGGTTGGCGCGCAGGTGAGTGGTGAGGTGCGGTCGCTGTCGGCGCAGGTGCACGATGCGTTCGCCGCGGCGTTGCGACAGGTCGACCTCGCGGGTGCGGACCCGCTCGTGCGGCCCTCGGACCACGCCGACTTCCAGTCCAACGCGGCGATGGCGCTGGCCAAGCGCGCCGGCACGAAGCCGCGCGACCTCGCCGAGCGGCTGGCCGCCGCGGTGCGCGAGCAGCCCGGCGCGCCCGCGGGCGTCGAGCTGTCCGGACCGGGCTTCCTCAACGTGAGCATCGACGACCGCACCGTGTGGCGGCAGGTCGAGCAGCGGCTCGCGGCCCCGCGGCTGGGCATCGCCGAGTCCCGCAGCGGCGAGCGCACGGTGATCGACTACTCCGGGCCGAACATCGCCAAGGAGATGCACGTCGGTCACCTGCGGACGACGATCCTCGGCGACGCGCTGGCCCGGGTGCTCGACGGGCTCGGATCGGAGGTGATCCGGCAGAACCACCTCGGCGACTGGGGCACCCAGTTCGGGATGCTCATCCAGTACCTCGACGAGCACCCCGAGGCGGTCTGGCGTCCGGAGGACCTCGCCGAGGGCGCCGTGGCCACGACCTCGGCGCTCGACGAGCTCTACCGCCAGGCCCGCGCGCGGTTCGAGGCCGATCCCGGGTTCGGCGACCGCGCCCGCGACCGCGTCGTCGCCCTGCAGTCCGGTGACGAGACCACGCTGGCGCGGTGGCGGGAACTGGTGGCGCAGTCGCAGCGCGCGTTCCAGGCGATCTACGACCGGCTCGGCGTGCTGCTGACGCCGGAGGACTCGCGCGGCGAGTCGTTCTACAACGACCAGCTCGCCGAGGTGGTCGACGAGCTGGTCAAGGCCGGCGTCGCGGTCGAGAGCGACGGCGCGCTGTGCGTGTTCTCCGACGAGTTCACCGGCCCGGGGGGCGACCCGGTCCCCCTGATCGTCCGCAAGCGCGACGGCGGCTACAACTACGCCACCACCGACCTGGCGACCATCCGCTACCGCATCCGCGACCTCAAGGCCTCGCGCATCCTCTACGTCGTCGACGCGCGGCAGGCGATGCACTTCCAGATGATCTTTGCGACCGCGCGGCGGATGGGCTGGCTGACCGAGGGCATCGAGGCGGTCCACGTCCCGTTCGGGGCCGTCCTCGGCCCCGACGGCAAGCCCTTCAAGACCCGGTCGGGCGGCGCGGCGCGGCTGATGGAGCTGCTCGACTCCGCAGTCGACCGGGCGCGCCGCGAGATCGAGGGCCGGGCCCACGACCTCGACGCCGCCGAGCTCGAGCGCATCGTGGCCGACGCGGGGATCGGCGCGGTGAAATACGCCGACCTGTCCACCTCGCGCACCAAGGACTACGTGTTCGACGTCGACCGGATGGTCTCCTTCAACGGCAACACCGGCGTCTACCTGCAGTACGCCCACACCCGCATCCGCTCGATCCTGCGCAAGGCGGGCGACGCGGACACCGAAGTCACCGCGGATGCCCCGCTGCAACCCGCCGAGCGCGCGCTGGTGCTGCTGCTCGACGGGATGGGCGGCACGCTCGACGAGGTCGCCTCGTCGCTCGAGCCGCACCGGCTGTGCGGCTACCTGTTCGCGCTGGCCAAGGCGTTCACCGACTTCTACGAGTCGTGCCCGGTACTCAAGGCAGGCGACGAGCGGGTGCGCGGCAACCGGCTCGCGTTGTGCCGGTTGGTAGGCGACAGCCTCGCCCGGGGACTCGGTCTGCTCGGCATCGCCGCACCGGAGCGCATGTAGCCGCCGACGCCGGCGCGGCGGGAGGTGCTCGGGTCGGCGGCGCGGCGGTGCGGTGGAGTGGCAGCGGTACAGTTCAGCAGGTGGAGACGGGCCGGCTGCGCCTGCGGTTGCTCGGGCGCTTCAGCGTCGAGGGTGACCTCGACGGCCCGCTCCCGAGCGGGAAGGCGCAGCGGCTGCTCAAGCTGCTCGCCGCCCATCACGGGCAGTTCGTCCCGGTCGACTCGGTGATCGATGCGCTCTGGGGCGACGATCCCCCGCAGCACGCCGACCGCAACGTCGCCGTGCTCGTCAGCCGGCTGCGCCGTAGCCTCGGAAGCCGCCGCATCGACGGCGGGCCCAGCGGCTACCGGCTGGTGCTCGACGAGCTCACCGTGGTCGACGTCTTCGAGGCCGAGGACCTGGTACAGGCCGCCGAGCGGGAACTGTCCCGGCGGATGTACGCATTGGCCGCGGTGAGCGCGGAACAGGCGATCAGGCTGCTGGCCGCAGGGCGCCCGCTCACCGACGAGCGCGAGGCGCACTGGGCCGAGGACCTGCAGCGGTTCTCCGAGCGGCAGCTGCGCCGGGCACGGGCCTGTGGCTGGACCGCGGCGCTGGAGCTCGGCGAGCACCGGACGGCGATCCAGTTGGCCGGTGACGCGGTGGCCGCCGACCCCCTCGACGAGGAGGCATGCCGCGCGGTGATGCTCGGTTGCCAGCGTGACGGCGAGTCCGGCGCGGCGCTGGTGGCCTACAAGTCGCTTCGCGCGGCGCTGGCCGAGCAGCTCGGCAGCGATCCCTCCCCCGCCAGCCAGGCGCTGTTCCTGTCGATCCTGCGTTCCGAGGTTCCGGCGACCTCGTCGCGGTCCAGGTCCCCGGACGCTGCGGCCGAGCCGTCCCCGCTGGTCGGGCGCGATGCCGAGCTGGAGCGGCTGCTCGACCTGTGGTCGCGGGCCGTGAACGGTTGCGCTGCGGTGGGCCTGGTCGTCGGGGAGGCCGGGATCGGCAAGAGCGCGCTGGTCGGTGCCGTGGCTGACCAGGTGCGCCATACCGGCGGCCTGGTGCTGGCCACCGGCTGCTCCGAAGCCGAACGATCGTTGTACCTGCAACCCTTGGTCCAGGCGGTGCGCGAGGCGGTCGCGAGGTTCGACAAGCGCACGATCCGTGACCTAAGCGGGGAGTGGCTCGGCACGCTCATCGAGCTGGTCCCCGAGCTGGCCCGGCTGACGGGGCCGGTGGGCTACGAGCGGGTCGCGCCCGAGCTCGAACATCGCCGCAGCCTCGAGGCGCTCGCCGCATTCCTCGCCGGCGTGGCCGAGCGGCAGCCGGTCATGGTGACGATCGAGGACCTGCAGCACGCCGGCCAGTCGACGATCGAGGCGCTGCACTTCCTCGCCACCCGCTGGGAGCGCGAGCGGATACTCGTGGTCGCCACCGAACGCATGACGGAGGACCCACCTGCCGTGACCCCGCTGCGCGACCTCGCGTCGTGCCTGCAGCTGCGGCCGTTGCCGATGGCCGCGGTGACGACCCTCGTCGAGCACTCCGGGCTCTCGCTCGACCCCGGTCGGCTCTACGAGTGGACCGGCGGGTCGCCGCTGTTCGTCACCGAGCTGCTGCGCCACCCGGGATCGGCCCGGACCGAGCGCATCGAGCTCGGGATCCCGGTCTCGCTGCACGAGGCGGTCGCGGAGCGGCTGGACCATGCCGGCGAGGACGTCGCACTGGTGCTGGCGCAGGGCGCGATCCTGGGGACGGCCTTCTCGCTGGCGGAGGTCGCCGCGCTGTCCGGGCTCGACGAGGAGGAGTGTGCGTGGCGGGCGGAACGGGCACTGCGAGCAGGCCTGCTCGTCGAGCGCGGGGACAGCTTCCGGTTCGCCAACGACATCGTGCAGCAGGTGGCCTACGACTCGGTCCCGGAGCCGATCCGGATCAGCCGCCACCGCAGGGCAGCCAAGCTGTTCGACGCCCGGCCCGAGGCGGCCGCGCATCAGCTCGCCGCAGCACACGACTGGCCGGAGGCCGCCAAGGCGTGGCTGCTCGCGGCGCACGCCGCGCACCTCGCGTTCGCGAACCGAGAGGCCGATCGCCTGCTCACCGAGGCCCTCGGGTCGGCGGAGCGCTCCGGGGACCATGACCTGCTGGCCACCGTCCGGTTCCGTCGGGGCCAGATCCGCACCGATCTCGGACGCCACGACGATGCGCGGACCGATCACGAGGGCGCGCTGGCGCTGGCCCGCGAACTCGGCGACGAGGAGCTGGAGGCGCGCGTCCTGGAGCAGCTCGGCTGGACGGCGCTCTACGCGCGTGACGCGCTGGTCGCGGTGGATCTGGCCGCGCGCGCCAGCCATCTCGCGGAGTCGGCGGCGGCCGCCCCGGGCGCACTGCCCAGCTCCCAACTGCTGCTCGGCCGGACGCGGCACTGGGACGGCGACTACTCCGGTGCTGCCTCGGCCTACGAGCAGGTGCTGACCGCGGAGACGGGTGACACGACGACGGCGATCGCACTGGCGTACCGGGGAGCGCTGCTGCAGCACATGGACCGGTTCGCCGAAGCGCAGTCGGTGCTCGAACGCGCCGCCGTGCTCTGCCGCCGAAACGGGCAGTTCCGGCTGCTGCTGCAGACGCTGTTCTTCACCGGGCTCGCGCGCGGCGATGTCGGCGACTTCGAGGGCGCGCTGCGAGCACTGGGCCGGGCTCGGCGACTCCTCGACACCTACGGCGTCAGCTATTACCGCGCGGGGATCGACACCACCACCTCCTGGCTGTGGCAGGAGCTGGGTGATGTGGGCCGCGCCAGGGAGTACGCCGAGCGTGCGGTGGACCTCGCCCACCGCGGCGGGGGCGCACTCGAGCTGGAGCAGGAGCTGCATGCGCTGCTGGCGCTGGCCGACTGCGACCTGATGCTCGGGCACGATGACGACGCCGGGGCGCGGGTGGAGGCGGCCGCCCCGATGCTGGAGAAGTCGCTTCCGTTTCAGCCCCGCGCCACGATGCGGCTGCTGGAGATGCGCGCCCGGTGGGATCCGGGCCAGGCCGAGGCCCTGCTCGAGTACTCGAGGACCTACTCGTCGGCCAAGTACGAGTCGCTGGCACTGCGCCACCTCGGACGCGACGAGGAGGCGGCGCGCAAGGCCGCCGGGACCGGATCGGACCTGCTCGTCGGCCACCTGGGCGGGCCCGCGGCGAGCCGGGCTGCGGTGGGACGCATCGCCGGGGCGCTCTCGCCCGAGCTCCGGGACAGGTTCCTGTCCGATGGCCGGCTCGTCGGGCCGACCTTCCGGGCACGCTGATCAGCCGGTCAGCCCGATCTCCATGAGTACGTGCGGGCGGCCCACGTACTCCTCGACGTCGCCCCGGCGGGCCCAGCCGAGTCGCTCGAAGAAGCGCTCGTTGGCCAGCTGCACGTGCGCGAGCATCCGGCCACCGCCGCGCCTGCCCGCCGTCTCGACCGCGAAGGCGACCAGCGGGGCGCCCAGACCGCTGGTCCGGTAGCCGGGCAGCACGGCGAGGCGGTCCCCCTGCCAGGTTCCGGTCGAGGCATCCAGCGGGTAGAGCCGGACGGCACCCGCCGGAACCCCGTTGTGCAGCCCCAGAACGTGCAGCACGTCGGGCCGCGCGTCCTGGGCGTCCACATCGGACTCGTCGAAGATGGCCTGCTCGCGGACGAAGACCTCGAACCGGATCCGGTGGTGGGCGGCCAGCTCGGCGGCATCGCCGGCCAGCCGGCAGGACACCGGCCCGGCGCTGACCCCGGACGGCGCGGTCATCCCGTGCCCTCCCGCGACGGGCCGGAACCGATCTGCAGCAACGGCTGCACGGTGTTCAGCGCCGAGCACGCCTGGCATCGCGCACACCCGGCGACGGCGGTGTCGGCACCGAGCCCGCGTTCGGCGAGGTAGCCGGCGACGCGACGGTAGATGCGTTCGGTGTACTCGGCCGGCGGGGCGGGCACGTCCTCCATCAGGCTGCCGGCCACCGGGCGCAGCGGAACGACGAACGGGTACACCCCGATGTCGATCGCGCGGCGGCACTCGGCCACGGTCAGCTCCGGGTCCTCTCCCATGCCCAGGATCACGTAGGTCGACACCCGCCCCTCCCCGAACAGCTCCACCGCCCGCTCCCAGGTGCGGAAGTAGGTCTCGATGCCGGTGCGGGCCTTGCCCGGAGCCACCCGCGCGAGTACCGCCGGGTCGAACGTCTCGACGTGGATCCCGACCGCGTCGATACCGAGACCGGCGACCTCGTCGAGTACCGCGAGGTCACGCGGCGGTTCGAACTGCACCTCCACGGGCAGGCCGGCGGCCTCCTTGACGGCGTGACCGCAGCGGGCGACGTAGCGCGCTCCCCGGTCGGGAGCGGCCGAGCTGCCGGTGGTCAGCGTGGCGTCGACCGCACCATCGAGCTCCTTGGCTGCCACCGCGACCTCGGCGAGCTGCTGCGGCGTCTTGCGCACGATCGTGCGCCCGGCTTCGAGCGACAGGCCGATGCCGCAGAACCCGCATTGGTCGGAGTTGCCCCAGTAGTTGCAGGTCTGGACCACGGTGCTGGCCAGCGAGTCAAGGTGCAGCAGCGCGATCTTCCAGTACGGCACGCCGTCGGCGGTCGTCATGTCGTAGAACCGGGGGCGGTGGCTGCTCGTGACCGAGGCGAGCTTTCTCCCGTCCCGGTAGATCCCCTCGCCGTCGTCCTCGGCCTTGAGTACGTACGGCGAGTGACGTGCGGCCTCGGTCTGCGTGGGCACCGTGGCCGGGATGCCCTCGATCCACAGCATCCCGGAGTCCGAAGGGCCGGCTCCCCCACGCCGCGTCTCGATCGGCGCCTCGACGCGCAGCCCGACGCTCTGCAGGTCCATGACCAACGCCGCGACGGCTGTCGGGTCCGCTGCAGTGTCGCGCTCGTCTACTCCCACGACGGACCCGGTACCCAGCTCACCAGTCATGCGCTATCCCTCACCTCGAGCACCATTTACTTTAGGAGTCAGCCATACCTCATAGGAGACCTGTCACCGCATGGTTGTCAAGGCGGTCACCCGCGTTCGGTCTCGGACCCGGTGGCGGCGGCCAACTCCCTGCTGCGCAGCGAACATGCGGCCCGCAGCAACACCTCGTCACCGATCCCGGCAGCAGCGGCCCGATCGACCGTGGCGGCGGCGAGTATCTCGGCAGGCTGCGCCTCGACCGCGAGCAGCTCCTCGGCGGTGGCCGTCCTGCGGCGCAGCTCGCTGAGCACGGCGCTCACCACGGAGATGACCCGCTGGTAGGCGTCGGGATCGGCCATCAACTGCGGGTAGAGCCGGTCCTCGGCAGCCCGCCACCGCATCCGCGCCGCCACCAGCCGGTCAGGTCCCGACCCGCTGCCGTCCACGGGGTCACCTCCCACCGACATCGACGACCTCCTCCGATGAGTTTACTATAGTGTACGTTGCAGGATCATCCTGAATGTGCAGTGTCCGAGGACGGACCACGGGAGACAACGAACATGCCCAGGACAGCCGTCGTCGCGCTCGGGGGCAACGCGATCACCCGAGAGGGCCAGTCCGGCACCCATTCCGAACAGGCGGCCAACGCGCGCGCGATGGCCGCGGCCGTGTGCTCACTACGTGACGCCGGCTGGCAGGTCGTCCTCGTCCACGGCAACGGGCCGCAGGTGGGCAACCTCGTCATCCAGCAGGACGAGGCTGCCCACGAAGTGCCACCACTGCCGCTGTTCTGCCTCGACGCGATGACCGAGGGCCAGCTGGGCAGCCTGCTCACGCTGGCGCTGCACGAGCAGGCGGGTGACACGCTTCCTGGCGTGGTGTCGGTCGTCACCCACGTGGTGGTCTCGCCGGATGACCCGGCGTTCACCCATCCAGCCAAGCCGATCGGGCCGTTCCTCGACCGTGAGCAGGCCGACCGGCTGGCTGCCGGGGGTCGCTGGCAGGTGGCCGAGGATGCCGGGCGTGGCTACCGCCGGGTGGTCGCATCGCCACAGCCGTTGGACATCGTCGAGACCGAGGCGATACGGGCGTTGGTCGACCGCGGCATGATCGTCACGGCGGCCGGTGGGGGCGGGGTGCCGGTCGTCGCCGAGGGGCGCGGCTACCGGGGCATCGACGCCGTCATCGACAAGGACCTCGCGGCGCAGCAGCTGGCGCAGTCGCTCGACGCCGGGGCCCTCGTGCTGGTGACCGACGTGGACCAGGTGCTGCTCGACTTCGGCAGTCCGCAGCAGCGGCCGGTCACCGAGCTGACCGCCGATGAGGCGCAACGCCACCTCGACGACGGGCAGTTCCCCGAGGGGAGCATGGGACCGAAGGTGCGGGCCGCGATCGGCTTCGTCCGGGGCGGCGGCCAGGCCGCCGTGATCACCAGCGCGCAACGGGCCGTACGATCGCTCGACGGCGAGCCGCATCCCGATGACGAGGTCGGCACCCGCATCGTCGCGGAGCGGGTGCGGCTGGAGGGAATCTCGTGACGACCTCGCTGCGGTTGCACACCGACACCTACCTCGACTCGGTGGTGCAGCTGTCCGGAACCCGCGCGATGCGTGAGGTCGACGGCGTGCAGTGGGCGGCAGCCGCGATGGCCACCCCGGCGAACCTCGAGACGCTGGCGGGGGAGGGTTTCGGCTCCGAACAGTGGCAAGGCGCGGGCGCCAACGACCTGTTCATCGCGATCCGCGGGGATTCCGAAGACGTGATCGAGCAGGCGGTCACGGCCGCCGAGCGGGCGATGTTCGCGCCGCGGGGCGGCGACGAGCCCGGGCAGGGCAGCACCGAGCAACCCGCCAGGACGCTGCGCGATGCACTGCAGCGCGCGCCGGACAGCAACGTCGCGGTGATCTCGGTGCCCGGCGACTACGCCGCGCTGGAGGCGCACAAGGCGTTGACCGCAGGGCTGGACGTGCTGCTGTTCAGCGACAACGTGCCCCGCAGCGCCGAGGTCGAGCTCAAGCAGCGTGCCGAACGGCTCGGCCGGCTCGTGATGGGGCCCGGCGCCGGGACGGCGATGCTCGGTGGCACCTGTCTCGGCTTCGCCAACGTCACCTCGCCGGGGCCGGTCGCCGTCGTCGCGGCCGCCGGTACCGGCGCGCAGGAGGCGATGAGCCTGCTCGACCGGTGGGGGGTCGGCGTGTCTCATGTCATCGGCCTCGGCGGCCGCGACCTGTCCCGCGAGGTCGGGGGGCCGATGGCCCGCACCGCGCTGGCCGCGCTGGCTGCCGACGAGCGCACCGAGCTGATCCTGCTGGTGTCCAAACCGCCGGACCCGGACGTGGCCCGCGCCGTGCTGTCCGCCGCGGCGGGCACGCCGGTCGTCGCGTCACTGATCGGGCTCGACAGCGGACTGGACGTGCCGGCCGGGGTGACGCAGGCCGCCACCCTCGAGACCGGGGTGGTCGAGGCGCTGACCGCGATGGGCCGCGCGGCGCCGGACACCGCGGCCGGCCTGGCCGACCGGGTGCGCGAGGTGTGCGAGGAACTGCCGGGCCGGCGCACGCTGGTCCGCGGCCTGTACTCCGGGGGGACGCTGTGTTACGAGTCCCTGGTGATCCTGTCCCGGATGCTGGGGTCGGTGTATTCGAACACCCCGATCGAGGCCGGCACCGGGCTGCCCGCCCCGGACGGCAGCCACCTGTGCCTCGACCTGGGCGAGGAGGAGTACACGCAGGGCAGGCCCCACCCGATGATCGACCCGGAGGCCCGTATCGAGCTGCTGCGGCAGCAGGGTGACGACCCCGACGTGGCGGCGATCATCCTCGACGTCGTGCTCGGCTACGGGGCCCACCCCGACCCCGCGGCCGAGCTGGCGCCGGTGTGCGCCCAGATCAGCGCGGACGGCGGGCCCAGGGTGGTGACCTACGTGCTGGGCACCGAGCAGGATCCGCAGGGCTTCGCCGCCCAGCGCAAGGCGTTCTCCGACGCCGGCTGTGTGGTCACCGAGACGGCGGCCCGCGCGTCGCTTGCCGCCGCGGCGATCGCACTGCGCGACCCGGAGCTGGCCGGGACCGCGCTGTGACGGCCGCGCGCGCCGGGACGGGCTCCGGCGTTGGGGTCGCACTGGTCACCTACTCCACCAAGCCGCGTGGCGGTGTCGTGCACACGCTGTGCCTGGCCGAGGAGCTGCACCGGCAGGGCTACCCGGTGCATGTGATCACGCTCGGGGATCCCGCGGTGGGCTTCTTCCGGCCGACCACCGTGCCCCACACGGTGCTACCGGCTCCGGACAAGGGCACCACCCTCGACGAGCGGGTCTTCGCCGCGATCGACGCGCTGACCGAGGGTCTGAGCGACCTCGCCGGGCACTTCGACATCCTGCACACCCAGGACTGCATCTCCGCGCGGGCCGCAGCCGGAATCCGCGCTGCCGGCCTGCCCGTGACGGTCGTCCGCACGGTGCACCACGTCGACGACTTCACCACCCCCGCCCTGATCACCTGCCAGCGCCGGGCGATCGAGGAACCCGATCTGGTGCTCGTGGTCAGCGAGCAGTGGCGGCGGATCCTGCGCGCCGACTACGGCGTCGACGCCCTCGTGGTGCCCAACGGCGTCGACACCGAGCGCTTCCCCGCGGTGCCCGCCGCCGCCCGGGCGCAGCTGCGTGACCGTGCTGGTGCCGACGGGCGGTTCCTGTTCCTGTCCGTCGGTGGTGTCGAGCCCCGCAAGGGCAGCGTGTACCTGTTCGAGGCGCTCGGGCGGTTGGCGAGCACCCACCGGCTGCGCCCGATGCTCGCCGTCGTCGGCGGGCACTCCTTCCAGGACTACGCGGCCTACCGCGAGGCCGCGCTCGCGTCGCTGCCGTCGCTCGGGTTGCGGCCCGGCGCGGACGTGATCGAGCTCGGTACCGTCGACGACGCCGAGCTGGCAGGGTGGTACGCCGCCGCCGACGCGCTGGCGTTCCCCTCGGTCAAGGAGGGCTGGGGGCTGGCGGTGCTCGAGGCGATGAGCATGGACCTGCCGGTGATCGCCAGCAACCTCCCCGTGTTCGGCGAGTACCTCACAGACGGGCACGACGCGCTGCTCCCGGCCGTCGCCGACAGCACCGCACTGGCCGGCGCCATGGACCGGATGATCACCGACGCTGATCTGCGCGACCGGCTGCGGACCGGCGGCCGTGAGGTGGTCGAGCGCTTCACCTGGAAAGCCAGCGCCGACCGGCACCGCGACATCTACCGCACGATCCGCTCCGCTCGGCGGTAGTTCCGGGTGTGATGAGGTCGCTGCCGTGCTTGCCTCACCTCGCCTTGCGGCCGTCCCGTTCGCCGCGGCTGTCGTGCTCAGCGTTCTGGTGCTGTTCACCCCGGGCGATCGGGTACCGGCCGGTGCGTGGTGGAGCGACGACGTGGTGCACGCGTCACTGTTCGCCCTGCTGGCGGTCACCGGGGTGCTGCTGCCGTGGCGATGGACCCGGCTCGCCGCCGGACTCACCGGCTATGCCGTGCTGTCGGAGGTGGTGCACGCGGTCGCCCCGCTGCAGCGCTCGGGCTCGGTGGCGGATGTGGCGGCCGACCTCGCCGGGATCGCGCTGGGACTCGCCCTGGCCGCCGCGACGGTCACGGTCGCTCGACCGACGGCTCGCTCCACCGACGGGCGGCGCGCCGAGTGAACCGGTCCCCCGCCAGGCCGGTACGGCCGCTCGGTCGCGGCGGACGCTCAGAACGGCGGAGGGTCGGTGTCGGGGTCGTGCGGTGGCGCCGGTGGTGGCGGTTCGGGTTCGGGGGGTGGGTGTTCGAGAATGTGGTCACCTTCCCAGTCGCCGTCCTCGGGGATGAACAGCGGGAACGGGTCACGTTCTCGGGGGATGGGGTCGGGCAGCCGCTCGATGATCGGGTCGAGGCGCCGGTGGTACGTGTGGCCCAGACGGCTTATCCACCGGAAGCGTCCGCGTTCGGGCTGGTCGAGCCGCCACCCGCCGTCGTGTTTGAGCCGATGATCATGTCGACACTGCCCGCCGAGGTTGCCCGGCAAGGTGAGCCCGCCGTGCTGGTGGTCGCGGGTGTGGTCGGCGTCGGTGCCTCGCGCCGGGGCGCGGCAGCCGACCCCGATGCACCGGCGGTCGCGGATCTGCAGGTGGCGGCGCTGCGCGGCGCGGGGGTAGCGGCGGTCGGCGTCGGCGGCGAACGGGGCGGCACCGGCCCGGGTGGCCTCCTCGTACCGGGCGTGCTGGCGGGCCAGGTCGGCGATCACCGGCGCCCACACCCCCAGGTCTGCGCGATCGGTCAGCGCGTGCAGCAGCGTGGCCGGAACCTGCAACTCGACGACGTCGCGCGACCGGCTGATCCCCCGCGCGGTGCCGACCGGGCGGGCGCGGGTGATCCCGGCATGGGTCAGCAGCCCATGGTCGTCGGTGATCGCGAACCGCCACTGGGCTCGACCCAGCGCCGCGACCAGGTCGCAGCCCAGCTCGGCGTGTAACGGGCCCCACCCGGCGATCTCGCCCGGGTACCGGTCATCACGGAGCAGGGTGCTCAGCCGCACCCGCACCTCGATCGCCCCGCACCCACGCCCAGCCGCACCGGCGGCGGCTGCGTCGTCGGCCTCGGCGGCTGCGGGCCCACCGGCATCGGCCTCGCCGGCCTCGCCGGCCTCGCCGGCGGACGCGGTGGCGGACTCGCGGTCTGGCGCGCCGGTGGCGACATCGTCACGCTCGCCGGCCGCCAGGACAAGCTCGACGATGGCGGTGTCATCGCAGCCGGTGTAGGCGCCGTCGGTCATACCGAGAAACAGCTCCGCCCGCAGGTGATCGATCGGGCGGGAGCTGCCGGCGCGCTTGGCTGCCTTGGCCAGCGCATCGATACGGTCGCCGGCCGCCGCGACCCGATCGACCGGCAGGTTGTAACCGGCCAGATTCGCGGATCCATCCGGATTACGGGAGCCGACGACCCGGCGCTGCGCCACGGCCTGCTCGTAGCGGCGCCGCGCCCACTCCGGATCCACCGCGATCGCCAGCTTCTTGATCGCCTCGATGAGCTGACCGGTGGTCATCTCCCCCAACCGAGGCAGCAGCCGGTCGCAGATCGCGCGGGCCTGCTCACCCGACAGATCAGGGGTCCACTCCGAGAAGATCCGGGCCCGCGGCTGGTCGCAGACCCCCGCGACCATCGCCGCGTGCACCGCCGGCAGCCGGGTGCACAGGTCGTACGCCAGCCCGAACTGGGCCTCGGCCGCACGGCGGGTCCACACCAGCGCGGCGCGGATCTCGTCGGCGGCGAACTCGTCGGGCACCGCCCGCCGCGGCAGCTCGTCGTCCGGGCCGATGTCGCACAGTCCGACCTCGACCATCCCGGCCATCACCCCGGCCCAGTCATGGTTGAGCTGACGGTACCGCGCCCGCAGCACCTCCACCGCATCGAACCCGCTCAACCGCGACCACTCGATCTCGGCCAGCACCGCGGCCAGCTCCGGACCCGGCGCCATCTCGGCCAGATCCTCGGAAATGCGCTGCCGCCTGCTCACGATCGAGACGCTACAACCGACCCCCGACAAAACCGGGCCTCCGCGCCAGGATCACTCCGGCAGTCAGAACCGGAGAGTTCGCTCGGGAACCCGGTGTCACATCGTCGGTCGGACCGTCCCCGGCGTCCACGATGGTCGGTTGTTCAGTGCGTGCACGTCGCCGTGGGTGATCCGCTGGTAGGTCTCGGCCAGTGCGTCGAGCTCGGCCGGGCTGAGCACATCGTCGATGTGGGAGAAGCCGTTCGGGGCCCGCAGCTCGACCAGCCGCACGTAGTGGTCGGCGGGGTTGGCCCGGGTGGCGAGCACGAGGTCGTTGGTGGGCTGCAAGCGGGCGTGTTCGTAGGCGCGGATCCCGGCGGCGGGATCTGGCGAGGTCGCGAGCGAGTGTGCGAGTACGCGTCCGTCGATGATGGCTTGCGTGCCGCCGTTGGAGCCGACCGGGAACATCGGGTGCGCGGCGTCACCGAGCAGCGTCACCAGCTCGCCGCCCCAATGGGGTAGCGGCTGGCGGTCGACCATCGGGTAGTCCAGGATCTCGGTGGAGCAGCGGATCAGCCCGGGTGCGTCGAGCCAGTCAGGGCCCCACCCGTCGAAGTGGGCCAAGACGTCGGCGGTGCGGCCGGCGCGGTTCCAGTCCGGCTCGGCGCCGCCGGCAGCGGCCTGCGGCACCTCGGCCACCCAGTTCACCAACGACCGGCCGCGGTCGGCCGCCTGTTTCGAGATCGGGTATGTCACGATCCGGGGGCTGCGTTACTGTCGACGATGACCATGCTGTGTCCGGTCAAGAACGGCTCGGTCTCACACACGCCGCGCCACATCCGGATGCCGGCGTAGTGCAACGGCGCCTGCTCGGGGTGATAGAGCGCTCGTACCGCGGAGTGCAGCCCGTCAGCGCCGACCAACACGTCTCCCGCGAGGGTGCGCGCACTGCCGGTAGACCGGTCGGTCACTCCAACCGTGACACCGCCGCGCTGCTGCTCGACGCCCTCGAACTGCGCGCCGAGGCGCACCGCGCACGGGCCGAGCCGCGCACGGACCGTGTCCAGCAACAGCATCTGCAGCTCGCCGCGGTGGATCGAGTACTGCGGCCACCGATACCCGAGAGCCAGCCCGCGGGGCTGGGACCAGATGCGGTTGCCGTGCCGGTCAACGTGCACGACCTCGGCGGTCGGGATCGCCAGCTCGCGCAGCGCATCGCCCAGGCCGAGCTCGGTGAGCTCGCGCACGGCGTGCGGCTGCAGGTTGATGCCCACACCGAGCGGCCGAGGCTCGCGGACGGCCTCGACGACCACGACGTCGACACCGGCCACGCCCAGGCTCAGCGCCGCGGTCAGGCCGCCGATCCCCGCGCCGACGACGACAACGCGCATCACGATTCCCCCACGGATCTGGTCACAGGTTGTCGCCGTCGAGCCCGCCCACAGGTCATCGCAGCCTCCAGCCCGTCCGCTCCACCGGGCAGGGACGCGTGCGCACGAACCGCTCGCGGCGCGATCCACATGTCTACGTGCCACTGCCGTAGGGACGGGTGAGGATCTCGAGGTAGTGGC
This sequence comes from Pseudonocardiaceae bacterium, assembly GCA_009379815.1. GTDB lineage: Bacteria > Actinomycetota > Actinomycetes > Mycobacteriales > Pseudonocardiaceae > WHSY01. Next base: position 43,678 of record WHSY01000002.1, read on the forward strand.
CGTTCGGGTCCTCGAAGTAGGTGCCGCGGCCGCCGTCGTTATGGTTGATCTGTCCGGGCTGCTGGGGTCCGGGGCCGGCGTAGTGCGTGATCCCGGCCTGTTGGATGCGAGCGAGGATGGCGTCGAACTCCTGTTCGGACACCAGGAACGCGTAGTGCTGCGGGGTGATCTGGTCGGTGTCGCTGTCGACAAAGTCCAGGGCGACAGCGTTGCTGGTCTCGACGGGGATGAACGGGCCGTACTGGGCGCCGACCTGCAGCCCCAGGATCGTGGCCAGGAATTCGGCGGCAGCATGCTTGTCACGGGCCGCGATAACGGTGTGGTTCAGTTCGACGGACATGGTATTGCCCTCCGGTTCGGTGGTGTCGGCTCTGATCGTTTCCTGAGCTCGGCTCAGGCCTGGTAGGGCTGCTGCGTTCGGTGGTTGCGTAGGGCGTGTGCCCACCACAGGAGCTGGTCAAGTTGCGATTTGGCGGCCGCGTCCGCGGCGGGGTCGTGGGGGGTTCGGTCGGGGCCGAACCGCTCGGGGTAGTCGTGGAAGCTCACGACGTTGCGGATGGTGGTGGCGTGGACCTCGGCGAAGACCAGCCGCAGCGCCTCCACCGCCCGCAGCCCCCCGCCGGTGCCGCCGTAGGAGACGAATCCGACGGGTTTGGCCATCCATTCGTCGAAGAACCAGTCGATCGCGGTCTTCAGCGAGGCGGGGAAGCTGTGGTTGTACTCCGGGGTGACGACCACGAACGCATCCGCGCGCCCGAGCCGGGGCGCCAAGTCGCGCACCGGGGCCGGGGCCGGCCCGTCCCCCGGTGAGACGTCGGGCAGGTCGGTCTCGACCAGGTCGACGACATCGACGTCGAGGTCCGCGCGCTGGCGTGCCAGGCTGGCGAACCACTCCGCCACCGTCGGCCCGAACCGCCCGGTGCGGGTGCTGCCGATGATGACCGCCACCCGGGTCCGCTGCGCGCCCACCATGCCGCTCGCCTCCTCGACCATCGAGAGCGTCGTATCGTTACGTTCCAAGCTGTAACGAAAAGATAGGTTGTGGCATGGCTTCGCGTCAACCCCGTCACGCCTCACCGCCGGCCGGTGGCCGTCCCCGAGACCCGCACATCGACACGGCGGTGCTCGACGCGACGCTGGCGGTGCTCGACGAGTCGGGATACACCGCGCTCTCGCTCGAAGACATCGCCCGCCGCGCCGGCACCACCCGACCCGCGATCTACCGCCGCTGGCGCGGACGCGCGCGCCTGGCACTGGCCGCGCTCGCGGTTCGACTCGACGTCGCCGAGGTCCCCGACTCCGGCTGCACCCTCTGCGACCTCGGCGAAGGCCTGGGCGTGTTCATCGCCGCGTTCGGCGCCATCCGACCCGATGTGCTCGGACCGCTGCTGGCCGAATGCGCACCCGACCCCGAGCTGCACACCGAGTTCATGGCCACCCTGTTCGACCCCCCACGCGCCGCGGTCGCCCGGATGCTCGACCGCGCCGTCGCCCGCGGCGACCTGCGCGCCGACATCGACCGAGAGCTCGTCCTGGACATGCTCGGCTCCCTCATCCACTACCGCGCCCTGTTCGGACACGCCCCCACGAGCAACACCGAGGTCGAAAGCGCCATCGAAGCCCTGCTGCGCGGCATCGCCACCGACTACCCCGCCCTGGTCGAACACAGCAGGCAGCTCCAAGCCGCCCACGCCCCCCACCCGTAGTCGAAGGCTGCGCCCCGCCAAAGCCATGTCCGATGCCCCGACAGCGGCTCGCCGTCGTCGCCGGGTGGGACGCCACCCCACCGTGCACTACCTACGCCGTGCAACTGGCCAAGGCCTGGGGCGCAGGTCACCGGCGGCGATGCTCGTATAGTTCGATGGCGGGCGGGGCATCCGCCCCGTCAGTGGTCGTGGCCGGCGGGGCGGGATGCGAGCGCCTCGGCGCGGCGGCCGACGTCCTCGGCACCGACCATCCCCCGCTCGACGACCACCGTCTCCAGCGCCTGCAGCCAGCACCGGTAGTAGCTCCAACACTGTCCGGGCGGATGGTCGCGCTCCCACTCCGCGATCCGCGCGACGAGATGGTCGCGGAAGTCGTCCCAGCCGAACGGCCCGGCATCGTGCAGCGTCATGGCCAACCCGAACGCGCGGCTCTCCCACGGCTCGCTGAACACCAGCTCGCCGTTGCTGCGCGGGGGCGCCCCGGGGCCCTCGATGTCGAGCTGCGGTGCCGTCACGACCCGACCTCGGCCACACCTACCATGGTGTCACGGGTGACCATCGCCGCCAGCTCCTCGACTGGGCGCCCCTCGGTCCCGGCGGGGCGCTGCGGCAGCACGAGGTAGCGGACCTCGGAACTCGAGTCCCACACCTTGATCTCGACATCGGCGGGCAGCGTCAAGCCCATCTCGGCCAGCACCGCCCGGGGTTCGCGCACCATCCGTGATCGGTAGGCCGGGTCCTTGTACCAGCTGGGGGGCAACCCCAGCACCGGCCAGGGGTAGCACGAGCAGAGGGAGCAGACGACGACATGGTGGACGTCGGGCGTGTTCTCCACGACGACGATGTGTTCGCCCTGCGGCCCGCCGAAACCCAGCTCCTTGATCGCGGACGTGCCCTCGGCGAGCAGCCGTTCCTTGTATTCCGGGTCGGTCCAGGCCTTCGCGACGACCTGCGCCCCGTTGAGTGGGCCGACGTCGTTCTCGTAGGTGGCGATGAACTTGTCCATCACCGCGGAATCGACCAGGCCGCGCTCGACGAGCAGCTGCTCCAGCGCCTCCGTCCGCAACGACGGCGGCAGCCGATCCCGGTTCGGTGCGCTCGTGGTCATTCGTCGGCCTCCAGGTAGCTCTCGAACAGGTCCACATGCAGCCGGAAGGACTCCGCGTCCGGACCCCACAGCTCGTGCGAGTCGAAGCCGACCGCATACACGTACTGCGGGTTCTCGCCGAGGAAGTGCGCGTTGGTGTCGGGCAGCACCGCCGCGGGCTGGATCAGCTCGATCACGCCGCGGTGGCCCCGCAGGTAGCCGCACAGCCGAGTGTGGCCCTCGGGGTGGATGTCCTTGGCCCGGACCCGGTCGCCCACCGCGAAGCGCGGGGGCTCCGCCACGGTCCGCAGCTGGCCCGCCGCCGTGTTCTGGTAGTCGGGTTTGTTCGGCTCCGGGAAGGCCGGCTGGTCCGTCTGCTCACCACGGTTGGCGCGGGCCCGCGCATTGACCGCCCCGGGGGCCAGGATGGCGCTGTCGGTGAGCATCAGCTCGGCGGCGTTGAGCCAGCGCCCGTAGTACCCGTCCGCCAGGTAGTCGTCGCGAGGCAGCCGTTCGAGGGCGTGCCGGAAGGCGTCGAGGTTGCGGCCGGACACCCGGCCCATCGACAGCAGGGTCAGCGCGAACGCCCGGCCCTCCCAGGATTCCGCGAAGACCGGCTCATCGACGGGCACGGGGGCACGTCCCCAACCCCGGGTTCCGCCCATGTCGGCGATCGTTTCCACATGGCCTCCCTGCGGTCGGCCTCGTGAGTGGCGATACGAGTCATGACTCGTATCGCCACTCACGAGGCGAAGCCATCACACCGTCCAGGTCTGCATGATCAGAGCGTTCTCGCGACGGGCGGTGAGCACGGCATCCAGCACGTCGAGCGGGTTGATCGGCTTGACGCCTTCCATCATGTCGACCTCGCGCATGCCGTAGAGCATCGCGGCCGAGAACCGGCACGCGTAGACGTGCCCACCCTCGTCCATGAACGTCTGCAGCTGCTTGTTGTACATCAGCGCGCCGGGGAACGCCTCGTCACCGACGGTGGGGAAGCCGCGGGAGGCCGACGCCATCAACGAACCGGGACCGTAGAGCACCAGGTGGGTGTCGAAACCCTTGCGGTTGATCCGGGTACAGGTGAGCTGATTCACCAGGCCCACCGACCCCTCGAAGGGCACGGTGTGCATCAGCACGTACGCCTTCTCGCCCGGCTGGGCCTGGATGTCCTCGAAGACCTTGTCCTCGTAGTCGACGATCGCGTCGCCCTTCTTGACCCTTTCACCCACGATCTGAGCCATTACCGGCCTCCTTGTCCTTCTGTCGTTACCGTTGGGTCTGGTGCTCGTTCCGATCGGTGATCAAACTGCATCGGTGATCAAACTGCGGGGCCCCGGCGTCGGGGCGGTGGTGCCCAGGTCTTGCGGTGGCTGCCCGGCATGGCCTTGAGCACCCGGTGGCGCACCGACCACGGCAGTGCGTGGTAGACCGGTGCGAAGACCCGCAGCCAGAAGATCTCCTTGGGGCCTCGGGGGGGCCGTGGCGAGCTTGCCCCGTGCCGGTGGGCGAGCCGCTCGTGCGCGTCGACCAGCAGGTAGTGCTCGGAGTTGGCGCGCAGCCAGCCGGACCAGGACATCTCAGCCCTTCCCCGCCTTGGCCAGTTCATTCAGACCGTTCGTGGCGGCGACGACGATCGGCTCGTTGAGCGCCCCGATGGGGGGCGAGTAGACATTCTCCATCGTGGACAGGTCGTGCAGGGTGAAGCCGAACTTCACCGCCATCGCCAGGAAGTCGGCACGTTCCTTGATGCCCTCACCGCCGCCGACCATCTGCGCGCCGATCAGACGCAGACTGCCGGGCTCGGCGAGCAGCTTCACCTTGATCTTGTGCACACCCGGGTAGTAGCGCGCCCGGGAGATGCCCTCCGCGGTGGCGAGCACGTACGGGATGCCGAGCGCGGTGGCGGTGGTCTCGCCGAAGGAGGCCCCACCGATGACCCACTTCCCGGCCGGGGTGCCCCAGGGCACGTAGACCGACTGGTAGGTGCGCGATCCGCCGCCTGCGTTGGTGCCCGCGACCTTGCCCTGGGCGTAGGCGTGGCTGCCGGTCAGGCCCTGCAGCGGGACCTGGGTGAAGCCGTGCGGGATCTCGGTGCAGTCGCCGGCAGCGAACACGCCATCGGCCGAGGTGGCCATCCGCTCGTCCACCACGATCCCGCCGGTGGTCCCGATGCGGAGGCCGGCCGCCGAGGCCAGCGCGTTGTTGGGCGTCTTGTGCGTGCACACCACCACGACATCGGCGGGGAACTCCCCGGCCGAGGTCTGTACGCCCCGGACATGACCGCCGTCACCGAGGAACGCCTCGAGGGTGGTGTTGAAGTGCAGCTTGACCCCCATCTCGCGCCAGGACTCCTCGACGGGCGCCATGATGTCGGGGTCGGCCATCTCCCCCAGCGCCCAGGGATTCGGGTCGACGAGATGGGTCTCGATGCCCCGGTGGGCCAGCGCGGTCACCATCTCCAGACCGAGCGGGGAGGCGTCGACCACCACGGCGACCTTGGTCCGGTCGAGGACCTTGTCCCACTCCATCGCCTCGCGGATGTTCTTGACGTAGTACAGCCCCTCGAGGTCGCCCCCCGGCACGCCGGGGTCGGCGTAGTCGAAGCCCGTGCCCAGCACGAGCCGGTCGTAGGAGACCTCGCCCTCGGCTGCCGCGGTGACGGTCTTGCGGGCGATGTTGAGCGCGGTGACCTCGGTGTTGTAGTGCACGTCGATGCCGGCGTCGACGTAGGCCTGCTTACCGGCGAGGAACAACCGCTGGAAGTCCTCGATCTCGCCACCATGGACGTACGGGATGCCGCAGGGGCTGTAGGCGATGTCCTCGTACTCGGTGTAGACGGTCACCTCGGCGTCCGGATCCGCCGCCTTGACACCGCCCGCGGCCCCCAGACCCGCGGCGCCACCTCCCACGATCACGGTCCTGCGTGGCACACGAACTCCTCTTCCACGACCTAGGATGGTGCCGTCCTTCGGCAAAGACGTTCACCATATGCAATACCGATCTACTATACTAATCGCGATCACCGTGTCAAGGAGCGTCAGCATGGCCAGGTCGGCGACCAGCGCGCACGAGCCCGGGCGCGACGGCGGGCTCGCCCGCGACTGGGAACCGATCGTCGGATCGATCGGGCCGAAGGTGCGCGAGCTGCGCCAGCAGCTCGGGCTGTCGCTACAGCAGCTCGCCCAGCAGTCCGAGGTTTCGGCAGCGGCCATCCACAAGGTCGAGCGGGGTGACATGGTCCCCACCATCACCACGCTGCTCAAGCTCGCGGCCGCACTCGACCGGCCGATCGGGCACTTCGTGGAGGACACCACCCCCATAGGTCCGGTGGCTTCCCACGTCCCGGCGGCGGGCCGTACCGCGCTGCGGTCCGCGGCCGACGGGGTGGACCTGGCCGGTTTCTCGGGGTCTGCGGACAGGTTTCGCACCGCCGGTGCGGTCGCCACCATCGCGCCCGGCGCGCAGGGCACCGGCGCGCAGCGCCCCGGCGAGGACCTGATGCTCGTGCTCAGCGGCACGCTGGCCGTCGAGATCGCGGGCGAGCACTACACGCTGCGCAAGGGCGACGCGCTGCACTACCCGACCGATCGGCCGTATTGCTGGTCGAACCCCGGGCGCTCCGAGACCAGGGCGGTGTGGATCTCGCTGCCTGGCAGCTGAGCCGCTGCCGGCTCGAGCCCGAGACCCGGCTCCAGCCCGAGACCCGACTCCAGCCCGAATCGCAGCGCGCGGCCGGAGCTGGCCCCCACCCGGTCCAGCCTCGCGAGCGCCTGCGCGGCCCGCACGCGATCGCCGCCGGCCTGTGCGGCCAGCCAGCTGTGCGCCGGCTCGATGCACTGCCCCCTCGCGGCCCAGGCCAAGAACGCCGCGGCGACATCGGTCGTCACGACCGAGCCGGCGACCGCGGCCAGCCCGGGTTCGGCTGCCGCGCCGTGCAGCGCTCGGGCTACCAGCAGCACGCCGGCCAGCACGTCGTCCCCGGAGGGTGTCAGGCCCGGCCCGCGCCCGCCGATCCTGCCTGCGAGCGCCGCGACACCATCGGACCGCAGCACCGGGCCGAGCCGATCGCCGGTCCCCGGCGGGTGCCGTCGCCGGTATCGCGCGAGCTCCTCGGCGCCCGGCAGCTGCCCGGTCCAGGTCGGCGCATCGAGGGGCACCGACCACTGCCGACCGTGCAACCCGGTCGGGTCGATGTCCACCGCGTCGCCCGGTGCCAGCTGCGGCAGCGTCGCCACCCGCAGGTGCAGCGGTCCGGACGGCGCGCGGCCGTCGGTCAGCGCCAGCAGGCCGGCCGGAAAGCGCAGGTAGGCCGCCGCCCGGTACACCGCGACCACCCGACCGGCCCCGCGGCGCCCCGCGACCCGGCGAGCACCCACACCGACGTCCAGCGTGGTCATCTCGCGCGCGCGAGCTCCAGCAGCGCGTCGACGAAGCAGGCCAGCGGCGCGGTCGCCACGCCGGCACCGACCTGTCCCGCTCCGGATCTCGCGTGCAGGATCCCGGTGTTCACCGTCGGTGTCACCCCCAGCTCGACGACCTGACGGACGTCGACCCCGAGCGGCGTCCCGGAAAAGCCCAGTGGTGGCAGCGTGAAGCGGCTGCTGCGGCTCGCGCAGATCTGCCGGAACCCCTCGGTCGCCGCGGCGCCGTCGGCCATCGTGCCGCCGAGGAACGCCGCCACTGCCGGGGAGCCCCCGGCGGCCGGCCCGCCGAGCCCGACGAGCTCGAGTACCGCGCTGTCGCCGATGTCGGGTGCCGCGTCGTCGGGCCCGTAGCCGGAGTAGTACAACGCATCGGCCACCGGTGGCGCGTCGGTGACATACCAGGCGTCGGACCCCGGCAGCCGGATGCCGAACGTCGTCCCGTTGCGACTCATCGTGGTCACGATGCTGGAGCCGGGCACCTGCCCGGCCCATGCGGTCAACGAACGCGCCGCCCCCATCGCCAGGGTGAGGAAGAACAGGTGGTTGCCGGACAGGAACCGGGCCAGCTCCGTCCGGCTCGGGGCGGGCAGCTCCGCGAGGTGGGGCAGCCAGTTACGGATCAGCAGGTTGGTGGTGGCCTGGGTGCGCATGTGCAGGTCGTCACCCATGGCGACACCCTGCGCGGCGAGTCCGAGGATGTCGAGCGAGCCGGCCTGGTCGACGACCTGCCGCAGCGCCGGGCCCGCCACGTCGCGCAGGAAGCGCAACCGCTCGATCGCCGCGTCGGTGTCGCGTCCGAACCACGGCACCTCGCCGGGACCCTGGCTGATCGGGGCGAACGCGCGAGTCCCGCCGTCGGGGCAGTCGACGACCCACACCGGCGCCGACGGGCCGATCGCGCTGGCCATCGGCACCACGGTGTCGTGGTGGTTGGCCGGCGCGAGCCCCACCGTGCCGCTCTCGAGCAACCGGTGGGCCTGCGCCGTGTCCGCCGCCCAACCCTCCGCGACGACCGCCGCCCCCATCGACCGTCGAAGCGGGTCGCACACCTGTGGCCACTCGATCGCGGGTCCGCAGTGCAGCAGGGTGTTGCCGTCCATCCCCGGCACCACCTCGTCGGCCCGCGCCACCCCGACCAGCCACGGCACGCCCTGGTCGAGGCGGCGCAGCACCTCGGCGTTGGCCGCGTCCACCTCATCGGCGGCGGTGCCGTAGAGCCGTGCCAGCGCCGCCACGAGCGAGGTGTCACCCCCCGCCGGGATCCGCCAGTCGACCTGTTGCACCGGGCTGCCCTGGGCGGCCACCGCATCGGCGAACATCGGCAACCCGATGTTGATGACGTCGACCCGCTCGGGCAACGCCAGCTGACCGGGCATCACGAACCACTCCCATTCGTGTCGTTGACGACGGTCCGGGCGGTGTCGAGCAGTTCCTGTTCGGCCCGGTCGAAGCCCGCCGTGCGCTGTCGAGCCCTGACTGCCAGGTCGGCCAGCGTCGTACGCAGCGAGGTGACCATCGTGGCCAGCGCCTCGGGCGCTGCGCCACCCTGCGCGCGGCGTGACAGCACGATCTGCCAGGGGTCGAGCACCTCCGACAGGTCGGCCCCGGCCAGCCCCCAGGACCGCCCGGTGTGCTCCAGTGCCGCGCGGTCGATCATCTCGCCGGTGATCCCCACACCGGGGACCCCCTCGCGGCTGGCCGCCCGAACCGTGTTGCCGACGACCAGGTAGGCGGTGCGGTAGTCCACCCCGCAACGCTGCACGAGATCCTCCGCCAGGTCCGTGGCCTGCGCGTAGCCACCGCGCAGCTCCTCGGCCATCCGCTCGGGATTGACCCGCACGGTGCGCACCACACCGGTGATCAGCCGCGTGATCCGCAACGTCAGGTCCAGCGCGCGCGGGACCTCACCGTAGGCGAAGATCAGGTTGTCACTGCGCGCCGACGGGCTCTTGGTGACGGCCAGGAATCCCGTGAGTCGTCCGATCAGGACTCCGGACGCACCGCGCACGATGGACAGCGAGTACGGGTTGCGCTTCTGCGGCATCAGCACGCTGGCCCGCGTGTAGGCGTCGGCCAGATCGACGAAGTCGAACTCGCTGCTGGAGAAGATCTCCAGGTCCTCGCCGAGCTTGCTGAAGTTCGACAGCAGGCTCGCCGCGGTGGCCAGCAGATGGATGAGCCCGTCGACCTGCCACATGGCGTCCCGGGTGTGCTCGATGACCCCCTCGAAGCCCAGCATGTTCGCGACGAAGCTGCGGTCATCGAGCAGCCGGGTGCCGTTCACGCAGCCTGCCCCGCCCGGGCTGCAGTCCACCCAGTCCAGCTCGTCGAGCAGCCGCCGCACGTCGCGGACCGTCGAGTACACGAACGACAGCAGGTAGTGCCCGAAGGTGGACGGCTGCGCCTGCTGCAGGTAGGTCTGATCGGGCAGCAGCGTCTCGGCGTGCTCGAGGGCCCGCTCGGCGGTCACCTCCGCGAAGGTGACGGCTTCGTCCGCCAGCTCCGCGAGCTGTCGGCGCAGGTGCAGCCGCAGCGCGATCCGGACCGCCTCCCGGCGCGGCCGCCCGGCGTGCAGCCAGCCTGCGAGGTCACCGATGCGGGCGACGAAGTAGTGCTCCCGGGAGTTGTAGGGCTCGCCGAGGGCCGGGTCGTACGGGAAGTCCTCGGCCGCCGTCTGCTGCACATCGAGCAGCAGGCCCAGCAGCCGGCGCTGCGCGTCGGCGGGCACGACACCGCGCCGGCCGAGGTCGAGCACGTGGGTGATGTCGGCCAGGTTCAGGCCGTTGTGCAGGAACTCCGCGTCGGCGTTCTCCAGGCTGAAGCCGGAATCCACCAGTTCCTGCGCGGGGCCGTCCTGCGGCGGGCCCTCCTGACGGGTCATGCGGCTCCTCTCGTGGCACTGTCGAGCGCGGCGACGGCGGGGATCAACCCGCCGGTGTGCCAGTAGACGACCGGCCGCGACTCCCGGCGAGGCAGCCGGTCGGCGGTCGCCGCGAACGCCTTGGCGCCGTAGGTGTCGTCGAGCAGCAGCCCCTCGGTGTGCAGCGCCAGCCTGCCGCGGTCGCGGTCGGCCTCGGCGGCGACACCGAAGCCGGGCCCGCGACCGTCGACGATCTCCAGCAGGTCGAGCCGGGGCGCTGCCGCGCCCAACGCGCTCGCGCACTGCTGCGCCAGTTCCGCGATGCGCGACGAGATCTCCGCCGGGGGCCTGCTGACCGAGATGCCGAGCACCGGCCATTCCTGTCCGGTGACGGCGAGCCCCGCGAGCAGCCCGGCGCAGCTGCCGCCGGACCCGACGGCCAGCGCCACGAACGCCGGTGGCCCGTCGAGCTGGGCGACGAGCTCCGCGGCCGCCACCGCGAACCCGGCGGCGCCCACTGCGGTGGACCCGCCACGAGGGACCGGATACGGGCGACGACCCTGGGACGCGAGCGCGGCGGCACGGTCCTCGACGGCGGCGTCGACGGCGTCGCGCCGGTCATCGCCGGTGCGGTGCAGCCGTGCCCCTGCCGCCGCGGCGAGCGCGATGTTGGGAGCGGCCGTGATGTCGCCCCACACCACGAGCTCGCAGTCGAGCCCGGCGGCGCGGGCGGCCAGCGCCGCGGCCGGGCAGAAGTTCGAGCCGGGGCCGCCGCCGGTGACCAGGACGTCGCAGCCTTCGGCCAGTGCGGCGCCGAGCAGGTACTCCAGCGGCCGGGTCTTGTTGCCCGCTGCGGCGAAACCCGCGAGGTCATCGCGCTTGAGCAGCAGCGGCCCGCAGCGCAGCGCGGCCTCCAGCCGGTGCGCGCGCACCAGCGGGGTGGGCAGCACGGCCAGCGGGAAGCGCGGCCACGGGACCTGTGGCAACGGGACCCGTGGCCGTGCAGGGGGTGGCGGCACAGTCATGTCCACCTGCGCTGCGATGTCCACTCGGCGGCCTCGGCATCCCGGGCGGCATGCGCCCTGGCCAGCACCGTGTCGACCATGGTGGCGGCGGTGTCGATCGCGGGCCGCTGCATCCAGGAGCGCACGTCCGCGGCGCTGGCCACCCCGCGCTCGACCACCCCGCGCTCGACCAGCCCGCGACCCGGGTCGCCGCCGTCCTCGCGTAGCACCTCGTGCAGCAGCTGCTGGGCGCGATGCTTGCCGATCCGCGACGACAGCCCGGCCAGCACCCGCTCCGAGCTCAGCGCCTCGCCGTAGCGGTCGAGGTTGGCCGCCATCGCGCCGGCATCGACCTCGAGACCGGTGACCAGCTGTCGACCCAGCGCCAGCGCCGCCCCGGTCAGCAGGCATACCTCGGGCAGTGCCGCCCACTCGGCCTTCCAGGCACGGCCGTCGCGCTCGCCGGCGGCGACCATCCCCTCGGTGAGCACCCCGGCCGAGGAGCGGGCCAGCCGGGCCAGCGTGTCGAGGTGCTCGCTGCCCTCGGGGTTGCGCTTGTGCGGCATGGTGATGCTGCTGACCGCGCCGGGTGGGGCGGCTTCCGCGAGCTCGCCGATCTCGGGCCGGGCGAGCTCGTAGACCTCGGCGCCGATCCGCGCGAGCGTGCCGGCGACCATCGCGAGCAGCTGGCCGAAGTCGGCGATGCGGTCCCGGCAGGTCAGCCACGAGATGCCGGGATCGGCCAGCCCCACCTCGGCGCAGAACATCCTGCGCAGCTCGGTGGCTGCAGGGCCGAAGAACCCCAGCGCGCCGACCGCGCCCCCGAGCTGGCCGACCAGCCAGCGGTCCCGGCCGTCGCGCAGCCGCTCGACGTGCCTGCGCACCTCGTCGGCCCAGGACGCAGCCTTGAGCCCGAAGGTGACGGGGGCACCCGGCTGGCCGTGGGTGCGGCCCGCCATGGCCGTGTCGCGGTGGGCGGCGGCCAGCTCGAGCAGTGACGCCTCGAGCGCGCGCAGGTCACGCCACACCACGGTGCCGACCTCGCGCATCACCACCCCGAACCAGGTGTCGGTGACGTCCTGGACCGTGACACCGAAGTAGACGTGCTCGCGGGCGTGCTCGGGCAGCACCCGCATCAGGCCACGGATGAGGCCCAGCGTCGAGTGCGAGGTCAGCCGGGTCTGCTCGGCCACGTAGTCCATGTCGAGCGCGTCGGCACGGGCAGCGGCGATCGCGTCGGCCGAGGCCGCCGGGATGATGCCCAGCCGGGCCTGCGCCCGAGCCAGCCCGGCCAGGATGTCGCACCAGGACTGCAGCCGGGCCCGCTCGTCGAACACCGCCGCGAGTTCCGGCGTGGCCCACAGGTGGGCGTACATGACCGAGTCGGTCAGGCGGGTGCCCATGCGGGCTCCCGTTGCGCGGCAAGGCGGCCCAGCGCCGTGCGGACCTGCTCGAGCGAGGAACCCCACGGCACCGAGACGCAACCCTCGCTCTCCTCGAGGTGCTCCTCCTGCAGGCAGCATTTGGACAGCACCGGCCCGGCGACCGCGACCGCCGCACGCCGCGGGCAGAAGTCGACGTGGGGAGCGTCGTCGCCGTAGAACCAGCGGTGGATCTGCCGCGAGCGGGTGCATCCCAGCAGCGTCCAGTCCGCTCGGTCCGGTCGTTCGTCCAGGTACGAGATCGTCGCGCCCGGCACCTCGCCGCCCGATCCGCGGCAGGGCAACAGGTAGTGATCCGCAGGGCGGGTGGCGGCGAGTTCGGCCAGGTCGACCAGCTCGGCCACCAGTTCGATCGGGGGCAGCTCCTCGGCGACCGTGAGCACCCGGCGAGCCTGGTCGAGCAGCTTCGCCTGCTCCGGGGGCACCACCTCGCGCACCACGATGCGCAACGGGCGGGGGTCGATGATGAAGTTCACGTGCCCGGACCGACCGTGCACCACGACGGCGCGGGTGCCGGGCGCCGCTGCGGCTGCCGTGGCCGCCAGCATCGACGGGATGGCGGTGTCGGTCTCCGGCTCGTGCACGTAGGCGCACTCGTCGGGGCCTGCGAGCAGCGCGACGTCGACGACGGGAGTGAACAGCTCGGTATCGGACTCGCGGGTGACGGCGAGCAGCGCGGTCTGCGCGCCACGGCGCGCGACGACGAACCGGGTGCGCCGGTAGACCTCCCTACCCAGGAAGTGCGCGCGCAGCGAGGATTCCGCGAGCTCGACACCCGCCGGCAGCGTCGCGACGGACACCCCGCGGTAACGGCCGGGCACCACGTTCGGACCGTGCGGGATCACGCCGGGCCCGATCCCACCGCGCCGTGCTCGCCGTTGCCCAGCACGCCATCCCAGACAGCGGTGTCCGATCGCAGCCCGAGGCGCAGCGTCTCGACGCCGAGCACGTCGGACAGTGCGACGTTGCCCAGGTTGACACCGGTCCCGAACCGGCGGACGAACCACGCCTGCTGGGCGGTTCGCGGCGCTTCGAAAATCACCCGGTCACGTCCCACCGCGGCGACCACCGCCTCGACCACGTCGGGCCGCACCCGTCCGGAGGAGGTGAAGGTCCCGACCGTGCCACTCTGCCTGCCCTCGGTGACCACGAGCTGTGCCCCCGCGTCGAGATCCGAGGACGCCTCGGCCGGCCAGTGCCGTGCCGCCAGCGCCTCGTCGGGCGACTTCGTGCCGACCTCGGCCAGCACGACGAAGTCCCTCGCGGCGAGCCGGATCAGCTCGCGCTTGTCGTGCAGGCTCATCGGTACTGTGCCGCGGGAGACCTCGACGTGGTCGAAGCCGGTCGCTGCGGCCCACTGCAGGCACTCGCCGGCCCTGCCCTGCGCCCAGGCGAGCTCCAGCAGGGTCCCACCCAGGCAGCTCGACACCCCGTGCTCGGCGAGCAACGCGAGCTTGGTCTCCAGGGCGCCGTCGAGATACGCGACGCCCCAGCCGACCTTCCAGATGTCGATGTACTGCGCGCCCGAGGCCAGCACGTCGGCCGCGGCCGCCGGCCCGACACCGGGGTCGATGACATGGGTCAGCCCGGTGCTGCGCGGCTTGGGCGTACGGTCGGGCAGCTCGAGGAAGCTCGCGTGGGCCACGCTTCGATGGTAGATCAGATAGTGGAGAAGCGCCTACTATCAGAAACGTACTCCGTGAGTGGCGATGCGAGTCCTTGCTCACATCACCGCCACGGCAGCGATGCTCATGGAGGTGGCATGCTCGGCGAGATCGTCGAGGCGGTGCGGTCGCACGCGGGGATGCGCGACAAGTCCGCGATCGGCATCGTCTCCGAGGTCCTCGGCGCGAGCGACTGGCTCGCCGGTCCGGGTGACGACGGCGCCGTCGTCGACGCCTTCGGGGGCAAGGTCGTGGCGTGCGGGGAGGCACTGTGGCCACCGTTCGTGCGGGCGGACCCGTTCGGGGCAGGCTTCGCCGCGGTGCTGACCAACATCAACGACCTCGCGGCGATGGGCGCGACTCCGCTGGGCATCGTCGACACCATCGTCGCTTCCGAGGACACGGCCCGCGCCGCGCTGCGGGGCATGCGTCACGCAGGCGAGCTCTACGACGTGCCGATCCTGGGCGGGCACCTGACCCCGCACGACGGCGAACCCGCGGTCTCCGCGTTCGGTGTCGGCAGCACCGGCCACCCGCTGTCGGTCACCCGGATCATCGCCGGGCAGAGCCTGCTGATGTGCTGCGCCCTCGACGGGCAGCTGCGTCCCGACTTCCCCTTCTTTCCCGCCTTCGAGCAGCGCGGTACCCGTTGCGCCGGGGATGTGCGGCTGCTCGCGCAGGTCGCGTCCTCCGGTGCCTGCGTTGCGGCCAAGGACGTCAGCATGGCCGGCCTGGTCGGTTCGCTGGCGATGCTGCTCGAGTGGGGCGGGTTCGGTACCACCGTCGACCTCGATGTGCTGCCCGTCCCGGCCGGGGTCGGCCTGCCGCGGTGGCTGACCTGCTTTCCCAGCTTCGCCTTCCTGCTGTGCGTCCCGCCCGGCCGGGAGCAGGAGTGTGCCGGGCAGTTCCACGACCGCGGCCTGCACGCGGCGACGATCGGCCGGATCGACACCTCGGGCGAGCTGAGGTTGCGGCTGGGCTCGGCGTCGGCGACGGTGCTCGACACCAGCGATGCCCCGGTCACCGGCCTGGGCAGGGCGCAGCGGTGACGAGGCCGGTGGCGCTACCCGGCGGCGGCGAAGACCGGGTTCCGCGGGGCGGCAGCTGTGTCGCCGCGACTCGACCGCGACGCGATGTCGGTGGCCAGGCTGAAGACCCGCAGCATCCGGTCGGGGTCACGCCACTGGTGGCACAGCGCGAAATCCAACCACTGCTGCGGCGGCACGAGCGGCTCGCGGGAGTAGTCCAGCTCCCCCCAGGTGACCGCGAGCTCGAAGAGCTCGAGCAGCTCGTCGCCATCGGTCTCCACCGCGAGCAGCCGATCATGATGCCGTCGCAGCGCGGCATCGACACAGCCACCCCGGCAGGTGGCGAGGCCCACGACGTCTTCCTGACGGACGCAGAGCGTTGGCGACACGGTGACCTCCCTGGCAGCGACGACGTCAGGTCATGATGGGCATCACGATCGCCGACGTGATTGCACACGTGTTGCAGTGCCGGTGAAGCCGAGCTGGAGGTGGCGCAGGTGACCGATCGGACCGTGCAGTCGCGGTGGGACGGCGGGCTGCGCGCCGTGGTGCAAGCCGGTGGTTTCGAGCTCACCGTGGACGAGCCGGAGTCCATGGGCGGCACGGATCGGGGGCCGCAACCGACCGATCTGCTGCTGGCGTCGGTCGCGTCCTGCTTCACCCTCGCGATGGCCTACAGCGCAGCCAAGCGCGACATCGAGCTCGAGGGCCTCGACGTCGACGTCACCGGCCGCTACGACGGGCCGCGGTTCTCCCGGTTGCTGATCGAGGTCCGGGCGCAGCGGCCGGCGGGCGCCGAGCTGGCCCGGCTGGTCAGCGCGGCAGAACGGGTCTGCTACGTGACCAACACGCTACGGCGCCCTCCCGAGATCGAGATCGTCGGCGCCAGCTGACTCCCGTCGTGCCCTGTCGGCCACCACCCGCACGGGCACGTCGAGCGCCACGGCCGCCGCCACCACGTCGTCGTGCTCGGGCTTGGCTCCCCACGGACCGCGCTTGACCCTGATCGGGTGGCCGTCGACGTCGACGGTGCTGTCGCTGCGGGGCAGTGCCAGCCGGTCGACGTGGCTTCGGCGAAGCCCGAGGCTGCCGGTCTCGGCGAGCACGAGCCGCTCGAGCTGCGCGGCACGTTCCGGCGGGGCGAGCACGTGCACGGTGTGCGCCGGGCGGTTCTTCTTCATCACGATCGGCGAGACCCAGACGTCCGCCGCTCCGGCCTGCAGCGCCACGCCGATGAGGTGGCCGAGCACCTCGCCGGTCACGTCGTCGACGTTGGTCTCGAGGAGCACGAACGACGCGGCGGTCGGCGAACGCGAACCCAGCACGACCTGCAGCACGTTGGGCCGGTCCTCGAACTGCTTGCTGCCCGCGCCGTAGCCCGCGCCTCGCAGCGTCATCGCCGGCAGCGCCCCGTACCGCGCACCGGCCGCGAGCAGCAGGGCGGCGCCGGTCGGGGTGACGGTCTCGCCGTCGAGCCCGGCACCGGTGATCTCCGCGCCCGCCTCGGCGAGCAGGGCCAGCGTGGCGGGAGCGGGAGCGGGCAGCGCGCCGTGCCTGGTGGCCACCGAGCCCGCACCCAGCCCCAGCGGGCCGCAGTGCACTTCGGTCACGCCGAGTAGGTGCAGGGCGGCCGCGACCCCCACGGTGTCGACCACGGTGTCCAGCCCGCCGATCTCGTGCAGCGCAACCTGGTCGGGATCCGCGGCGTGCAGCCGCCCCTCGACGCCGGCGATCGCCGTCACGGCGGCGGCGGCCAGCTGCGCCACCGGCGCCGGCCGGGCGTGGCCGATCAGCTCGAGGAGCTGCGCCGCCCGCCGCTCGGTCGCCGTGTCGGTCACCCCCACGACCGCGCGGGTAGCGCCGAGACCGCCCCGCCGGACGCGCTCCGCGGCCAGCGTCCAGCCGGTGATCCCGGTGCTCGCGACCGCGTCACGGATGCCGTCGACCGGGGCGCCGAGGTCGATGAGGGCACCGAGCAGCATGTCCCCGGAGATCCCGTTGAACGGGTTGCACCAGAGGATCACCGCCGCTCCCGGACCGTCGCGATCCGGTGTGCGGCCATGGCGGCACCGAACCCGGAGTCGATGTTCACCACGACCACGCCGGCCGCGCACGAGGTGAGCATCGCCAGCATCGGCGTGATCCCGTCGAGTGCAGCCCCGTAGCCCACCGAGGTGGGGACCGCGATCACCGGGCAGTCCACCAGACCGCCCACCACGCTGGGCAGCGCGCCATCCATGCCGGCCACGCAGATCAGCGCATCCGCGGCGGCCAGGTCGTCGGTCTCGGCGAGCAGCCGGTGGATCCCGGCCACGCCGACATCGGCCAGCAGCCGGGCGGACAGGCCGATCGCCGTGGCCACTGCCACCGCCTCGGCCGCGACCGGCCCGTCCGAGGTACCGGCCGAGGCCACCACGACCCGGAACCCCCGCGACCGGGCGTGCCGCCAGCTCAGCACGCGGGCGACCTCGTCGTAGCTGCCGCCGGGCAGCTGTGCGGAAACCTCGTCGGCCTTCTGCGGCGCCAGCCGCGTCGCCAGCACCGGCCCGGTGTTGGCCTCGAGCAGGCTCCCGACGATCGCGACGATCTGCCCGGGGGCCTTGCCCGGCCCGTACACGACCTCCGGAAGGCCCTGACGGCTCTCCCGGCCCACGTCCGGGCGGGCGAAGCCGAGATCGGTGAAGCCACCCCCACCGCTCACCGGGCGGCCGCAGCCGGCATACCGAGCAGCACGTTCATCCGGCCGCTGGCAAAGCCCTGCAGGTCCAGCGCGCAGAACGCGAACCCCGCACCGCGAACCGCGGCGTCGAGATCCGTCCGCAGCCCGGCAGCGCGGTCCACCTCGTCGGCGGGCACCTCGACCCTGGCCACGGCGCCGTCGCCGTGCGAGCGCACCCGGCAGACCGGGAAGCCCAGCGCCCGGACCGCCTCCTCGGCGACCTCGATGCGGTGCAGGAGCTCCTCGGTGACCGGCTCCCCGTAGGCGACGCGCGAGGCGAGGCAGGCCGCCGCAGGCTTCGCCGCGGTCGACAGCCCCAGCGCCGCGCTCACCCGGCGCACCTCGGCCTTGCCGAAACCGACGTCGCACAGCGGCGCGATGGCACCTCGGGCAGCGGCGGCGTGCTGGCCGGGACGGTGATCTCCGAGGTCGTCGACATTCGTGCCCAGTGCCACGTTGGCGCCGGACAGCGTCGCCAGCGGCTCGACCGCGTCGAACAGCGCCGACTTGCAGTGGTAGCAGCGGTCGCCCGCATTGGCCACGTACTCGGGGCGCTCGATCTCGTCGGTGCGCACCTCGACGTGGGCGATGCCGCGAGCCCGGGCGAGCTCCCTGGCGGCCCTGCGCTCGGCGGCGGGCAGGCTCGACGAGACGGCCGTGACGGCGACGGCCCGATCACCGAGCACCTCGGTGGCCACCGCCGCCACCAGCGCGGAGTCCACGCCCCCGGAGTAGGCGACGATCAGCCGCTGTTCGCCCCGCAGGCGTTCCCGCAACCGCGCCAGGAGAGCCCCCGCCGGGGTTTCGACCTCGTCCATCCAGGCACCTTCGGCCGCCACGGTCGTTGACCCCATCACCTTAGGTACGCTTCACCGTCCCGTACAGGCTCGCCGCGCGACGCACCCGCGCGTCCCCGCCCCGTCAGGCCGCTTCGGCGTCGGGAACCGGCCGGTCGAGCACGTCCGTGACCACCTGCGACATCAGCGCCTCCCCGCCCAGGCGGTATCCGAACTCCTCCCAGGACATTATCTCCCGGGACAGCAGCTCCCCCACGGCTCCCGGATAGATCTGCTTGGCCCGATACGCCGCGGCGCGGAACCTGCTCCTGACGTGGAGCTCGGCGTGCGCGTCGTCCCGCACTGCGCCCTCCTCACTGCTGGCTCGACCACGTCCCTCCTGGATACCCCCACGGCGGCAAAGTATGTGAGTTGAGCCCGACAATCTTGTCGTGGGCTGCGCCACGCGCGCCGTGCTCGCGCCCTAGGCTCCCGCCATCACCCCGCCGAGCCGAGGGAGTAACAAGTGACGACCGTGTTCAGCCGGATCATCGAGGGCGAGCTGCCGGGCCGGTTCGTCTGGAGCGACGACCGGTGCGTCGCGTTCCTGTCCATCGCACCCCTTCGCACCGGGCACACGCTGGTCGTGCCGCGCGAGGAGGTCGACAACTGGACCGACGCCGACGACGACCTGCTCGCCCATCTCCTCACGGTCGCCAAGCAGATCGGCGCTGTGCAGCGCGGCGCGTTCGACGCGCCCCGCTCCGGTGTGGTCATCGCCGGTTTCGAGGTGCCCCACCTGCACGTGCACGTCTTCCCGGCGTGGGGCATGACGGACTTCGACTTCGCACTCGCGGAGTCCGACCCCGACCCCGACGAGATGGACGCCGCCGCCGAGATGCTGCGCCGAGCGCTGCGTGACGCAGGGCACGCCACACGTGTCCCGGCCTGATCCGCAGGAGCCGCGCCTGACTCAGGTGGACGGGGCGAGCGGGCGGAAGCGGCGCAACCGCAGGCTGTTGGACACCACGAACGCGCTGGACAACGCCATCGCCGCTCCCGCGATCATGGGGTTGAGCAGCCCCAACGCGGCCAGCGGCAGCGCTGCCACGTTGTAGGCGAACGCCCAGAACAGGTTGCCCTTGATCGTGCCCAGCGTGCGGCGGGACAGCCGGATTGCGTCCGCAGCCACCCGCAGATCGCCACGTACGAGGGTGAGGTCACCTGCCTCCATGGCGACATCGGTGCCGGTGCCCATCGCCAGGCCCAGGTCGGCCTGTGCCAGCGCAGCGGCGTCATTGACGCCGTCACCGACCATCGCGACGACGCGGCGCTGCGACTGCAGCCGCCGCACCTCCTCGACCTTGCCCTCGGGCAGCACCCCGGCAATGACGTCGTCGATGCCCACCTCGGCGGCCACGGCACGGGCGACCGTCTCGTTGTCGCCGGTGAGCAGCACCGGGTGCAACTCGAGCTCACGCAGCGATGCCACTGCCGGGGCGCTGGTGGGCTTGACGGTGTCGGCGACGGTGAGCAGGCCCCGCACCTGCCCGTCCCAGGCGACGGCGACGACGGTGCGGCCGTTGCGCTCCGACTGCGCCGACGCCCCGGCCAGCGCCCCGGGCAGGGCCGACGACCACGCTTCGGCGAGCCAGGCCGGTCGCCCCACCAGCACGGCCCGGCCCTCGACCTCGCCGGCGACGCCGAGGCCTTCGCTCGAGGTGAACCCCGACACCGCCGGGAGGGAGCTGCAGCGCTGCCGGGCCCCGTCGGCGATGGCGCGGGCGACCGGGTGCTCGGAGGCGTCTTCCACCGCCCCGGCCAGGCGCAGCACGTCGCCGGCGTCCTGGCCGGGCACGGGCAGCACGTCGACCAGCGACATGGTGCCGGTGGTGATGGTGCCGGTCTTGTCCAGCAGCACGGTGTCGACACGGCGGGTCGACTCCAGCACCTCCGGACCCTTGATCAAAATGCCCAGCTGCGCGCCCCGGCCGGTGCCGACGAGCAGCGCGGTCGGCGTCGCGAGGCCCAGCGCACAGGGGCAGGCGATGATGAGCACGGCGACGGCGGCGGTGAAGGCCGCGGCCGCCGCTGCCCCGGCGGCGAGCCACACCACCAGGGTGGCCGCCGCGATCACGATGACGACCGGCACGAACACGGCGGAGATGCGGTCGGCCAGCCGCTGCACCTGCGCCTTGCCGCTCTGCGCTTCCTGCACCAGCTTCGTCATCTGCGCCAGCCGGGTATCGGCGCCGACGTGGGTGGCACGAACCGTCAGCCGGCCGCCGGAGTTCACCGTCCCGCCGGTGACGGCCGAACCGGGTGACACCTGGACCGGCACCGACTCTCCGGTGAGCATGCTCTCGTCGATGGCCGAGGAGCCGTCGACGACCTCCCCGTCGGTGGCGAGCCGCTCGCCCGGCCGCACCAGGAACCGGTCACCGACCGCGAGCTCCTCGGTCGGGATCCGCACCTCGGTGAGGCTGCCGGGGCCGTCGCGCAGCACTGCGACATCGCGGGCACCGAGATCCAGCAGCGCTCGAAGCGCGGCGCCGGCCCGCCGCTTGGACCGCGCCTCGAAATAGCGCCCCAGCAGGATGAATGTGGTGACCCCCGCGGCCACCTCGAGGTAGATCTGCCCATCGCCTGCCATCCGGCTGGCGGTGAGGCTGAACTCATGGGTCATCCCCGGCACTCCGGCCGAGCCCAGGAACAGCGCGTAGAGCGACCAGCCGAACGCGGCGAGCACGCCCATGGAGATCAGGGTGTCCATCGTGGCCGCGCCGTGGCGCAGGTTGGCCCAGGTGGCGCGGTGAAACGGCAGCGCGCCCCAGACCACGACCGGGGAGGCCAGCACCAGCGAGAGCCACTGCCAGTGGGTGAACTGCAGCGGTGGCACCATCGCCAGCACGATCACCGGTACCGACAGGGTGGTCGAGACCAGCACCCGGTCGCGCAGCGCCCCGATCTCGCCCGGTTGCTCGGCATCGCCGGGCTCGGGAGTGGCCAGCTCCGGCAGTTCGGCTGTGTAGCCGGTCCGGACGACCGCGTCCACCAGGTCGTCCGGTGTCACGGCGTCGGCATAGCGGACCCGGGCCTTCTCGGTGGCATAGTTGACGCTCGCACTCACCCCGTCGAGCCGGTTGAGCTTCTTCTCGATCCGCGCCGCGCAGGAGGCGCAGGTCATACCCCCGATCGACAGCTCGACTCGGTGGTCCAGTGGTGCCGGATCGGTGGCCGTGCTCATCCGGCCACGACCTCGTAACCTGCCTCGTCGATCGCCGCCCGGACCTCGGCGTCGTCGAGCGCCCGGTCGCTGTGTACGCGGACCCGGCCACTGTCGAGGTCGACGTCGACACCGGCGACGCCGTCGATGCGGCCGACCGCATCGGTGACCGCGTCGATGCAATGCCGGCAGCTCATCCCGCTGACGGTGTACTCGAACACGGTGTCGGTGCCGGCCATGGAAGCGCTCCTCGGTGTCGTCGTCTGCCGCTCAGGACCGCACCAGGCGGGCGATGGCATCGGAGGCCTCCTTGACCTTCACGGCCGCCTCCCCACCACCCTCGGCAGCCGCATCGACGACGCAGGTGCTCATGTGCTCCTCGAGCATTGCCAGTGCGAAGGATTGCAGCGCCTTGGTCGAGGCGCTGACCTGGGTGAGCACGTCGATGCAGTACTCGTCGCGCTCCACCATGCGCTGCAGCCCTCGGATCTGGCCCTCGATACGCCGGAGCCGCTTGAGGTAGAGCTCACGGTCGGTGCTGTAACTGGCCATGGGTACCGTCCCCTCCTGCTCTCGACGCCAGTTTACACTATACCCCCGTTGGGTATATTCGGCGGCTGTGGAAGATCCGGTGCGCTCCCGGCGTTGCGCCGGACGTGACCGGCCCAACCGCCACTGGCGCGACCCCCGTACCGCTGTCCGTCCTCGATCTGGCCCCGGTCGGCACCGGCAGCACACCGGGTCATGCACTGCGGGCGAGCCTCGAGCTGGCCAGCCGGGCCGAGGACCTCGGCTTCACCCGCTACTGGCTGGCCGAGCATCACAACATGCCCGGTATCGCCAGCTCGGCGACTGCGGTGATGATCGGACAGGTCGCGGCCGTGACCAGCCGGATGCGGATCGGTTCGGGCGGGGTGATGCTGCCCAACCACGCTCCGCTGGTGGTGGCCGAACAGTTCGGCACGCTCGAGGCCCTCTACCCCGGCCGGATCGACCTCGGCATCGGCCGAGCTCCCGGCACCGACCAGGCCACCGCCATGGCGCTGCGGCGGTCGGCGGAGGCGCTGTCCGCGGACGACTTCCCCGACCAGCTCGTCGAGCTGCGAGCGTTCCTGTCCGGCCGGTTCCCCGACGGCCATCCCTACGCCGGGATCACCGCGGTACCGGGCCGGGGCGCCACACCGGCGGTGTGGCTGCTCGGCTCGTCCGGGTTCAGTGCCCAGGTCGCCGGCCACCTCGGCCTGCCGTTCGCCTTCGCCCACCACTTCAGCGCCACGAACACGCTGCCGGCGCTGGAGCTCTACCGCGCGACGTTCCGGCCCTCCGACGTCCTGGCGCGCCCCTACGCGATGGTCACCGCGTCGGTCGTCTGCGCCGAGGACGACCAGCGGGCGCGCTGGCTCGCCGCGCCCGGTGGTCTGTCGTTCCTGCGGCTGCGCGCCGGGCGACCCACGCCGTTGCCCAGCCCCGAGGAGGCTGCCGCCGCCCCGTTGACCGGACGCGACCGTGCCGTGATCGCGCAGTGGACCGAGGGGCATGTGGTGGGCACGCCGGATGCCGTGCGCGAGCAGCTGGCAGATCTGCAGGATCGCACCGGCGCCGACGAGCTGATGATCTCGACGATGCTCCACGACCCGGCTGACCGGCTGCACTCCTACGAGCTGGTCGCCGGGGCGGTGCCGTTCGCCCCTTCCGGGCACGAGGCCGCGGTCGGCGGTTGATGCAGCGCCGCTAGCCCGGAGCAGGCACGAGAATCACCCACACCTTTCCCGGCGCGAGGGGCAGCGGCGTGCCGTCGGAACGGCTGAACGTGGTCGGGGCAGGCGGCGCCGGCCGCGACCACTGGCCCTGGAAGGACCGCCCGTCGCGCAGCACCACCGCCTCGCCGTGGCCCACCGTCACGGCGAACGGCGACACCGCCCCCGTCGCGTCCCGGATCGCGGTGGGCTTCAACCGAACGCGTTGTAGCACCACCGTCGCGGCACCCGGACGGCCGCCCTCCGCGGCTCGCAGTGGCGCCCCATCCATCGCGAAGACCCAGCGGTGCTGGGCCTGTGCCCACTCGATGCCGATCCGCGCGCTCCGGTAGCTCACGGAGGTGGCCTCGACCGGTCGCCCGCCTGCAGGTGTGGGACCGAACTCGAAGCCGATGTCGACCGGTGGCGCCCCGGCGGGTGCCAACCGGGCGGCGTCGCCGTAGAGGTTGTGCGGACGCGGGCGCGCCCCCTCCCGGAAGTAAGCGCCGGGACGTGCGGGCGCCGAGACGTCCACCGCCGGGGACCGGTCCAGCAGCGGCCGCAGCTCGGGAGCCTCGCCGGAGAACGCGAACGCCGGCCTGCCGAAGTTCGCCAGCAGCTGCACGTCGGTCCGGCGGACGCTGCGCACTGGGCCCACGACGGGCGGGACCTGGGACTGGAACACGGCGGCCAACCGGCTGATCCCGCCCTCGACCGGTTCGACGTAGACGAGATCGGCCGCGGTGAGACCCGTCTGCGGCCGCGCCTGCCCGACATTGTCGATCTTGACGACGAGCACCGGCGCGGCCAGGTCCGTCGGCAAGCCGGTGAAGGGCGAGACAGGAGGCGATGGGGTCGGCGAGCTCGACCCCGGTGCGCTCGGCGAGCCCGGGGCACCAGGCAGCGAGCCGGTCGTGCAGCCGGCGAGCAGGACCGCGAGAACGGCGATGGCCGCGGTGCGACAGCGGGTGGCCCCATGGCTCATCACCCCATGCTGACGCAGCGGCGGCGTCGACGGAATGCGTTTCGCTACCCTCCGGGTACATCGGGTGACTACTCGGACCGAAGATCGGGTGCCGCTCGTCGCGCGATGAGAGCCGCTCAGCGGCCCGGCCGGGTAGGTCTGGCCGCGTGTGTTGCCCCGGGCGGTGGCCGGTCGATAGCTTCCCCCAGTCCTCATCACGGCCCTGTAACGGAGGTAGGAGCTCACCCCGAATGCGGCTCCCCGGGATCCCCCGCCCGGCACCTCAGCGGCCCCCCGAATGGAAGGGCAGTCTTGTCTCGACACCGCTCCCCCGGCGGCAACAGACCCAGTACAGCCCTCGATACGGCACCCGCGCACGCCCGCGGCCATAGTCGAGGTGCGCACCGGCTCCCCCACCCCTCACCCAGCGCACGTGGCCGCGTCATGGTGGCCGCCGTCGCCGTTGGCGCCGTCACCGCCGCGGCCCAGGGACTCGACCCGGCCGGCGGTGACAAGCCGGCAGACACCACGCTGCTGGCCTTCGGCGGCGACGCCGCGGCGGGATTCACCGGAGTCGGCGGCGCCGCGCCCGCACCCGGGGTACTCCCGCTGCCCGACGTCATGCCGGTGACGCAGGACAGCGGCGTCCAGGACGTCGCGAGCCTGGCCAAAGGTCAGCAGCTCGCGGAGGAGCGTGCCGCCGCCGAGCGGGAGGCCGCCGAGCAAGCGGCCGCCGAACGCGCCGCCGCCGAGCGGGAGGCCGCCGCGGACGGTGCCTCGCAGCTGCCGGTATCGGCCGGCGAGGTCGTCAGGCCGGCTTCCGGGGAACTCACCTCGGGCTTCGGTTCCCGCTGGGGCTCGTCGCACAACGGCATCGACATCGCCAACGAGATCGGGACTCCGATCTACTCGACCACCGACGGGATCGTCGTCGAGTCCGGCCCGGCGAGCGGGTTCGGGATGTGGGTGCAGGTCGAGCACCCCGACGACACCATCTCGGTCTACGGTCACATCCACGACTCCCTGGTCTCGGAGGGCCAGCAGGTCAAGGCCGGCGAGCAGATCGCGACGATGGGCAACCGCGGCCAGTCGACCGGCCCGCACCTGCACTTCGAGATCTGGCAGAACGGCGACGAGAAGATCAACCCGCTGAGCTGGCTGCAGCAGTACGGCGTCGACATCTGACGCCTGCGAGCCCCTCAGGCCGCCGGCGCCACCGCGGCATCGCGCTCGGGCACCGGCAGGCCGGTGATCCTGCGAGGTCGGCCGGTACCGCCCCAGGAACGCTGCCAGGCTCAGCCCCGCCCAGCGCACCTCGGAGACGGTCCACGCGGTGCGCCACCAGGCAAGCTCCATACCTGCCAGCATGTCTGCGCAATCACGCAGACACGAAGGTTAGTACTCTCAAGGCGTGCACGATGGGATCCCCGACCTCGACATGCCCGCCGACGAGCAGGTCCACCTCGCGGCGGAGTCGTTCCGCCTGCTCTGCGATCCCACCCGGATCAAGATCTTGTGGGCGCTGCTGCAGGGCGAGTCCTCGGTGTCCTGCCTGGCCGAGCTGGTCGGGGCGGCACCGACCGCGGTGAGTCAGCACCTGGCCAAGCTGCGGCTGGCCGGGCTGGTGTCAGGGCGCCGCGAGGGCACCTTCGTCTACTACACCGCGGCGAGCGATCACGTACGAGGCCTGCTCGCCGAGGCGCTCGGGCACGCGGAGGGCGCCGAGCGCGCCACCGCCCGATGAGGCGGCCGGTGGCCCGGCCCGGCCCGGATCCCCGCGCGCGGGACCGTTCAGTGCCACTCGGAGCCGGCAACGGCACGGTGCCACTCGGAACCCCTGTGCCACTCGGAACTCGCCGCTCCTGCCGCGAGCCGGTGCCACTCGGAACCAGCGGAGGTGAAGTGCGTCATGTGAATCTCCTTCGATCGGCTCCGTCCATGGCGTGCGTCACACCACCAATCGGAGCAGCGACAGTTGGTGAACCAGCGGTTACGGTGGATCACACTGTCGGATAACTCTTACGGGGAATGCATCGTGAGTGTCGCCCCTACGGCGCGGGCAGGGGAAGCACAGTTCGTCACACTCCGGCGTCGATTGTCACCTGGGCGATGGCCGTTATGGTCCCAGCCGGGTCGAGTCGTCGCGCTCGTTCTGCTCGTCGACACACTCGCGGTCCTGCTCGCGGCGCTGGCCCTCCGGACTCCCACCACCCCGAAGGACGCGCTCGGCTTCGCCGTCCTCGCGGTCGGTGCGATCCTGCACCTGGAGGCGGCTCGCGGCATCGAGCGGCTGCGGGAAGTGGCATCCGAGGGCGTCGCCTACGTCAACCTCAAGGCGATGTGGAACTTCGCGGCCGTGCTGCTGCTGCCCCCGGCACTGGCCGTGGCGCTGGTCGCTGTGACCTACACGCACTGCTGGGTGCGTGTCACCCGTCGCACACCGCTCTACCGCAAGGCGTTCTCGGCGGCCACCATCGTGCTGGCCGGCGCGGCCGCGCTGCTCGTGCTCGCCGCGATCGACCCGCCGACGCGGCTGGGACTGGCGGAAGGTCCGGTCGGGCTGCTCGCGATGCTCCTGGCCGCGACGGCATTCTGGCTGGTCAACCATGGTCTCGTGGTTGGTGCCATCCTGCTGTCCCGGCCGGGAACGCGAATCCGCACCGCGATCGGTGAACCGAGTGACCAGCTGGTGCTGGCCGGTTCCATCGGGCTCGGCGTCGCCATCGCCTCGCTGATGAACAGCGAGTCGTGGCTGGTCGTGGTGCTCATGGTGTCGGTGCTCGCGCTGCACCGGGCCGTGCTGGTACCGCAGTTCCGCAACGCCGCGCGGCACGACCCGAAGACCGGTCTCGCCAACTCCGTGTTCTGGCACGAGATGGCAGGCAAGGAGCTTGAACGCTCCCGGCGCACCGGCGTCCCACTGGGCATCCTGATGATCGACATCGATCACTTCAAGACCCTCAACGACGGGCACGGGCACCTCGCAGGCGATGAAGTCCTCAAGGCCGTCGCCCGCGAGCTGCAGCAGCAGATGCGCCCGTACGACCTGGCCGGTCGCTTCGGCGGGGAGGAGTTCGTGCTGCTGCTGCCGGGCGTGGGTGCCGGTGAGGTCGGTCACGTCGCCGAGCGGATCCGGGCCCGGATCTCCGGGCTCGCCGTGCCGGTGCTCGGGCTCGACGGGAAGGCTTCGCAGCTCGACCACATCACCGTCTCGGTCGGCGCGGCGGTCGGCCCCGCCGACGCCGAGGAGCTCGACCGGCTGCTGCTGGCCGCGGACACGGCCCTGCTCCACGCCAAGGAGGCGGGACGCAACCAGGTCGTCCTCGCACCGTGCTGAACGGTGCCACCGAAAATCCGGTGACGACGGTGCGGGCGCCGTGGGCAGCGCCGGTGATGGGCGGTTACGGTCCTGGAGGATCAGGGGGAGCAGCAACGTCAGGAGGGCACGGGATGATCGACGGCGGCGATCTTGGCGACCTGGACACCGCGGAGCTGCTCGCGAGGGCCGCCGCACTGCGCGACGTCAGACACGGCAGCCGAGTGACCTTCTCGCCCAAGGTGTTCGTGCCGCTGACGATGCTGTGCCGGGACCGCTGCGGTTACTGCACGTTCGCGCACGCCCCCCGGGAGCTGCCGTCGGCCTACCTCGAACCTGACGAGGTGCTGGCGATCGCGCGCCGTGGCGCCGAGTTCGGCTGCCACGAGGCGCTGTTCACGCTCGGAGAGCGGCCCGAGGAGCGCTACTCGGCGGCCCGGGAATGGCTGGCGCAGCGGGGCTACACGTCGACCGTGGACTACCTGGTGGACGCCTGCCGGATGGTGGTCGAGGAGACCGGGTTGCTGCCGCACGCCAACGCCGGCGCGCTGCACCGTGACGACCTCGCCGTGCTGCGCGAGGTCACCGCGAGCCAGGGGATGATGATCGAGTCGCTGCGGTCGGGCCTGCGCGCCCACCGCGGCGCGCCCGACAAGGACCCGGCGCGGCGGCTGGCCACCCTGGAGTCCGCAGGCGAGCTCGCGATCCCGTTCACCACGGGCATCCTGGTGGGCATCGGCGAGACCGAGGCCGACCGGGTGTCGGCGCTGCGGGCCATCGCCGAGGCGCACCGCCGGCACGGGCACGTGCAGGAGGTGATCGTGCAGAACTTCCTGCCCAAGCCGGGCACGGCGATGCGCGACGAGCCCGCCTGCCCGCCCGAGGAGCATGCCCGAGCGATCGCGCTGGCCCGGCTCATCCTGCCGCCCGAGGTACACGTGCAGGCGCCGCCGAACCTGTCCGACGACCCGGCCGGGTTGCTCGCCGCCGGCCTCGACGACTGGGGCGGGGTCTCCCCCGTCACCGCGGATCACGTCAATCCGGAGCGGCCCTGGCCCGGCCTCGACGAGCTGCGGGGCGTGACCGAGTCGGCGGGTCACGTGCTGGCACCGCGGCTGACGATCTACCCGGAGTATGCGCTGGACCCGTCGCGGTGGCTCGACGAGGCGATGCACTTCCCGGTGCTCGACCGCTCCGACGCCGAGAGCCTGGGCCGCGACGATCCCGGCGCGGTGGTCCGAGAGGAGTCGCAGGACGCCGCGAACGTCGGCGACGGCGCCGAGGTCTCGCTGTCCGGTCGCCACTCCACCGCGTGGTACTCCGGATCCGACGCACCGCCGCCCGCCCTGCTACCCGGTCCGGCGAGTGCAGGCGGGGCGGTCGCGGAGGTGCTCGACGGGGTGCGCGCGGGCCAGGAGCCCGGTATCGACGAGCTGGTCACGCTGTTCTGCGCGCGGGGGCCGGAGGTCGCCGCCGTGGCCGAGCTGGCCGACGAACTGCGCGCGGTGACCGTGGGCGACACCGTCACCTGGGTGGCCAACCGCAACATCAACTACACCAACGTGTGCACCTTCCGCTGCCGCTTCTGCGGGTTCTCCAAGGGCAAGCTGTCACTGAACCTGCGTGGCGCGCCCTACCTGCTCGAGCACGAAGAGATCATCGACCGCGTGCTGGAAGCGCAGCAGCTCGGCGCCACCGAGGTGTGCCTGCAGGGCGGCATCCATCCCAGCTTCGACGGCGAGTACTACCTTTCGGTGTGCCGGGCGATCCACGAGGCGGCACCGGGGATGCACATCCACGGCTTCACCGCGCTGGAGGTCACCGAGGGCGCCCGCCGGCTCGGCGAGCCGCTCGCCGACTACCTGGCCCGGCTGCGCGAGGCGGGTCTGAAGACGCTGCCCGGCACCGCCGCCGAGATCCTCGACGATGAGGTGCGCGCGGTGCTGTGCCCCGACAAGATCGATACCGAGGAGTGGCTCGAGGCACACCGGGTGGCGCATTCGGTGGGCCTGCGCTCCAACGTCACGATGATGTTCGGCGCCATCGAGCAGCCGGTGCACTGGGCGCGGCACCTGGTACGCACCCGGGACTTGCAGCGCGAGACGGGAGGGTTCACCGAGTTCGTCGGGTTGCCGTTCGTGCACATGGCCACCCCGATGTACCTCAAGCGCGCCGCCCGCCGCGGGCCGACCTGGCGGGAGGTGCTGCTGGTGCACGCCGTGGCGCGGATCGCCTATCGCGGCCTGATCGACCACGTGCAGGCGTCCTGGGTCAAACTCGGCGCCAGCGGCGCCCGGCAGCTGTTGCAGGCAGGGGTGGACGACCTCGGCGGCACGCTGATGGACGAGAACATCAGCCGGGCTGCAGGCGCGAGCCATGGGCAGGGCCTCGACGAGGCGGGGTTCCGCGCGATCGTCGCGCCACTCGACCGGCCGCTGGCGCAGCGCACCACCCTCTACGGGCCGATCGAGCCGCTGCCCGTCGGATAGCCGGCGGCTGCCGCGACCGCGGCGGCCCAGTCGCCGTCAAGGGCACCTGCACTGCGTCAGCTGCGGTGAAGGTGCCCTCCACGGCGCGTGGCGGGCGGCGTCCTGCCCCTGGTGGCGCCGGCTATCCGGCGCGTGGTGGGCGGCGCATGGCGGGCGGCGAGGAATGCGGCGTGCGGGGTCAGCCGATCCGGGCGTCGAGGTCGGCGACCAGCTCTGCGGCGCCGTCGGCCCTGCTGCGGTCGATCACCAGGCAGGGTGCGGCGTCGAGCAGGAACACCAGCACCGGCCCGCTACGGGCGACCAGCGACCAGCCGTCGCCGTGCAGGACGAGCACCTCGGCGCCGCCGTCGGGCGCAATCCGGTGCGCCGATCCCGCGGCGAGCCCGAGCGCCACCGCGTCCATGGCCTGACTCTCCGCGCGACGCAGCACCACCCGCTCCCGGGACGGCAGCCGCGCCAGCTGCTCGCACAGCGCCACATCGGCTGCCAGCTCGGCCGCCATCGTCGCGACCACGTGCTCACACACGGTGGTATGGCTCAATCCACGGGCCAGTGCCGCTGCGAGCTGGGGGCGCGGCACGTCCATGCCGTCCGCGACCCGGGCCCCGATCGGCTCAGTGGTGCTCCTGCTCATCCTCACTACGACGGCCATCGGCAGCCGGGCAGTGCGGCTGAACACCACCGAGCCGGAAATCACCCGCATGCGGGACCGGTTGACCCACCCGCTAGTTTACTGATCAGTAGCAAAGCCCGCCGGGACTGACGAACGGAGGCGCCATGCGGTACCTGGTCACCGGGGGGACCGGCTTCCTCGGCCGCCACGTGCTGGCCCGCCTGGTGTCACGGCAGGACTGCGACGCGGTCACCGTGCTGATCCGCGAGGCATCGCGGGACCGGCTTACCCGGCTCGCGGCCCGTCTCGACGGCGGCGAGCGCATCAGGCCGGTGGTCGGCGACCTCACCGCACCCGACCTGGGGCTGCGCCAGGCCGACCTCGACGAGCTGACCGGTGTCGACCACGTGGTGCACCTCGCCGCGATCTACGACCTCGCGGCGGGCGAGGAGGCCAACCGCAAGGCCAACGTGGACGGAACCGGCCGGGTGGTCGAACTCGCCACCCGGGTCGGCGCGGGCTGCCTGCACCACGTGTCCTCGGTGGCTGTGGCGGGGGACCATCCGGGCCGCTTCACCGAGGCCGACTTCGACACCGGCCAGGGGTTGCCCTCGCCGTATCACGCCACCAAGTTCGCAGCCGAGGCGCTGGTGCGGGAATCGGCGACGCCCTGGCGCGTCTACCGGCCGGCGGTGGTGGTCGGCGACTCGCGCACCGGGGAGATGGTCAAGGTCGACGGGCCCTACTACCTGCTGCCCGCGATCGCGTGGCTGGCGTCACTGCGCGCTCCGGCCCCGGTGCCGATGCCGATGCCGCTGCCGGACCTCGGCGCGACGAACATCGTGCCGGTCGACTACGTGGCCGACGCGCTGGTCGAGCTGGCGCACCGGCCCGGGCTCGACGGTCGCGCGTTTCACCTCGTCGCGCCACGGCCACAGGGCATGGTGGAGGTCTATGACGCCTTCGCCCGCGCGGCCGGGGCGCCACGGGCCAGCACCGTACTGCCGGGGGCCGTGAGCCGGCCGCTGCTCGGGCTGGCCGGGGCGGCAGGGGGGCTGCTCGGCCGGCTGCCGGGCGCGGACTCGTTGCGGTCGGCGGCGCTGGCCGAGCTGGGCGTCCCCGAGGAGGTCCTGCCGCACCTGACCTTCCGCCCGGTGTTCGACAGCACGGCCACCCAGGCGGAGCTCGCGGGCAGCGGCATCCGGGTGCCGGATCTGTCCGAGTACGCATCCGTGCTGTGGGGCTACTGGGCGCGCCACCTCGACCCGTTGCGGCCCCGGCTGCCCCGGCCGGGCGGGCCACTGGCGGGGCGCCGGGTGGTCGTCACGGGAGCGTCGTCGGGGATCGGGCGCGCCACCGCACTGCAGATCGCCGAGCGTCACGGCGTACCGCTACTGGTCGCGCGGCGCGCCGAGGAGCTCGAGGAGGTCCGCGCCGAGATCGAGCGCGGTGGCGGGCAGGCGCACGTCTACTCCTGCGACATCACCGAACCCGAGTCCGTGGACGAGCTGATCAAACAGCTGCTCGCCGACCACGAGAGCATCGACATGCTGGTCAACAACGCCGGCCGCTCGATCCGCCGCTCGGTGCGGCTGTCCTACGACCGCATGCACGACTACGAGCGCACCATGGCGGTCAACTACTTCGGCGCCGTGCGGCTGACCCTGGGCCTGCTCCCGCACATGACGACCCGGCAGTTCGGCCACATCGTGAACATCTCCTCGATCGGAGTGCAGACCAACACCCCCCGCTTCTCCGCCTACGTGTCTTCCAAGGCAGCGCTCGATGCGTTCGCGCGGGTGGTGGCCAGTGAGACCTACGGCAACGGCGTCACCTTCACGATCGTGCACATGCCGCTGGTGCGCACCCCGATGATCGAACCCACCAAGATCTACCGAGCGTTCCCGGCCGCCACTCCGGAGGAAGCTGCCGGGATGGTGGTTCGCGCGCTCGAGCAGCGCCCCAAAGAGATCAGCACAGCGCTGGGCACCGCCGGGGCGATCGCCTACACGGTCGCGCCGCGGCTCACCGATTCCCTGCTGCACGTGGCCTACCGGGTCTTTCCCGATTCCCCCTCCGACCGCGAATCCGAGACCGACGAGAGCACCGCGCTGACCCGCGGCGCCAGGGCCATGATCCGGCTGCTCCCGGGTGTGCACTGGTGACCGCCGACGCACTCTTCTCCGCGGAGGCGGCATCGTGACCGCCGACGCACTCTTCTCCGCGGAGGCGGCATCGTGACCGCCGACGCACTCTTCTCCGCGGAGGCGGCATCGTGACCGCCGAGGACCCGCGGCTCACCGCCCGCAGCCTGGCCCTGCTGGTGAGCTCCGGGGTGCTCGCGCCGATGCGACCGGACCGGCTGGTGGGCTCGGTGGCCGCGCTTGCCCGCTACCGGCTCACCGTGGCCACCGGCTACGCGGCGGGAGCGGCCCGCCACCCGGACCGTCCGGCCGTCATCGACGAGCGGGGGACGCTGACCTACCGGCAGGTCCACGAGCGTTCCGACCGGCTGGCCCGCGCGCTGGCCGATCGCGGAATCGGGGCCTGCAGCCGGGTGGCGCTGCTGTGCCGCAACCACCGTGGCCCCGTCGAGACGATGGCCGCGTGCGCCAAGCTCGGCGCCGACGTGGTGCTGCTCAACACCGGCCTGTCGGCCGAGCAGCTGCATGCGGTGCTCGGCGAGCAGCGCGCCGACCTGGTGGTGGTCGACGAGGAGTTCGCCCCGGCGCTGGAGGCCGGCTATCCGACGGTGCTCGGCTGGACCGACGGCCACGGCAACGCGGCGGACCTGGAGGGCCTGATCGACGCGGGCGGCGGCGTGGCGCTGCCGGTTCGCCCGACGCTCGGCCGGCTCATCGTGCTCACCTCGGGCACCACGGGGACGCCCAAGGGCGCGCGGCGCCCCAGCCCCAAGGGGCTCGGCCCTGCCGGGGCGATCCTGTCCCGGATCCCGCTGCGCGCGGGCGAGCCGGTGCTGCTGGCTGCGCCGCTGTTCCACGCCTGGGGTTTCGCCGGCTTCCAGCTCGCGTTCCTGCTCGGGGCGCCGCTGGTGCTGCACCGGCGGTTCGACCCGGGCCAGGCGCTACGTGCCGTCGGCGATCACCGGGTGGCGACGATCATGGCTGTGCCCGTGATGCTGCAGCGGATCCTCGAGCTCCCCGACGCGGAACTCGACGCCGCTGCGACGAGCACGCTGCGTGTGGTCGCGGTGAGCGGCTCGGCGCTGTCGGCCCAGCTCGCCGGGCGCTTCACCGACCGGTTCGGGCCGGTGCTCTACAACCTCTACGGCTCCACCGAGGTCTCGTGGGCGAGCATCGCCACACCGCTGGACATGCGCACCGCACCGGGGACGGTCGGCCGTCCCCCGCTCGGCACGACGCTGCGGATCATGGGCGAGGACGGTCGGCCGGTCCCCGACGGCGAGATCGGCCGGATCTTCGTCGGCAACGACATGCTCTTCGAGGGCTACACCCGCTCGGGCACCGGCACCGACGTCGTGAACGGGTTGATGGGCACCGGCGACCTCGGGATGGTCGACGCCCACGGGCTGCTGCACGTCACGGGACGCAGCGACGACATGATCGTCTCCGGTGGGGAGAACGTGCACCCGGGCCAGGTCGAGGAGCTGGCCTCGCAGTGGCCGGAGGTGCGCGAGGCGGCGGTGACCGGCGTCGACGACCCGGATTTCGGGCAACGGCTGGCGGCCTACCTGGTGCTGGCACCCGGTGGCGACCTCGACGCCGACACGGTGCGCGACCGGGTGCGTTCCCGGCTCGCCCGCTTCGCGGTCCCCCGCGACGTGCACTTCGTCGACGAGCTGCCCCGCAACGCCACCGGCAAGGTCGACAACCTGCGGCTCCGCCGCCCGTGAGTGGCGATGCGAGCTATAGCTCGTCTATAGCTCGCATCGCCACTCACGACCTGTCCACAGCTGGGCTACGGTGCGCGTGATGCATGTCGCGGAGCTGTTCGCCCCGCCTGCCGAGGTCGCGGCGCACCCCGCCGTCACGGCGGCCCGGCGGCTGTGCGACGAGCTGCTCGAACCACACGCGGCGGCCGCCGACGATCCGGCACGCGGGGTGCGGCGCGAGCACCTCGACGCGCTGGCCGACGCCGGTCTGTTCTCGATGACGGTGCCCACCGACGAGGGTGGGCTCGGCGCATCGGCCGCGGTGGACCGCGAGGTCATCGAGCTGCTCGCCGGCGCATGCGGCGCGACCTGGTTCGTGCTCACCCAGCACGAGACACCACAGAACCTGGTCCGTGGGCGGCTGCCGCCAGACCCGGACGCCGCGACCGCCGGTCCCGCCGCCACGCGGCATCACCAGGCATTGTGCGACGGCAGCGCGCTGGCCGGGATCGCGCTGGCCCACCTGCGCCGCCCCGGCCCACCCGCGGTGACCGCCGAGCCCGACGGCCGTGGCGGCTACCTGATCTCCGGCCGGTCCGACTGGTGCACCGGCTGGGGCCTGGTCGACGTGCTGCTGCTCGCCGCCACCGGCCCGGACGGCGAGGTGGTGTTCGGGCTGATCGAGGCCACCGAGCGAGCCGGGCTGCGGCCCGGTGCACCGCTGCCGCTGGCGGTGATGGGCGGCACCGCCACCGTCGCGCTGGAGTTCGACCGGTGCCGGTTGGGCGCCGACGAGGTCGCGCTCACCATGCACGCACGTGCGTGGCCGGAGCTCGAGGCGGTCCGGAGCGCGAACACCAGGCCTGCCTCGCTCGGGCTGCTGCGCCGGATGCTCGTCGAACTGGAACGGCTCGGCCACGAGCACGACCGGCCGGAGGGTGTCGAAGCGGCACTCGAACTCGTGCGGGTCGCCGTCCCGCTGCGGGCCGAGGCCTACGCGCTGCTCGACACCCCGGCGCGGGTGCACATCGCGCGGCGCACCCAGCTGCGGGGAACGCTCGCCGAGCTGACCGTGCGCGCCGCCGCCGCGCTGGTCGCCACCCGGTCCGGGTCGGCCATGCTGTCGACCAGTCCGGAGCAGCGCTGGGCACGGGAGGCGGCGTTTCACCTGGTGCAGGCCCAGAACCCGGCGGTGCGCACCGCCCAGCTCGGCGCGCTCGCGCGGGGCAAGGAGGTGTGAGTGAGCTACCCCGGCGGCGACCTGCGCGACCAGCTCGCCCACGTCGGTGCCGAGGCCGTGCGGACCGGGCTGGTCATCGGGTCCGGCGGTAACCTCTCCGCCCGCGAGCCCGGCCAGGACGCCTGCTGGGTCACCTCGTCCGGCAGCTGGCTCGACCGGCTCGACCGGGGCGAGTTCTCGTTGCTGGCGATCCCCGGCGGCGAGGTGCGAGACGGGCGGCCGACGCCGTCGTCGGAGTGGCGGCTGCACACCGAGACCTACGCGCGGCGCCCCGACGTCAACGCGGTCATCCACCTGCACCCGCAGACCAGCGTGCTGCTGTCCGCGCTGGGCCACGACGTCGCACTGCTGACCACCGACCACGCCTACTACCTGCGCGAGGTCGCCACGGTCGGCTTCGACCAGCCCGGCACCGCCGACCTCGCGGTCACGGCAGCCGAGGCGGTCGCAGGCGGGGTCAACGCGCTCGTGCTGGGACACCACGGCTGCTCGGTGCTCGCCGACACGGTCGAGCTCGCACACAAGCGGGCGTTCAACCTCGAGGAGGCGGCGCGCGCGACGTACTCGGCGCTGCTGCTGACCGGCGACGACGGGTCCCGCATCCCGCGCGTGCCGCAGCGCTTCCTCGACGCGGTGCGCACGGGTGAGGCCTCGGCGTGAGGTCCTCCCGGCACTGAGCACTGAGCGGATACGGCATGGTGGTGGGGTGCAGAGATCGGAACCGCTGCGGCTGCGACCGCCCCGCCACCAGGTCAGCGACCGTGCGATCCCCTGGTGGACGCTGCAGGCGGTGGCGTCCGTGCTCACCGTGCTGGTTCCCCTGGGCATCGCGCTGGCCATGTGGGACAGCGTCCGGGCGTGGCTGGGGTGGAGCTGCGTTGCCGTGCTGCTGCTCGGTACGGTCTACGTCGTCGTGATGCCGCGGTGGCGGTTCCGGGTGCATCGGTGGGAGGTCACCGACGAGGCGGTCTACACCTCGGCCGGATGGCTGAGCCAGGAGTGGCGGGTGGCGCCGCTGTCGCGCATCCAGACGATCGACACCGAGCGCGGACCGTTGCAGCAGCTCTTCGGCCTGTCCACGGTCACCGTCACCACCGCCTCGGCGGCGGGAGCCCTGCAGGTGACCGGTCTCGACCGCCGGCTGGCACGAGACCTCGTCGAGCAGCTCACCGCCACCACGCAGGCCACGCCGGGGGACGCCACGTGACCGACGCCGCGCCTGCCCGGGGCTGGCACCGGCTCGACCCACGGATGCTCGCGGTGACCCCGCTGCGCCAGCTCACCGGGTTCCTGCCGGTCATCGTGATCTTCCTGATCGCGGGCGGCACCCGCCTCGACGGCCGGTTCTACGGCGTGCTCGCCGCCGTGGTGGCGGTGGTGATCGCCGGGATCGCCCGGTGGTTCACGACCCGTTACCGGGTCACCGAGGAGCGAGTCGAGCTGCGGTCGGGCCTGCTGTTCCGCCGCAGGCGTTCGGTACCCCGCGACCGCATCCGCACCGTCGACCTCACCGCGGGCCCGGTGCACCGGATCTTCGGCCTGTCGGTCGTCAACGTCGGCACGGGCCAGCGCACCGAGGGCACCGAGGCCGGCGAGCTGTCGCTGGACGCGGTGGCGGCCGCCGAGGCCGACCGGCTGCGACAGCGGCTGCTCGAACGCGCCACCGACATCCCGCAGCCCGACGCCGACACCCCGCCCGATCAGGAGATCGCGCGGCTGGACTGGTCGTGGCTGCGCTTCGCTCCGCTGACCGTGTCCAGCCTGGTGGCGGTCGGTGCCGTCGCCGGTGCCGGTAGCCAACTGGCAGGCGATCTCGGTGTCGACCCGTCCGACATCGGCGAGCTCAACGGTGCCCGCCAGCAGCTCGAGACCGCGCCGCTGTGGCTCGGCGTGGCCCTGTTCGCGTTGCTCGTGCTGCTGGTCGGACTGCTCGGCTCGGTGCTGCTCTTCATCGAGGCCTGGTGGGGCTACCGGCTGGCCCGGGAACCCGGCGGGACGCTGCGGGTACGCCGCGGGGCACTGACGACGCGCTCGATCTCGCTGGAGGAGCGGCGGCTGCGCGGTGTCGAGGTCGCCGAGCCGCTGCTGCTGCGGGCGGGCGGCGGTGCCCGCCTCACCGCGGTCGCGACCGGTCTCGGCGGCGCCAAAGCCGAGGGTCGCGGCACCCTGCTACCGCCGGCGCCGGTGGCCGAGGCGCACCGGGTGTCCGCCGCCGTTCTCGCCGAGCAACCCGCGCCCACCACCATCGCGCTGCGCCGGCACCCACCCGCCGCGCGACGCCGCAGGCTGCTGCGCGCCGTGGTACCCGTCGCCGTCCTGGTCGCACTGCTGTGGCTGCTCCCGGTGCCGGGCTGGTTGCCCTGGACAGCCGCCACACTGCTTCCGGTGGCGGTGCTGCTCGCGCTCGACGCCTACCGCAACCTCGGGCACGCCCTGGCCGGCCGCTATCTGGTGACCCGGCACGGCGCCGCGGTGCGCAGCACGGCCGCGTTGCAGCGCAGCGGGGTGATCGGCTGGACGGTGTCGCAGTCGATCTTCCAGCGACGCTCGGAGCTGGTGACGCTGGCGGCGACCACCGCGGCGGGCAGCGGCGCGTACGCCGTCTACGACGTCGGCACCGCGGACGGGCTGGCGCTGGGCGAGCAGGTCGTCCCCGGGCTGCTCGCGCCGTTCCTCACCACGGCGGCGGCAGGCGACGAGGCCCCCGACCAGGAGGTTCTGCCAGGTCACCGACCGTTTACCAAGTAGGCTCTGCGGGGTGAACGACCGACTGGTGTGGATCGACTGCGAGATGACCGGGCTGGATCTCGGCAAGGATGCGCTCATCGAGATCGCGGCGCTGGTCACCGACGGCGATCTGCGGGTGCTCGGCGAGGGGGTCGACGTGGTCATCCACACCGACGACGGCGTGCTCGACTCGATGCCCGACGTGGTGCGCGAGATGCACGAGGCGTCGGGCCTGACGGAGGCGTCGCGGCGCTCGACGGTGACCGTGGCCAACGCCGAGCAGCAGGTGCTGGACTACGTACGGCAGTTCGTTCCGGACGCACGCTCGGCGCCGCTGGCGGGCAACTCGGTGGCGACCGACCGCAACTTCATCGCCCGTGACATGCCGTCACTGGATGCCCACCTGCACTACCGGATGGTGGACGTCTCCTCCATCAAGGAGCTGTGCCGCCGCTGGTACCCGAGGATCTACTACGCCCAGCCCGAGAAGGGCCTGTCGCACCGCGCGCTGGCCGACATCACCGAGTCGATCCACGAGCTGACCTACTACCGGCGCACCGCGTTCGTGGCGGCGCCGGGTCCGACCAGCGAGCAGGCCCAGGCTGTGGCGCGGCAGATCGTCGAGGGCCAACCGGGCGGCGGGCGGTGAGGCGCACCCGCTAGACTCAGGCAGGCGCCGGTCACGTGCCGGCGTGCATGGTGGGTGTAGCTCAGTAGGTAGAGCACCTGGTTGTGGTCCAGGAAGTCGCGGGTTCAAGTCCCGTCACTCACCCCGAAGGCGGGTGCCCGCTCACGGGATCATGCCCTCCCGGCGCGCCGCTGCCACCGCCTCCACCCGGTTGCGAACACCGAGCTTGCGGGTGGCCGACTGCAGGTAGGACTTCACGGTGGAGGCGACCAGTCCGAGGCGTTCCCCGGCCTCGCGGTTGCTGCAGCCGATCGCGACCTGGGCCAGGACCTCGATCTCGCGCGGCGACAGAGCCGGTCGGGCGGTGCCACCGCCCGGGGCCGCCGGCCGATCACGCAGCGAGGCCGCGACCCGGCGCATGAGCTCCTCGACGAGCTCCTTGGTAGGAGCTTCGGACGCCTGGTTCCGGATGAACACGAGCTCGGCGTAGATGTCGCGAAACCGTTGATCGGCACCGCGCGCGCTCGCGCTGCCGGGCGCCGTGTCGCCCAGTTCCTCGATCCGCCGGACGACCTCGGCGTTGACAGCCGACTCGTACTCGAGCCTGCGCACGACAGCGACCGCCTTGTCGATCACACGATCACCGAGCACAGCCGGGCGCCGCAGGCCGCCGTACACCACACCGCGGGAACCCCCGGGTGCCTGCACCGGCACGGCGAACACCGCGCGGAGCCCTTCCTGCCGGACCGCGACGTCGTAGTGATGGGTGATCCCGCGAGCGGCGAAGTAGTCCCGGACATGGACCGGTTTGCCCATGGCGAGAGCCTTGCCACCGAGCCCGAACCCGGTGGTGAGCTGCAGGTTGCGCAGGCCGTCGGACCGGTTTCCGATCAGCTCGTCGAGAACTACCGGCGAGTCCGCTCCCGCGGTCATGCCGCCGAAGGCCATGTCGACCGACGTCGCCGTCCTGATCTCGTGCAGGAACGGCGTCAGGCTCCACTCATCATGCGTCATCGCGTCCACAAGGCCGACCCCCGTCTGTCGAGTGCGTCCTGTGAACGGAACAACGAGCCAAGAGCATCCGTGGGTGCGCGCGGGTTCACAACGACGGCGATGTTCGGCCGGGTACCTACCGATGGAGGTAGCTCCCCCGGGCTTCATCACTCAGCTAGGCGTATTCCGAATCTGTAAACAGACATGAGTCTTTCGACATAAAGAATGACGCTCGTTCGAGTGATGCCCTGGACCGGTGCCCGTGCTCGTGACAGGCACGCCGTAGCCCCGCACGAGGCGGTGAGCAGCAGAAATGCCAGCGCACAACCCGCTCGGCACGTTGTGCAATCGCCCACGGGCTGTGACGGGATCGCCTGACGGTACGCCGCGCTTACCCCGATCGCGACCGCCGGGTGCTGCACAGCTCGTAGGACGACCGACATTTTCACCCGCAACCCACCGCCCGATCCGTCGTTAGGCTTCGTATCGGCGCTGTGACCTGCACTTCCTCGCCTACCGCATGACCCACACCGTCCACCGGCACCGCGCCGTGCCTGGCCCCTCGCTCATCGACGGGCGCCCCGCGAGCACTCGTGGAGCCGTAGACCCCGTGGAAGGAAACCGTGATGGCCGCACCAGTGCAGTCGCCCACTTCCTTGACGCACCGTCGGACGGGCCAGGAAGGTTCGCTCACTCTGCATACCCGTCCCATCGCTTGCCGTACCTGACCTGGGTAGCGGCTAGTCAGGTACATCAGAGTCCGCCACCGACCACGCTGACACCGACTTCCCCGACTACACGCCGCATCCCATCGACCACCACCCGTACCTGAGGTCGTACCGACCCGGGCCCGTAGAAAGGACAGGGCATGGAATCGGATCGCTCGACGGGCGAAACCACCCCCGGCCCGGCGGCGAAGGCCGCCAAGCACGCGGCGGCAGTGGGCCAGCACGTCACCGGCCGGCGCCGCTTCCTGGGTTACCTGCTGGCCGCGCCCACCGTGGTAGCGGCCGCCCAGCTCGGCGGGTCCGTTCTCGACCCGCGCCAGGCTCACGCAGCACCGGTGCCGTCGAACCCGCAGACCGCCGACAACTACGACCTCAGCGACGCGTTGAGCGACGCGGCGTTGCCCACGTCCAACCTGATCTCGGTCCAGATCCACCCCGATGGCACCGCCTCGCACAACATGGTCCGCACCGAGGTTGGCCAGGGCGTCCAGACCGCGATCGCGATGCTGATCGCCGAGGAGCTGGACCTTCCGATCGAGAAGGTCAACGTCGGGCATGCCCCCGCCCGCCCGGAGCTGGTGTGGAATCAGCTCACCGGCGGATCGAACAGCCTCCGATCGCAGTACTATCCGGTGCGGGTGGCCGCGGCGATCGCCAAGGGAGCGCTGATGCAGGCCGCGGCCCACGAGCTGGACTTCGCGATGTCGGAACTGACCGGCCAGGGCGGGAAGATTCTCGCCCCGACCGGGGTGAGCCTGTCCTACGGGGAGCTGGCCGCGAAGGCCGCCAGCACGACCACCAAGGAGGTGTCGGTTCAGCTCAAGCCGGAGTCCGAGTTCAAGATCATCGGCAAGCCGCAGCGGCGCACCGATGCGCCGGACATCGTCACCGGCCGCAAGCAGTTCGTCACGGACTTCGACATGCCGGACGCCCTGCCGACCATGGTGTGCCGGCCGCCGACGATCAACGGCACCGTCAAGTCGGTCAACAACGCTGGGCAGGTCCAGAACATGCCCGGCGTCACCGACGTGGCGGCGATCACCACCGGGGTGGCGGTGCGCGCCAGGACGTTCGGTCAGTGCATCGACGCGATCCAGGCGATGGACGTGACCTGGAACCCGGGCCCGGTGGTGGGCACGTCGGACGAGTCGATCGAGCAGGAGCTGAAGGCGGCCCACCCGCCCTGGGTCATCCCTGCCGTGCCGGGGGCGAAGACCTTCGAGCGGGAGTACACCCTCGCCTTCGTCAACAACGCCCCCCTGGAGCCCGCCTCGGCGATCGCCGACGTCAAGGCCGACAGCGCGGAGGTCTGGGGGGCTGCGAAGCTCCCGATCACGGCTCAGGCCGATATCGCGCAGCTGTTGGGGATGCCGATCACCGCGGTGACGTTCAACGTGGTGGGGTCGGGCGGCTCCTTCGGCCGCAGGCTGTTCAACGACGGCCCCCTCGACGCGGCCGAGGCGTCCCAGAAGATGGGCAAGCCGGTGCGGCTGATGTGGAGCCGTACCGATGAGTACCGGCAGGGACGCGGGCGCCCGATGGAAGTTTCGAAGATCCGCGCCCACCACGACGGCACGAAGGTGCTCTCCCTCGAGAATCGCTTCACCAGCGTGTTCACCGACTGGGGCCACGGGTTCGGCGATGCCGTCGCCGCGATGTATACCCGGGCGCCTGGCGCAACCCTGGCCGTGTCGGAAGCGATCTTCGAGTGGACGGCGATCTGGCCGTACAACATGGGCCCCACCAAGCAGCTGCTCATGGAGACCCGTCAGGCGACGGAGGGCCCCGGGGCGCCCCGCACCCGCAGCACCTTCAACACCGGCGCCATGCGCCAGGTGTACTCCCCCAACGTG
This sequence comes from Pseudonocardiaceae bacterium, assembly GCA_009379815.1. Classification (GTDB taxonomy): domain Bacteria; phylum Actinomycetota; class Actinomycetes; order Mycobacteriales; family Pseudonocardiaceae; genus WHSY01. Next base: position 86,757 of record WHSY01000002.1, read on the forward strand.
GTCATGGCCCAGGAGCTGTTCGTCGACGAGCTGGCCAACGAGATGGGCCGGGACCGCTTCGAGTTCCGGCGAGACTTCGCCAAGAACGACAAGTTCCGCGAAGTGATCGTGAAGGCCGCCGAAGCCGGTGGGTGGGGCCGCTCGCTGCCGCCCGGTGTGGCACAGGGCATCGGAGTGCACGAGGAGTACAAGCAGCACTCGGCGTGCTTCGTCGAGGTCGACTGCCGGCCGGAGACGGTCAACCGGAAGATCCCGGGCGCGACCACCGGGCCGCGGGTCACCCGTGCGGTCTTCGTGAGC
>WHSY01000002.1:87063-120846 GCA_009379815.1 Pseudonocardiaceae bacterium
CCGGAAGATCCCGGGCGCGACCACCGGGCCGCGGGTCACCCGTGCGGTCTTCGTGACCACGGTCGGCAGGCACCTGGTGAACCCGCTGGGCGCGCAGGCGCAGCTGCAGGGCGGGATCATGGACGGCATCGCCCTGGCGCAGACCAGCAGCCTGCACCTGGTAGACGGGGCCTTCCTGGAGGGCAGCTACGACGACTTTCGCTACACCCGCCAGTGGAACGTTCCCCTGGACGTGGAAGTGATCATGCTTCCAGAAGACCCCATGTCCGAGGTCGGCGGTTTCGGTGAAGTGGGCGTCGGGCCGACAGCCGCTGCGGTGGTGTGCGCCATCGGAGCGGCCAGAAACTCCTATCCCACCTACATCCCGATCAGCCACAACGCGGGCATCCCGTTCGAGGTCAAGCCGTTCGATCCGTCGACCCCGCAGTCGCCCACCGACGGCCTGGAGGCCTACCCGGCGCCGTCGAAGGCCCACGGAACGCTCAACCCCTGACGGCCCATTTCAAGGTAAGGAGACCCAGTGCCTGAGCGTAGTTTCATCCTCAACGGCCGTCGGGTTACGGTCGACATCGAGGACAGCGTGCGGATGCTGTGGGTGATCCGTGACGTGCTCGGCGTCACCGGCCCGAAGTACGGCTGCGGCATCAACGTCTGCAAGGCCTGCACCAGCCACGTCAACGGACAGGCAGCCAACATCTGCTCGGTGCCGCTGTCCAAGATCGGCCCGGACGACGAGATCACCACCATCGAGGGCCTGCCCGGGACGGTCGGCAAGGACCTGCACCCGATGCAGGAGGCCTGGCTCGAGCACGACGTCCCCCAGTGCGGCTACTGCCAGCCCGGGCAGATCATGGCCGCGGTGGACCTGGTGAACAAGGTCCGGGCGGAGGGCCGCGAGGTACCGACCGACGAGGACATCGACAACAACATGCGCAACGTCTGCCGCTGCGGCACCTACCACCGCATCCGCGCAGCCATCAAGGAAGGCGCCGCGAACATGTGACCGATCCGCCCAGCCCCCGTCACGCGGGGGCTGGGCGGCCACTGCCGCCGCGGGTGGCGCTGCTCGGCGAACCTGGTCCGGCAAAAGGGCAGCAACCTCACCGAGAACGAGCGCGACGAGATCCGCAATGTCTGCCGGTGCGGCACGTACCGAACATGTACACCTGGCTCCGCATCCGGCTGTGGCGTTCCGCCACAGCGAGACACACGGAGGGACATGTCCATGCTGCGCACGAAGCGACGACTGGCAGTGGCGTTCACCGCCGCCCTGTTCGCGAGCGCGAGCCTGCTGGCGACCCACCCCGACGCGGACGCGGACGTGCAGGTTGAGACCACCGAAGCGTCCGGGGACGTGCTGGTCAAGCACACCGACGCGTACGGGGACGTGCTGGTTTCGACCAGCCGCGTGCAGGGCAACGGCCAGCACTCCGACAAAGTCTTCTCTGTCACCAACCACGTGGTACGCAAGTACGCCCAGCAGGACACCGACGGCAAGCCGCAGAAGTACCTGCTGGTGTGGGCCGGCGACGAGAACGTCGCCGACACCGTCGCGCAGGACGCCGAGAGCCTGCCCGGTTCGCTGCAGGACCCGGTGAACAAGGCCAGGAACGCGCTGCCGGCACAGGACTTCCTCGCGGTCATCGACGTGACAACAAAGGGCTCGCCGTCTTACGGCAAACTCGTCAACACGGTCACGGTCGGCCCGCTCGTGTACAATGAGCCGCACCACATGCAGTACATCTGGCACAAGGGTGATCCCGTGTACGCTGGCGGCCTGTTCAGCTCGATCACCTACTCCTTCGACGTATCCGCCCTGCCGAAGGTCACGCTCAATGGCGGGAGCCTGCCTACCGACACGCCCGGCGGGTCCGTGCCGGATGCGTACTGGGTGCTCAACGACGGCACCGCCTACGCCACCTACATGGGCGGCCCGGTACTGCCCGGCCCGTACCGCTACTCGGACGGTTCGGTGCGCACCGGCAACGGTTTTGCCGGCAGCCCCGGCATGGTCGTGCACTTCGACCAGAACGCCAACGTGCTCTCGGAGTCCCCGGCGGCGACGCCGAAGGGCGAGGACCCGAAGCGCTGCGCGAATCTGCCGCAGCTGGGCAAACCGACCTGTGCCAACCCGCACGGCATCTCGGTGCGTGAGGACTTGGACACGATGATCACCGCTGACTTCGTGGAGCCGAGGACCCTCATCCTCGACCCGGTCGAGCCGCCCTCGCCGTACCTGTTCCGGCGGACGGTGCGGACCTGGGACATCTCCGACCGTAACCACCCGAAGGTCACGTCCGTGTCGTACCTGCCCGATGACCCGCAGACGGACATGAAGAACCCGCGGTACCGCGACAACAGCGCGGTTATGGAGGCCGCCGTCACCCACCAGCCGGGCCACAAGGGCGCGTTCGTGCAGACCATGAAGGGCGGGGCGATCTACTACACGCCCGACATCACCGCGCCGAACCCGCAGTGGCGGAAGGTGTGGGACGACGGCGCCGCACTCAAGGCGTTCAACCCGAACAGCGGCAGCAACGGTGCGGACACCAACGGCGGCTGGATCTGGGTGAGCCAGAACGACCAGTTCCTGTACCACACGATGATGGGTCGCCACAAGGGCACCCTGGGTCCGAACGACCCTGGCGCGCCCGGCGGCGTGATCGCGTTGGACATCTCGAAGCTGGTGAACGAGGAGAACCCGGAGTGCGACCTCCACTCCAAGCCGGAGGGCAAGCCGAAGGCCGACGACTGCCCGACGCTGCCCGGCGCCGTCGGGATCAACCCGAACGAGCCGGGCAAGGGGCCGCACTTCGGCAACGTGGACAACTTCGAGCTGGGCCAGGACGGCAAGTACCACGAAACCGACCAGCCCCAACGGCTGTCGATGACGGACTACTTCGTCGCCCGGTCCGGGCACGGCGGCGACCACAAGCTATGGCTGACCACCGTGAGCGAGGACGGCGAGCTCTCCCTCGACAAGGACTTCAACGACGAGTTCGTGCACGAGCCGGGCTGGGACTTCAACCGGCAGGTCTGGCCGCACGGTCCGTTCGGCAACGCCAAGCCGCACACAACGCTGTTCGTCGTCGCGGACGAGGACGTGAAGTAGCCACTGAACCCCCGATGAGCGGGAAGCCCGGAGCCCGCGGCGCCCCTCCCTCCACACAGGACACTCTCAGAGCGTCCGGGAGCTGCGTCAGGTGTACTCCCCCACCGCGGGCCCACCCGGGCGCCGGGGTGCACACGCGCGCGTTCCGTGGCGGCGCGCGTTGCTACGCGCGCGCTTCGCAAAGCGCGCGCGCCGCCGGCTCGACAGGCCACCGGAGCGCAAAGCCCGCGCCACTAGGGTCGCGAGCATGCGCACGCAGGTTGCGATCATCGGGGCTGGACCGGCCGGGCTGACGCTGTCTCATCTGCTGCACCGCGCGGGCATCGAATCGGTGGTGCTGGAGGCCCGCAGCCGCGACCACGTCGAGCGCCGGCTGCGGGCCGGCGTGCTCGAACACCACACCGCGGCGCTACTCCGCGACACCGGCGTCGGTGACCGGATGGACCGTGAGGGCATGGTGCACCGCGGCGTGAACCTGCGCTTCGAGGGCCGGACCCATCGCATCGACCTCGAGGGCCTCTCCGGCGGCGCGGCGATCACGGTCTACGGGCAGCAGGAGGTCGTCAAGGACCTCATCGCGGCCCGGCTCGACGCCGGCGGCACCGTGCTCTTCGACGTCGACGATGTCAGCGTGCACGGCGTGGACACCGATGCGCCGCGGGTGCGGTTCACCCACGAGGGTGTCAAGAACGAGCTGGCCTGCGACGTGGTGGCCGGCTGCGACGGATACCACGGCGTGTGCCGTCCCGCCGTTCCCGACGGCGTGCTGCGCAGCTTCGAACGCGTCTACCCGTTCGCCTGGCTCGGCATCCTCGCACAGGCGCCGCCCTCGTCCGAGGAGCTGATCTACGCCAACCATGAGCGCGGGTTCGCGCTGCACAGCATGCGCTCGCCGTCGATCACGCGGATGTACCTGCAGGTGGAACCGGACGAGGAGCTGGACCGGTGGCCGGACGAGCGGATCTGGTCGGAACTGCAGACGCGGCTCGCGACACACCCGGGCGAGGAGTGGACGCTCGCCGAGGGGCCGATCCTGGAACGGAGCATCACCCCGATGCGGGGTGAGGTCATCGAGCCGATGCAGTACGGGCGGCTCTACCTCGCCGGCGATGCCGCGCACATCGTGCCCGCGACGGGCGCTAAGGGCCTGAACCTCGCCGTCGCCGACGTCCGGGTGCTGGCTGCCGGGCTGCAGCGGTTCTTCGCCGACGGGGACACCCGGCTGCTGGCGGACTACTCGCGGATCTGCCTGCAGCGGGTATGGCGGGTGCAGCACTTCTCGTGGTGGATGACGACGATGATGCACCGCTTCGCCGGCGACGACGCTTACTCCCACCGGCTGCAGCTCTCCCAGCTCGACTACGTCACCCGCTCGACCGCGGCCGCGACCACGCTGGCGGAGAACTACGTGGGGATGCCCCTGACGCTCTAAGCTGTCTATCCAGACTGTCGATCTAGGGTGTGAGCATGAGCACGGTCGAGTTGGATCACGAATTCGTCGGACCCCCGGACGCCCCGGTGCTGGTGCTGGCCGGGTCGCTCGGTAGCACCAGGAGCATGTGGGACCCGCAGGTGGCGGCACTGCGCGATCGCTTCCGGGTGCTGCGCTACGACCACCGCGGTCACGGCGGCTCCCCGGTGCCGACCGGGCCCTACACGATGGAGGACCTGGCGTCGGACGCGCTGGCGCTGCTGGACCGGCTGGACGTCGAACGAGCGGCGTTCTGCGGGCTGTCGCTGGGCGGGATGGTCGGCATGTGGCTGGGTGCCCACGCCCCCGAGCGGCTCTCGGCGCTCGTGCTGTGCTGCACGAGCGCACACTTCTCCGACCCGGCGCAGTGGCAGCAGCGCACCGAGACCGTCCGCGTCGACGGCACCGGCGCCATCGCCGACGCGGTGGTGGCCCGCTGGTTCACCCCCGAGTGGGCGCGGGCCCATCCCGAGCAGGTGGACCGGGCCATGGCGATGGTGACCGATACGCCCGACGAGGGCTACGCGGGGTGCTGCGAGGCGATCGGAGCCTGGGACGGACGCGACCTGCTCGGCAGGATCACGCTGCCGACACTGGTGCTGGCCGGGGCCAACGACCCCGCGACCCCCGTCACGCCGCATGCCGAGACGATCGCCTCGGGTATCCCCCGCGCCCGTCTCGAGGTGCTCGACGACGCGGCCCACCTGGCGACCCTGCAGCAGCCGCAGCGGGCCAACGCGCTGATCGCCGAGCACCTCGCCGCGGCGGCGTGAGTGCTACGAGGCGCCCCCGGCGAGCCACTGCTCCCACGGGACCTGCCAGTCACCGAAGCCGTCCCACGGCTCGAGCTGCGGGCCACCGGTGTTGGTCTGGATGACGACGTCACCCTTGCCGAACGTGTTGTAGAACCACCGAGCGTTGTCGGTGGACATGTTGATGCAACCGTGGCTGACGTTGCGTTCGCCCTGGGCGCCGACCGACCACGGGGCGGCGTGGACGAACTCCCCGCCGTTGGAGATGCGGGTCGCGTACTGCACCGTGGTGACGTAGCCACCCTCGTCGGGCGCGAGCCCGTAGGTGCTGGAGTCCATCTCGTAACTCTGGTGCTGCTGGGTCACCACGTGGACGCCGTTGTTGCTGGGGAACTCGGGCTCACCCATCGAGATCGGGATGGTGCGCACCACCTCGCCGTTGATCTCCACGGTCATCTGGTGGCTTGCGCCGTCGGCCCTGGCGATCTTCGCGTCACCGATGGTGAAGGTGGCGTGGCGATCCGTCTCGCCGTAGACCCCGTTGCCGAGGTCCTTTCCGTAGACGTCGATGTCCATCGTGACCTTGGTGCCGGGCTCCCAGAACTCCTGGGGTCGCCAGTGCACCTCGGTGTCGGAGAACCAGTAGAACGCACCCTCGACCGCGGGCTCGGTCTTGATCGTGATGGCGTCCTCGGCCGCCTGCTTGTCCTCGATCGCCTCGCTGAAGTACACCGCGAGCGGCTGCCCGACGCCGACCGTCTGCCCGTCCACCGGATTCATCGACGGGTAGGCGATCGCGCGCGGCGTCAAGGTGGTGAAGCTCGAGGTCCTGGTCATCGGCGTGCCGTCCGCGCCGGCCGCCGTACTGCTGATCGTGTAGGTGCTGTCGTAGCCCAGCGGCTCGGCGGCGGTCCACGACGTGCGGTCGGGGGCGAGCTCGCCGTCGACCTGCTCGCCTGCCGGGTTTGTCATGCTGACGCGCTCGAGCGTGCCGTCGGTCACGGTGACGGTGACCGGCGCGGTGGGCGAGACACTCACGGCGCCCTGGGCGGGGTTCGTCGTGATGCGAGGGGCGGGAGCCTCGGGGGTGGGCGCCTCGCCCTGCTGCCCGGTCCTCGGCGACGGTGCCGACGTGCAGCCTGCGAGCAGCGCCCCCACGACGGTGAGCGCGAACAGTAGTAGTACAGTTACCCTGTGCCCACGCGGCGGGCTTGCTGTACGACGTGGCGTGGTGATCGGCACGACATCATCCGTTCCGACTCGTTCGCTGCGACGGGGCTCGTGTTCCAGTGTGCACCAGTGGAACGACGAACCCGGCGTAGTTGCCCCTCTTACCCCACGTCCGTTCAGACGCGTGCCGGCGGTTCGGGTTGCCTTTCCGCGCGGTGGTGTGGCCCACCTCGCCTCGCCATGCGCGTGCTCCCTCGTGCTCATGACGCCGTAGGGTCCCGCAGTTCCGATTCGGGGCTGCCGGTCACGCTGTGCTAGCGTCTCTACCGCGCGCCGATCGGCGCCAGATGTCAGCGCCGCTAGCTCAATGGCAGAGCAACTGACTCTTAATCAGTGGGTTCGGGGTTCGAGTCCCTGGCGGCGCACCAATAACACCAGGTCAGCGGCTTATACCGCGATCTTGTAATGATCATCACCAACGGAAACCCAACACTTACGGTGTTGATCATGGTAGTGTCTGGGCCGTTCCCAGCCGCTGTCACGCCGCCCCGGAGGCTCCGGTGCCCCGACCACCACTCCCCCTCGGTAAGCATGGCGAAATCCGCACCACGCGGGAGAATGGTCGCTGGGTTGCCCGCTGCCGCTTCCGCCAGCTCGACGGGCGCACTGTCCAGGTCCAGCGTTGGGGCGCGTCGATGACCGCAGCGAACGCAGCGCTGCAGGATGAGCTGCAAGACCGTGCGAGCAAGCGCAAGGCAGTTCTGTCGCCCGGTGCGCGGTTCCGCGAGGCCTCCACGATCTATCTCGCGAAGATCGAGGCGAAACGCGAGGACTCAACCCACGCGCTATACGAGCAGTGGCTGAAGACCGTGATCCTGCCCACGCTGGGTGAACTACGACTCCGCGAGTGCGACGTCGCGCAGATGGACGCCTTCTTCTCTGATCTTGAGCAACGCGGCTATGCGGCAAACACTCGCCGGGTGCTGCGCGCGGTCGTCAAGGGCGTCCTCCAACAAGCGGTGCTGCACCACGCCATCGCATCGAACCCAGTGCCTGAGCTCGAACAGATCGAGAGTCCGAAGGGCCAGGCGATCGCTCGGCCGCGGGGCCTGACACTCGAGGAGCGTCGGCGGTTCCTCACCTGGATGGACGGCGGGTGCGTGGAGAAGGTCTGTACCTGCGAGGACCCGAAGGTGTGCCATATGCAGCGGGTCGCCCGGGGCGCGGACTTGCCAGATCTGATCCGGTTCGGGCTCGGCACAGGCCTACGGATCTCAGAGATCTGTGGATTGCGTGTCCGCGATCTCGACCTCGACGGCGTGCCCGTAGTTGCCGACGACGACATCCGGCTCGTACAGGTGGTGACAATGGCCGGAAACATGGCGTGGGTGCGTGGCAAGGGCCTGGTCCGCCACAGCGGGAAGACGGCGGCGGCATTACGGGTTATCCCGCTGCCAGAGTTCGTTGCCACGAGGCTGACCGCCCGGCTGCACGGCGATGAGGACCCGAACCAACCGCTGTTCGCCGCAGGCGGCGCAGACGGTCAGCCGACCTTCCGGTGGCCGTCGAACGTGCGTCGCTCGGTGCGTGCCGTCCGCACCGAGGTGGGACTGGACTGGATGACCCCACACACGTGGCGGCGTACCTACGCGACCATTCTCGACGACGAGATGGGCTTCACTGACCGGATGAAAGCCGACCTGATGGGTCAGGCGAGGTTCCTCAAGGACTCCTACGTATCGCGTGGCGAGCTGCACCCGGATGCGGCTGTGGTGCTGGACGCTGCGCTGCGGTGACCGACCGGTCTGTGGTATGAGGCCCCCTCGCCCTCCTGATCCGTAGTGGCGACGCTACCCCACGCATGCCCGGTATGCAGGTGTTTCTCCGGCGCCGCGGGCACGAAACTGGGCATGCCGGGTATGTGTGTGCAGCGGTTCGTGGATCAGAACGTGGATAAAGATCGCGAACTGCATACGAGATCTTGGGTCTGTGCGCGTCCGAGCGGTTCCCCGGCTGGCATGTGGCCCACGCGCCAGCTCACGCACCGAACGGCGCGGGCCTACGAGGAGCGGACCGAGGCGGAGGAGCCCGAGATGTGCTGCCCTCGCCCGTCCTGTGTATGGAGAGCGACCAGGGGTTCGCGGGCGGGGCAGTGTGGTTGTCAGCTGCGGGTTCGCACGAGCCCGCCTTCGAGCCCGGCGACGAGGGTGCGCGCATGGTCGAGCCGGTCGACGAGCTGTTCGGTGAACTCGCTGGAGGTGTTCGCGGCCCGGTACAGCGCGCGGACGGCAGCCGGGACGGCGTCGACGCCGTGGCCGTGGACAGACAGCTCGTTGGCGGCCCGGTCGAGGTCTAGTCCCAGCTCGTGCAGCAGCAGCGGGAGACGGCCCAGGCCGTCCTCGATACCTGACATCACCGCTTCGAGATCGCGGAGGCGGGTGAAGCCGGGCCCACCCGGCGCACGGGCCGCGGCGATCAGCGTCTCAATCTCATCGACCAGGGCATGAGCGGCCTCGGCGGGCTCACGCCGCCCGGTGCCCGACGTCGGCGCGGCCCCCGGCGCGGTGGGCCGGGAAGCGATCAGACGGACTTGCATGTTAGCCCCGCATCGTGGGCAGCTCACAGCTCCGGGCGCGGTCGGGGTCATCGCCGGGCTGCCGTTGAACGAGTAGGAGTCCCAGGTGTCCCCACCAGCGTTGGTGACGTGGCTGACCTCGTAGTCGCGGGTCCAACTCGCTCCGCAATGCCCACACCGGAAGCCGTACCGCTCGATCGCGTTGTCCCTGATCATCCGGGCCTCATCTCCTCGGATCGATCACGTCGGGTCTTCGAGGTAACCGTGGCCGCCCGTCGAGACGCGACGTGACCGAGGTGGGAGCCTACTTTTGCCGAATGCAACAATACTCGTGTGCATCGAATTGTCGATCCGCACCTGGAACCGCCGGACACGGTCGCCGAGGACCTGGTCGACGGGGTGATGTCGGCCAGCCGGGTGCTAGTCGCCGTGGCCGCGCGGTCGCTGTCCGACATCGGCGAGCAGGTCACCCTGGCCCAATACCGAACCCTGATCGTGCTGGCCTCCCGCGGACCGCAACGCCCCGCCCACCTCGCAGAGGCGCTCGCGGTGGCGCCCTCGACAGCAACCCGAATGTGCGATCGGCTGGTGCGCCGGCGATGGGTACGGCGGCAGCGGTCACCCCGCGACCGGCGCACCGTCCGAATAACCCTCACCCCAGAAGGCCGTGACCTAGTCGACGTGGTCAGCCGGCGACGCCGACAGGAACTGCACGGCCTGCTGGCCCGGATGTCTGCCGACCAGCGCGCACAGCTGCTGACAGCACTGCAAGCCCTGAGCGAGGTCGCCGGCGAGCGCCCCGACCAGGAGTGGGCGCCGGCCTGACGTCACTTCCAGGGTGACCGCGCTCCGCACGGCGATCGGCTGCTGCAGCTCGGGCGCCGGGTTCCGGTGGTCACGATTGTGATCGACTCCCCGGAGCCGGCTCCCGGCGTCCTTCGACATCGTCGACGAGGTCACAGCCGAGCACGGGGTAGTCACCAGCGAGGTGGTATCGGCGCTCATCGCGATCACCTAGGACAAGCGACGGGGTGGCCTGCGCCTGGCTCGGCACCGGTTCTAGTTCCCAGCGCGCAACCCCACCACTTGCGCCGGGTCATGATCTTCGTTAAGACTAGGCCTGCAATGGCGATGGGACTCGCCGAAACCGCGGGCCACGTGGGCCGCTAATGGTCTCTACCGCATTTCGCCAGCCGATCAGGCTGGTGGACGGTAGAGGAGGTACGCGGTGGCTCGGTCCCGCAGCCATGCCCGCGAGCGGCGGTCACGATGACGCTGCCGCTTCCATTGATCCAGGCGCTGCAGGTGCTCATCGTCGCGGCCGCGGCGCCGGGCATCAACGGCGTGATTGCCCGCGTGGAGGCTCGGCTGCAGGGCAGGCGCGGGCCGCGGGTGCTGCAGCCCTACTACGATCTCGGGAAGCTCTACTGCAAGGAGACGCTGGCGCCGCACGGCGCGAGCTGGGTGTTCCTGGCTGCTCCGCTGGTCGCGATGACCTGCTATCTCACGGTGCCGCTGCTGATCCCGGTGCTGACCGCGTACGCGCTTCCGCTGGGTGACATGGGCGACATCCTCGCCGGCGGGATCATCCTCGCGTTCGCCAGTTTCATGGTCGCCGTCGCTGCCGCGGGCACCGGTTCGCCGTATGCCCAGCTCGGTGCCAGCCGCGCCAAGACGTTCGCCGCGATCACCGAGCCCGTGGTGCTGTTCGTGGTGTTCACGGTCGCGCTGGTCAGCGGCACGGACCTGCCGTACGCGATGGCCGAAACGGTGACCACATCGGCCGAGCAGGTCGTGCGGCCGGCGCACCTGCTGTCCGCGGCCGCATTGTTCATGGTGATCCTCTACGAGACCGCCCGTATCCCGGTGGAGACGCACACCGGCACGAACGAGTTCGGGATGATCGAGGAGGCGCGGCAGTTCGAGCACACCGGCCCGTACTTGGCGCTGCTGCGTCACGGGTCGGCGATGAAGCAGCTGATCCTCTTCGTGATCTTCCTCAACATCGTGGTTGCGCCGTGGGGTCTGGCCGCTGACGCCGGCCTGCTTGCCGTGGTGCTGGCGGTCATCGCATTGCTGGGCAAGTCGGTGCTGCTCGGCGGGGTCATCGCGGTGATCGACGACTCGTTCGCCAAGCTGCGCCTGTTCAAGATCACCGAGTTCGTGGCGGCGGCGTTCATGCTTGCCGTGCTGGCGGTGATCACGCTCTACCTCGGGGGTGGGTGATGGTTGCCGCCCCGCCTGGCAGCTACGCCGGAGCGACCACTGCGCTGGCCGTGCTCATGCTGGTGATCGAGTTCGGGATGCTGCAGGCAACCCTGTTGCGGGCGCAGGTCCGGCTGTATGTGGCGCAGTCGGTCGTGATCTCGGTGCTCGCGGTCGTCGTGGCGGTGGGCCGTGAGGTGCCCGAGCTATTCGGACTGGCGGTGTTCTCCGTCGCACTCAAGGTGGTGGCCGTGCCGCTGGTGATGCTGCGGCTGCTGCGCCGCACCGACCCGGAGATCGCCGGCAGCCGGGCGATGGGGGTCGCCAGCATGGTGCTGCTCGCGGTGGTCGTCGGTGCCTTCGGCTTCTTCGCCAGTGCCCGGTTCGGGCTGGTCAGCCCGGTGCTGCCGACGGCCACGCTGGCGGTGGCCGTCGCCATCGTGCTGGTGTCGTTCGTCCTGATGATCGTCCGGCGGGACGTGGTGTCGCAGGCGATCGGGTTCTTCGCACTGGAGAACGGGGTGTCGCTGGCCAGCCTGGTGGTCGCCGCCGGGCTGCCGCTTCTCCTGGAGGTCGCGTTCCTGTTCGACCTGCTCGTGGCGGTCGTGGTGTTCGCCGTGCTGATCCGGGTGCACCATGAGCAGTCCGAGTCGCTGTCCACCGCCGGCCTGACCGAGCTGCAGGGGTGACGGCGTGGAAGCCGTGCTCGTCGCGCTGGTGACGCTACCGCTGCTCGGGGCCGCACTGTCGGTGCTGCCGGGGCACTCGGTGGCGCCGGTGGCCACCGTGTCGGTCGGGGTGGCCTGCTTCGCGCTGACCCTCGTGCTCGTCCCGGCAGCAGCAGAGGGACCGGTGGAGTTCGGGTTCCTGCGCGCGGACGCGATCTCGGTCGTGTTCGAGATCGGCACCGGCTTTCTGTATGCGATGGCCGCCGTCTACTCCGTCGGCTACCTCCGGTGGGAGCGGGACCGCCCGGACTTCGCGCGGTACTCCCTGCTGTTTTTCGCCGGGCTGAACCTGTTCGCCTGGGCCATGCTGTCCGCGGCGTTGATGAACGGCCTCGCGCTGCTGTGGATTGCGGTGGAGATCACAACCGTGGTCTCGGCGCTGCTCGTCGCGCTGGATGGCACCCGCGCGGGCGCCGAGGCGGCCTGGAAGTACGTGCTGCTCGCCTCAGCCGGGCTCGGCGTCGCGCTGCTCGCCACGATCGTCATCTACTCCGCGGGGGCCACGGTGCTCGGCCCGTCCTACGACCTGGCCTTCGCCCCGCTGCTCGCCGCCGGCGACGCGCTGCCCGAAACGCCGGTGCAGCTCGCGTTCGTGCTCGCGGTCGTGGGTTTCGGCACGAAGGTGGGCCTGTTCCCGGTGCACACCTGGCTGCCCGACGCGCACTCCGAGGCGCCCACCCCGATCTCGGCGATGCTGTCCGGTTCGCTGCTGGCGGTCAGCTTCTATGCGGTGCTGCGCTACTACCAGGTCGCTGCGGCCGCGCTGGGTGATGGCTTCCCTCGCGCCGTGCTGCTCGTCTTCGGCATGCTGTCGTTGCTGCTGGCCGCGCTGTATCTGGTCGAGCAGCGCAACCTCAAGCGGCTGTTGGCCTACTCCAGCGTCGAGCACATGGGCATTTTGGCGATCGGGGTGTCGTTCGGCGCGCCGATAGCGCTGGCCGGGGTGCTGTTGCACGTGCTGGCCCACGCCGCCGCCAAGGGCAGCGCGTTTTTCGGCGCCGGGGTGCTGGTGCACGCCTATGGCAGCAAGGACGTCGGGCGGATCCGTGGCGGTCTCGACCGGTTGCCGGTCAGCGCACCGCTGTTCCTGCTCGCCGTGCTGGCGCTGTCGGCCATGCCCCCGTTCGGGCTGTTCCGCAGCGAGTTCCAGATCGTCGCCGGTGGGCTCGCCGAGACCCGGCACGTCCCGGCCGTGGCCATGGTCGCCCTGGTGGCGCTGGCCTTCGTCGGGCTCTCGGTCGCGACCACCCGGATGCTGTTCCTCCCGGGCGAGGCGGTCACCAGCCGGGCCGAGCCCAGTGCGTGGATGGTGGCACCGGTGGTCGTCGGGATCCTCGCGCTGCTCGTGCTGGGGCTGCACCCGCCGGCACCGCTGGTCGAGCTCATCACCCGTGGTGCCGCCGAGCTGGGAGGTGTGTTGTGAGCGTGTCCGTGCTGCGCTGGCCTGGGACCGAGCAGGTCACGGCGCTGGCCGAGGAGCTGGATCAGCGGATCGCCGGTGGGCAGCGGTTCGCCGCGCTGCTCGGTCGAGGTAACCCCGCGACCGGTACCGTGCTGAGCGCGCTGGTCGCCCACGATGGTGGGGTGACCCCGCTGTCCGCGCAGCTGCCGGCAGGGGTCACGCACTACCCGTCGCTGACCCCGCAGCTGCCCGCAGCGTTTTGGTACGAGCGGTTGATCCACGACCTGGTCGGCCTGGTGCCCGACGGGCATCCCCGGCTCGACCCGCTGGTGCTGCCGCATCGTGAGGGCGGCGAGCTTCCGCATCCCGGCGCCGCGGGGCGGCCGGCCCGTATCGAGCCCGACGAGCGTGCGCTGCCGGTGGAGGTGCACGGCCCCGGGCTGTTCACGATCCCGCACGGACCGGTGCGCTCGGGGGTTTTCGAGTCGGTCGAGTACCTGGTGGAGACCCCCGGCGAGGACATCCCGCACGTGCGCATCCGTCCGCACGCCAAGCACCGGGGGCTGCAGAAGCGCTTCGAGGGCCTCGACGTCGACGACGGGGTACTGCTCGCCGAACGCGTCGAGGGCGTCGCCTCGGTGGCGCACGCGCTGGCCTTCGCGCACGCCGTCGAGCGAAGGGCGCCACTCCCGCAGGCCGCGGGGCTGGTGCGGGCGCTACACGCCGAGTGCGAGCGCATCGCCAATCACCTCGATGTGCTCGGCAAGCTCGCCGACGCGGCGGGGCTGGCGGTGGCGGCGGCGCGCTTCGGCCTGCACAAGGAGCGCGTGCTGCGCCTCGTCGGCGCGCTGTGCGGTAGCCGGTTCGGCCGTGGCGTGGTGGTGCCGGGCGGGGTGAGCGGGCTGCCCCGGCTGCCGGCGGATGCGGTCAGCAACGAGCTCGACCGGCTGCAGCGCGGGATCGACGGCGACGTGCGCGCGCTGTGCGACACCCCGTCGTTTCTGGACCGGGTGCGCACTACCGGCCCGCTGGCGCCCGACCTGGCTGCGGCGCACGGCGCGCTCGGCCCGGTGGGCCGCGGTTCCGGCTGCGCCGACGACGCCCGGGTGACACGCCCGTACGACGCTTACCGCTGGCTGGCCCCGCCACTAGTTCCGGTGCGCCGTGCCGGCGACGCGCAGGCCCGGATGCAGGTGCGCATCGCGGAGATCGAGACGTCGTTTCACCTCGCCCACCACGCGGTCGGGGACCTGGCCGACTGCGACACCGACACGTTGGCCACCGAGCTGGAGCTGTCGGCGGGCCGATCGGTCGGCTGGGCCGAAGCCCCGCAGGGCGAGGTCGTCTATCTGCTCGAGATCGGCGCCGACGGCCGGATCTGCTACTGCGCGCCGCGCTCGGCGTCACTGCACAACCTCGTGCTGTTCCCGGCGACCTTCGTCGGCGACATCCTCACCGACTTCCCGTTCAACGAGGCCAGCTTCGGCCTCTCGATCGCCGGGGTGGTGATGTAGGTGCCGTGGGTGCTGCGCGGTCTGCGCGACGGGGTGGTCACCACCAGCTACCCGCGCCGGGCCGACCCGTATGCGGACGGGTTTCCGGGCACGGTCAAGCCGTTGGGCCACGACCCGATCCTCGACGGCCGGACTGTCGAGGACCTGTGCCCGACCGGCGCGATCCGGACCGACGGGGGGATGCTGCGGGTCGATTCCGGCCGGTGCATCCTGTGTGGCCGGTGCGTGGTGCAGCGGCCCGACCTGTTCGGCTGGACGCCGGGCAGTGAGACGGCGCGGCTGACCCGCGATGCACTGGTGGTGCCCGAGCTTCCCGACACCGACGACGCGGTCGAGCAGCTGCGCGCCGAGCTGGCGGCGCGGACCCGGATGCTGCGCCGCTCGGTGCACGTCCGGCACGTCGACGCCGGATCGGACGGGTCCGAGGAGTGGGAGGTCCTCGCCCTGCTCAACCCGGTCTACGACGTGCACCGGCTGGGGATCTTCTTCACGGCCAGTCCCCGGCACGCCGACGTGTTGCTGGTCACCGGGGCGGGCTCGCACGGCATGACCGAGCCGCTGCGCCGCACCCTGGAGGCCACCCCCCGGCCGGTCGTGGTGATCGCCGCCGGGGTGGACGCGGCCAGTGGTGGGCTGGTCGCACCGGGCTACGCGGTGGCCGGCGGGATCGCGACACTGCTCGACGTCGACGTGTGGGTGCCCGGCGCACCGCCGTCACCGTTCAGCCTGCTGCACGCGCTGCTGCTGGCCACTGGCCGGATCCAGCGATGACGGCCGCACTGCTCGGGACCGCGCTCGCGGCGCTCGCCGCCGCGGCGCTGCTCGACCTGGTGCGGGCCCCCCGCCTGTTGGCCCACCTGGTGGCATGCGCCGCCGCCGTGCTGCTGGTCATCGTCGGTGCCATTGGCCTCGCCGGGAGGCAGGTCCGGTTGGGGCTCGACGCCGCGCTGGGCACCGGGCTGCTGTCGTTCGGTCCCACCGCGCTGTCGGTCGACCGGCTCTCCGGCCTGTTCCTGGTCATCAGCTTCGCGGTGGCGGTGCCGGTGTCGCTGGCCTGCGCCGGCTGGGTACCGTGGCGGCCGACGCGCCGCGGGCTGGGCGCGCTGCACTGCCTGGTGCTCGGCGCCGTCGCAATGGTCACCACAGCGGACAACGTGTTCCTGTTCATGCTGGCCTGGGAGCTGCTGACCATCGCGTTCTACCTGCTCGCGGGCTTCGACCGCACCGAACCGGACCGGGCGGATGCCGCGCTCGTCACCGTCGCGCTGGGCAAGGTCAGCGAGGCCGCACTGTTGCTCGGGTTCCTGCTGCTCGCCGCGCGGGCCGGCGGTTTCGGGTTCGCCGACCTGGCCACCGTGCCCCCGTCGGGCCTGCGCGACGCCGCGTTCGCCCTGCTCGTCGCGGGGTTCGCGGTCAAGATCGGGCTGGTTCCGGTGCACGTGTGGATGCCACAGGGCTACCGTGCCGCGCCGGGCCCGCTTCGCGCCGTGATGGCCGGGGTCGCGGTCAACGTCGGCTTCTACGGGCTGTGGCGGACGTTCGACCTGCTCGCGGTGCCGCCCGGTGGCCTCGCGGTGGCGCTGCTGCTGCTCGGTGGGGTCACCGCGCTGCTGGGTATCGCGCACGTCGCCGTGCAGACCGACCTCGCCGAGGTCGTCGCCTACTCCAGCGTGGAGAACGCCGGCCTGATCACTGTGGGGTACGGGGTGGCACTGGTCGGCGCGACCGTGGACCAGCCGACCCTGGTCGCGGTCGGACTGCTCGCCGCCACCCTGCAGATCGTCACGCACGCGGTGGCCAAATCGCTGCTGTTCTGCGCCACCTCCGGGATCGAGGACGGCACCGGCACCACCGAGCTAGAGGCGCTCCGCGGTGTCGGCCACCGGCTGCCGACCAGCGGCACCGGCCTGGCCATCGGAGCGCTGACCCTGGCCGGCGTGCCGCTGACCGTCGGCTTCGTCTCCGAGTGGTTCCTGCTCGAAGCGCTCATGCAACAATTCCGCATCAGCGGACTCGGCTACACCCTTCCGATGGCGGTGGCCGGCGCCCTGGTGGCGCTCACCGTCGGCTTCGCCGCAGTGGCCTTCGTCCGTATCGTAGGGATGATCGTGCTCGGGCCCCGGGAATCCGACGGCCAGGCACCAGCACGCGACGTCGGCGCGCTGGGTGGCGCGCTGGGTGGCGCGGCGATCGCACTGCTCGGGTTCGGGTGTGTGGCGGTCGCCGCCGTCGGCCCACTGTGGCTGCGCATGCTCGCCGCCGGCCTCGACCCGATCGTCGGGCGGGATGTCACCGCGGGCGCGATACAGCCAGCCTGGGTGCTCCAGCCCGTCTACGCCGAGTTCTCCGCGCTCTCACCGTCCAAGCTCGCCGTCGCCATGCCGCTACTGCTGCTCGGGGTCGTGCTGCTGGCCGCCGTAGCCGGCCGGGGCCGGATGATCACGGTTCGCCGCGTGCCGGCCTGGCGCTCAGCGACCGGTGGAGTCGCAGGGGAGAACCAGTACACCCCGTTCGGCTTCGCCAACCCCACCCGCAAAGTGCTGGCCACCGTGCTCCTCACCCGATCCGAGCTGACCACCCTCGAGCGCCAGTCCGGGGGACGCACCGACGACCCGCACCGTGATCCCGCCGGCGCGCACCTCGGCTACACCACCGACGTCGTTGAGGTAGTGGAGCGGTTCCTGTTCCGCCCCCTGGCCGCACTGCTGCTGGCCGTCGTCCGAGCTGCGAAGCGGCTGCAGAACGGCCGCCTGGACGCCTACCTCGCCTACATGCTGCTCGCCGTGCTCGCCGTCCTCACGGTCGTGGTCGGCCTCGCGTGAGGGCGACCGCCGCGCAGGTATGCGTGGCTCCTCTAACAACCATGATGCCGGTCACCTTCCCGCGAGCCCCGGGTCGACCAGCGCATAGGGTGAGCATCGGCGAAGGGGAGTAGCTCCCGACGTTGCGGTCGACACACTGGCGAGAGCCCGGCCGCACGGCCTGGTCCTGTTCAGGCGAGCGAGACCTTCGATCTGGCTAACGGTGCCGGATCGGAGACGCTCGCGCCCTCGATCCGGTCTGATGGGTCGAGAGGTAGACATGACCGGCTTCCTGGTGGCCTTCGGGGTGATCTTCGTCGCCGAGCTCGGCGACAAGTCCCAGCTGATGGCGCTCACGTTCACCGCTCGGTACCGAGCACTACCAGTGCTGGTGGGTATCACCCTGTCGACGGCCGTCGTGCACGCCGTGTCGGTGGCCGTCGGGTACGGCCTCGGCGTTGCGGTCCCGACGGGGTGGGTCGCGCTCGTCGCGGCGGTTGCCTTCTTCGGGTTCGGCGCTTGGACGCTGCGCGGTGACACGCTTGGCCATGAGGAGAGGGCGAAGGCCGACCGCTCGACACGGTCGGCGTTGGTCGCCGCGTCGGTGGCCTTCTTTTTGGCCGAGCTGGGCGACAAGACGATGCTGGCCACGATCACCCTGGCCACCCAGCACGGCTGGTTCGGCACCTGGATCGGCTCAACGCTGGGAATGGTCGCCGCAGACGCGGTCGCGATCGTTGTGGGCCGCCAGCTCGGCCGTCACCTTCCGGCGTTGGCGATCAAGGTCGGGGCCGGGGTGCTGTTCTTCGGGTTCGGTGCCTGGCTGGTGGTCGACGCCACCGGCCAGCTCACCGGACGGCCCGCGTGGGACACGGTTGCCGGCGCATTGGACCACCACGCCGCGGGCTGGATCGCGCTCGGCATGGGCCTGCTCGTGCTGATCCTCGCGCTCGCTAGCCGTCACCGCGTCCGGCGGGAAGCTCCGGTCGTACCGACGCCCCGGGACCCGGCGGCGCTCAGAACCCGGATCCTGTTCGGCCTTGCCGGGGCGCTCGGGCTGGCGGCCCCGCTGCTGGTCGGTGCCGACGTCATCCAGCCGATCGCACTGTTCGATAGCCCGGGGATCGTCACCGTGGGGGCCGCGCTCGTGCTGCTCGGAGCGGCGGTGCTGCTGGCCGCGCAGTCGGCGGCCGCCGATCTGCACAGTCGGGGCACCGACAAGGTGTCAACGACCCGTGGGCTCTACTCCCGCATCCGCCACCCCGAACTCACCGGGATCGTCATCGCGACAGCGGGACTACTGCTCATGGTGCCGACCGCGCTCGGCGTGCTCGCCGCAGTACTGATTGTCACCGCCGTTCAGCTCCAGGTGCGCGCGATCCGAGAACCGCGGCTCGCCCAACTGCACGGCGAGGATTACGCGGTGTACGCGGCGCGGACCGGCCGGTTCCTGCCGAAAATCGGCGACAGGGCCGACGCCCGACAGGAGTAAGCACCTCCACACCCAACCCCAGTGACAGCCCATTGTCGCGTATGACGTGGTCGGCCGCGACGTCGAAGGGTCCGTGGCCAGCGTGCAACACCGGGGTCCAGCTTGACCACCTTCACATTGACGGCGCGCTGCAGGTCTCTGCCCCCGAGCTGGACCCACTCCCGTCGGCTCGCTTCCTGCACGCCGATGACACAGCTTCGGTGACAGACCCGCTGACAGCGTGTCCACGGTCGACGATTACCTGCTGCGGCCAGCTATCAGGAAGACCACCCTTGGGTACGCGGTGGTCTGCCGGGGTGGCGGATCACTGGTCTCGGGAGTGGGTGTGCCGGTCGCCGCCGGTGTGGTGGTTGGGTGTGGCGGTGAGTTGGTCGGCGAGGTCGCCGGCGGTGACGGCCTGGTGGATCTCGACTAGGGCGGCGGTGATCTGGGCGGTAGCAAGGGCGCCGCCGGTGTCGCGGGCGGGGGTGTAGAGCGCGCTGGCGTGATCGTCGTCGACGGTGATGGCCAGGGTGTCCAGCTCGCCGGCCAGCAGCGCGGCCCGGCCGGCGGCCAGGGCGTGGGTCCATGCTTCGGTGCGCGTGGCGGTCGTGCCGGCGCGGTGGGCGGTGGTCTGGGCGCCGGGTTCGGTGATGGTGGTGACCGCCCAGCGGTGGCGCTGCGTGGTGGTTGTGGTCATGGGGGCCAGCGTCGCGGGCGGGAGGCCGCCCGGGGAAGCACCCGACCCTGCACCTGTGGACAACCCAAGGGTTGTCCACAGGTCCTGCTGCGGCTGGGTGGTGTCATCCACTGCTGAGGTGGCGGTGTATCTGGTACCAGGCGTCGGCCAGGGCGCGCCAGGAGTCGCGGTCGCAGACCTGCCACACCAGCCGGTCGACGCGCATCCGCAGGTGCGCGGGGGTGTGGCTGGCGCGGTCGGCGGGCACGGAGGCGGCGGACAGCTCGAGTTGGTCGGTCAGCCGGGCGGCGATCGTGAGCGGGTAGGTGCCCGGCTGCGGGACCAGCCAGGTCTGCGAGACTCGGCTGGGCAGCTTGTGGGCGGCCAGGATCGCGGAGTCCCAGTGGGCCCGGATGCGGTCGCTGAGCTCGGGGTCGCAGATGTAGATCAGGGCGTCGCCGAGGCGGGCGGTGACCTGCTGTTCGGGGGTGCCGATCGCGAACGGGTGGACCTCGGTGGTGACCGCGCCCGCGACGCGCAGGGTCACGCCGAGCACGGTGCTGGTCAGGATCCGGCCGGGCTGCGGGCCCAGCGGCTGGTGAACGGTGGCCATGGTGTGCGCTCCTCGGTGGTCGGGGTCTGGGGTCGTGCTGGCCCCGGCGTGCGGGTGGCGGGCCTCCCCCGCCACCGCCTGAGCGCCCGCCGCGCGGCCGCGGAGGCTCGACGTCAAGGGGTCAGGGCGGAAAGGTCTTGGGCGAGCGCAGCGACCCGCAGGGCGGCCAAGACGTTTCCGACCCCCTTGATGTCGAGTGCGGCCGTGCGAAGCTCAGGGGCCAGCAGGACCGCCCCGCCGCGGGCGGCTCCACCGTCGGCGCTGGGCCCGCGCGGCCTAATGGGTCGACCGGCCGTGGTGCGAGAGGCTCCGGCTGGTAGCCGCCAGCAGGTGAGCACTCTCGCGCGGCCAGGAACGAACGGGATTCCCCGCTC
The DNA here is from genome assembly GCA_009379815.1 of Pseudonocardiaceae bacterium. GTDB lineage: Bacteria > Actinomycetota > Actinomycetes > Mycobacteriales > Pseudonocardiaceae > WHSY01. Next base: position 107,931 of record WHSY01000002.1, read on the forward strand.
AAGACCGTGCCCCCGCTGGTGGTCGGGTGATCGTGACCGCTGATGGGGTGGCGTGCCTGCCCACGCTGGGGCGTGAGCACTGTCCATTAGGCCGCTGGTGATCTCCCGCGTGCTGCCGAACGACACCGGCTGGGACGGAAGGGGACGTTGGGTTGCTGTTCGTCGGCGACGACTGGGCAGAAGATCACCACGACGTGGAGGTGCAGGACGAAACTGGACGCCGGCTTGGACGTGCACGAGTGCCCGAGGGCGTGGCCGGGCTGGCTCGGTTCCACGAGCTGATCGGCTACTTCGGCGGTGAGGACCTCGCGCCGCAGCAGGTCATGGTGGGCATCGAGACCGACCGCGGGCCGTGGGTGGCCGCACTGGTTGCCGCCGGGTACCGGGTGTTCGCGGTCAACCCACGGCAGGTTGACCGCTACCGCGACCGGCATTCCAGCTCGGGCGCCAAGAGTGACGCCGGCGACGCCCATGCGCTCGCGGACATGGTGCGCACCGACGCGCACCAACTGCGGCCGGTGGCAGGGGACTCGCCGCTGGTGGAGGGCATCAAGGTCACCGCACGAGCGCACCAGAACCTGATCTGGGACCGACAGCGCCAGGTGTTGCGGCTACGCGCCGCGCTGCGCGAGTATTTCCCGGCCGCGCTGGAGGCCTTCGACGACCTCTCCGGGGCCGATGCCCTGGAGCTGCTGGAGACGGCGCCTGATCCCGTCCGTGCTCGGCGCCTTTCGCACACGAAGATCACGGCCGCGTTACGGCGAGCGCGTCGCCACGATGTAGCGACGAAGGCCGAGCGCATCCGGGCGGCGCTGCGCGGCGAACAGCTGGCCCAGCCGCCCGAGCTCGTCGCCGGGTATGCAGCGACGGCGCAGGCCACGGTCGCGATCATCAGGGTGTTCAACGCGGAGATCACCACCTTGCAGGGGCAGGTGGGTGAACATCTCGACCGACACCCGGACGCTGAAATCTACCGCAGCCAGCCCGGCCTCGGTGATGTTCTCGCCGCCCGGGTGCTCGGCGAGTTCGGCGACGACCCCGACCGCTATGCCAACGCCCGGTCGCGCAAGAACTACGCCGGCAACAGCCCCATCACCCGGGCCTCCGGAAAGAAGAAGACCGTGCACGCCCGCCGGGTCCGCAACCGCCGCCTGGTCGACCCCTTGCAGGCCCAGGCGCTCTCCGCGCTGAGCGCGTCACCAGGGGCCAACGCCTACTACCGACAGCTCCGCGACCGCGGCGTCGGGCACCACGCCGCGCTGCGCCAACTGTCCAATCGGCTGGTCGGCATCCTGCACGGCTGCCTCAGGAGCCGAACTCTCTACGACGAAGCCACCGCCTGGTCCGACCACCAACGACATCAACGAGTCGCTTGATCCCGTCACATGTGCCGATGGTCGAGCGGTCCGGAGCGGTGGTGGCGAGCCAGATGTCACTCACTCTGTTAGCGACAGCGCCTCGGTGGGGCATGCCGCTACTGCGTTACGGACCTGCTGCTCGTCGCCCCTGTCGACCTCGCACTGCAGCACGTCGAGCGTGCCGTTGTCTTGGACTTCGAAGTACCTGTCGGCCTCGAACTCGCACAGGCCGTTACCGGTGCACCGGTTCCGGTCCAGTTCGATACGCACGGGTCGTGTCCTTTCCTGATGCTCGACCCCTCGGGATCGGTGTAGTGCCCGAGAGCTCACCGTCCCCTCGGCCGCCCGCCCCGGTCCAGGGCGTTCGCGCTGAGCTCCAGCTCAGCTCAGGCCGACGGGCAGCTGCTGATATCGGGTCCACAGCGGCATCGGCTCGACGGCGAGCTCGCCGCGCGGGACGGCCAGCGAGATCGCCGGGTGCCGGGCGAGAAGCACCTGCAGGGCGACGCGGGCCTCCAGGCGGGCGAGGTTGGATCCGAGGCAGAAGTGCGCACCGTGGCCGAACCCGAGGTGGTGGTTGGGCGTGCGGGTGATGTCGAACCGGTCCGGCTCATCGAAGGCGGCCGGGTCCCGGTTGGCGGAGCCCAGCAACGGGATCACCACGGACCCGGCGGGCACGGTCTGGTCGTACCAGGTGATGTCCTCGACGGCGGTGGCTGGCTTGGTCCCCCCGATCGGGCCTGCGTAGCGCACGATCTCCTCGATGGCCGAGCGCCACAGCGCCGTGTCCTCGGGCACCTCACGCAGGCGGGCCAGGTCCTCGGGGTGGTCGAGCAGGGTGACCACAGCGTTCGTGATCAGGTTGAAGGTGGTCTCGTAACCGGCGACGATCAGGGTGAACACCATGGCCACCAGCTCGTCCGCGGAGAGACGCTCGCCGTCCTCCTCGGCCTGGATCAGGCCGGTGAGGATGTCCTCGGCCGGTTCGGCGTGCTTGCGGGCCACCAGTTCGCGCACGAACGTCACCAGGTCGCGGATCTGGGTGTCCCAGTCCTCGCGGGTGCCCTCGAAGTCGCTGAGCATGGCGGTGACGCCGTGCCGGAACCGCGCGCGGTCGGCCTCGTCGACCCCGACCATGTCGGCAATGACGGTGTAGGGGATGGGCAAGGCGTACTCGCGGCGCAGGTCGACGATGTCCTCGTCGGCCAGAGCGTCGAGTCGCGCGTTGGCCAGGGCGCGGACCCGTTCCCCGAGCTGCTCGATCACCTTCGGAGTGAACGGCTTAGCCACCAGCGCGCGCAGGCGCTTGTGCTCGGCCCCGTCCTTCATGATCAGCGACTCGGCGCTCATGAACCGCATGTGCTCGGGCAGCCCGGCCGTCATCGCGGAGGCGCCGCCCGGCGAGCGGGGCAGCCGGGGGTCGGTGAGCATCGCGCGGCAGTCCTGATAGCGCGCGAGCACCCAGATCGGCTGGGACATCGGTCCGTAGTCGAGCCGGGTCGGCGCGACGGGAGCATGCTCGCGCAGCCACGCGTAGTGCCGGTGCGGGTCGGCGGCGAACTCGGCGCTGCCGAGCGCAGGCAGGCCCTCGGTCACCGGTGTCGTCGAGCTGGTCATGGCGGACCTCCTGAGGCGGTACTGCTCGTGGTGGGTGGATGGCGGGGTCATCGCCGAAGACCGCCCTCAGCGGTCGGGGTCGAGCTGAGACCGGTGCTCGCGCCAGCGCGCCATCACCGCCTCCAGCTCGTCGCGCAGGAACGCAAAGAACAGCTGGCTCTCCCGCATCCGCCGACCGCCGGGGGTGGCCGCTCCGAGCGTCTCGACGCCCTCGGCGGCGGCCTTCTCGTAGTGGCTCAGCACATCCGAGCGCTGCAAGAAGATGCGCGACCAGACATCCTGGTCGTCGATGCGGTACAGATCGCTGCGCATGCCGGGCTCGCGCTCCTTGGTCAGCAACCCGACCTGAACGAGGTAGCGGACGGCGCCGGAGATCGCCGCCGGGCTGACGCGCAGACCCTCGGCGAGCTCGCCGGCCGTGTAACGGTCGCGGTCCTCGGCCAGGACGTAGGCGAACACCCGCGCCGGCATCCGCGGGACTCCGGACTCCTCGAGCACCTGGGCGAAGCGCTCGACGTAGCGCAACAGCCGGACCTCAAGGCCGGTCGGGTCGTCGGCGCCGTCGCTCATGCAAGCATCATAACCATCGAACTCTTCACAACACCATGAAAAGTCATGGTGTTGCTGCGCATGACACGATGCGGGCCTCTACGGCGGTCAGACGTCGGACCACGTGGCGCAGAGCGCTCAAGGTCCCGAGAGGCGAACCCCGACTGGGAAACCTTCAGCCTGACCAGCAACGAAGTGGCTCACACGACCAGCGTGTTCCGTAAGACCTAACCGGTGCCGAGTCCCTGTGAGGGGCGACAAGCGGGCACAGCGACCAGCGCGATCCGAGGGGCTCACCAGCCTCGGCAGGACTTGTGGACCTCCAGAACGTAGACCTTGACCGCGATTCGGCATGGGGTGTCTTGAGCGCAAACACCGCGCGGGGTGAACGCCACGCGCGCCCGGGGGTGGGTGTGGCTGCGGGGTTCTGGCGGTGCGTGTCGGGGTCCGGCACGTGGTGTCGTCGAGCGTCGTATCGGCCGTCGCTGGTCGGCAGCAGTGGCTGCGTGGTGCACCCGTGGGGATTCGAGCCCTCAACCTTGCGACCCGTCATGGCGACGCTTTCGGGCCCGTGGCCGGTAGCCACGCACTTCGCTGACAGCGCGGTCGCTGGGTCAGATCTGGGCTCCCTGGCCCCGCAGCCACACCAGGGGAGCGATTTTGCTGCCGTTGCGTTCGACCTCGAAGTGCAAGTGCGGACCGGTCGACTGGCCTCGGCTGCCCATGGTCGCGATCTGCTCGCCGGCGACGACCCACTCCCCGACCGAGACCAGCGACTCGTGGATATGGCCGTAGACGGTCATGGTGCTGTCGGGGTGGCGCACCCGCACCCACAACCCGAAGCCGCTGGCCGGTCCCGACGAGACGACCTGACCATCCATCACGGACACGATCGGAGTGCCGATGTCGTTGGCGATGTCGAGTCCGTAGTGGATAGTTCCCCAGCGCGCCCCGTAGGTCGATGTGATAACACCCGTGGTCGGAGCCAGCACACCGCCAGGGTCCGGCGCGGGTTGCGGTGCGACCTGCTGTGCCTGGCCGGTGGCGTCCTGCTGGGCAGCCGCCGCCTGCGCTTGGGCCGCAGCGTGCGCTGTAGCCGCCGCTTCCTTCGCCGACTGCCACTGCTGGTAGCGGTCCCGCTGAGTTTCGAGCTCGTAGAGCCCACCCTTGGCATCGGCGAGTCGCGATTCCAGATCGGCCTTGCGGGCGAGGAGTTCGGCGCTTCGCCGCTGCGCGGCCTTGTCGGCGGCGGCTGCCGCCCGGTAGGTGTCCTCGGCGAGGGTCTTGGCCTTCGCCGCGGCCTGTCGCCGCGCCCGCGCCTGCTCCAGCGCGGCGCGCGCCGTCGAGTCGGTGTTGGCCTTTTTGATCCGGGCGCGCTGCATCGTGTCCCGCGCGTTGAGCCGATCGCCGCTGACCGCATCGAGCAGCTCGGCCCGCGCCAGCAAGTCAGCGGGATCATCGGAGCCGACGAACGCGGTGATCGAACCGACCACGCTGCCCTGCCGGAAGCTGGCGGCCACGAACTCGTCGGCCCGTCGTTGCGCTCGATCGATCCGGGTGGTCGCGGCAGCCGCCTGGGCTGCCGTGTGCTCCGCCGCCACCTGGGCGGCCTCGGCCGCGGCGCGCGCCGCGTGCAGGTCTCGCTTCGCGGCACTGGCCGTCCCCAACGTGGCGGCCAGCTCGATCTGCGCGGCGTCGAGCTCGGCACTCGCGGCAGTGACCTTGTTCGTGAGTACTCCGACTCGTCGGGCGGCACCGAACACCTCGCCGCGGCTGGCGTCGAGATCCTCGTCGCTGGGATTCGGTGGCGGCGGTGGCACGGCGACCGCGACCACCGGTGTTGCGGTGACCGCGACGGTGGCAACCGCGACCGCGAGCACCGCGCGGGTCACCCATCGTCGGTTACTCACTGCCGCCTCCCGATGCCGACAGTGCGCACGCTGTGACATCCGGGTGCCTGACGCCGCCGCGAGCGCTGGCTACGACGGCGAGATGTTAACCCACATACGTCTCTTGAGCAACATTTGCCCGTTTCGCAACGTCAAGCACAGTTGTCACCCTCGCAGGGCTTCCTGAATGGGGCGAAGCCGCCCGCGGGCGCGCGTTGCGACCCCGTTGGGTGGCTGGTGCGTCACCGCTGGCCGCCGGGGTCGTTGGTAGAGCGGATCGCCCTGTCGGGGAGGGCGAGTCACTGCTGGTCGTGTTCGTCCGAACCTGATGAGGTCATGGCTCACTTTCCCGATTCCAGCCCGCTGCTGTCGGGGTGGCGTTCCCGCCGGTTGCTGTTGCTGTGCGCGGCGGCGGGGGTCGTCGGTGTGTTGGTCGTCGCCGTGGGCGCGGTGGCGCTGCTGGCTCCCGGCGGCGAGGTGCGGGCGGCGCCGCTGGGAGCGCCGGCGGCCGCGGAACCGAAACCGGCGCCGCCCGGGCAACCCGAGCAGCCGGTCGCGCCGGTCGCGCCGGCCGCGCCGGCTGGGCTGCCCGAGAGCAGCACGCACAGCACGATCGAGGCCGCACCCGCCGACCCTGCCCCGGTGGCTGCGACCGACGGGTCGGTGGTCCATCCTCGGCAGGAGGTACTGGTGGCGGCGGCGCCGGGGGGGCAGCCGTTCGCCCGGATCGGGCCCGAGCAGATCGGCCCGACCTGGCTGCCGGTGATCGCCGAGGCGCCCGGGTGGGTGCGGGTGCTGCTGCCGTCGCGTCCCAACGGCTCCACCGGTTGGCTGCCCGACGGCGAGCTCGAATGGGCCGTGTCGCCCTACCAGATCCGGGTCCACCTCGCATCGATGCGCCTGGAGCTGTTGGCCGACGGCCGGCTCGTCGGCCAGTGGCCGGTCGGGATCGGCACGGACTCCGCGCCCACCCCGACCGGCCGCACCTTCCTGCTCGGTTCGTTCCGCGATGAGGCGCAGGACTACTCCCCGGTGATCCTGCCGCTGGGCGCGCACAGCCCAACCCTGGACACCTTCGGTGGTGGGCCGGGCACCGTCGCGATTCACACCTGGCCGACCGACGACGTCTTCGGCACCGCCAGCAGCGACGGGTGCATCCGCGTCCCGCCCGAGGCACTCGACCGACTGACCGAGGTACCCCTTGGCACGCTCGTCTGGATCGACGAGCAGTAACGGAAAGGACAGCACGTGACCAGTAGGAAACTCGCCGGTATCAGCGCCGCCGGTGTGGGCGCCGCCACGGCCGTGACAGCCCTGCTGCTGGGGGCAACCTCGGGCAGCGCTCAAACCCAGTTCAACGACTCGGCCTACGGCATCGCCGCCGAGGGGCTGCTGCCCATCGAGCCGACACCGTTCGTCGAGTCCACCGACGGCGAGGTCGTCACCGACGAACTGCTCCAGCTGCCGCAGCCGCTCGGCGTCGGCGTGCTGAAGGTCGAAGCGGGCGCACACGCGGCGAAGGCCCAAGCGCTCGACGTCAACCTCGCCGAGGTGCTCGAGCTGCGGGTCCTCACGACCACCTGCGACAACGCGCAGGGCGACGTGGAGCTCCTCGGCGGCTCGCTGGCCGGCCAGGAGCTGCCCGCCGAGCCCGCACCCAGCGAGACCATCGACGCCTCACCGCTGGTCACGGTCGAGCTCAACAAGCAGACCGACAACGAGGACGGCACGCTGACCGTCGACGGCCTCGTGCTCACCCTGCTGCCCGCCGGCGATCCCGGTGCCCCGGTCGCACCGCAGGACTTCGAGCAGCTCGAGCAGCTGGCCCCGCAGCAGCTGGCGCTGCCCGCCGAGGTCCCGGCGACCGTCGGCGAGCTGCGGGCCCAGCTCGACGAGCTCAACGGCGACCTCACCGCACAGCAAGGACAGACGCTGCTGACGGTGACACTGACCTCGGCCACCTGTGGTGCCGAGAAGAAGACGCCGGCGCCCAAGCCGAAACCGGTCGAGACCAACCTCCCGGTCACCGGCTGACCGGACCCGCCACCCGCACCACCGGGGGTCGGCACGCCAAGCGCGCCGACCCCCGCCGCGTCTGACCACCCCGTTCCGAGCCCACGCCGAGGGGTCGCGGCACCCCGCCTGGATTCATCCCGCCGCGAAGGTGGGTCGATGGTTCGAGTGCCGGGGTTCTTGCGTGCAGACCTATGGTCAGCGACGCATGTGCAGGCGCACCGTGGTGCCGGCCATGTCGCTGCGGATCTCGACCAGTCCGCAGAGTTGACGCGCCAGCCACAACCCGCGCCCCTGTCGTGCCTGGGTCCTGGGTGGGTGGAAGCCGGCGAATGCGTCGCCGATGCCCGTGCCGTGGTCGCGCACCTCGCAGACCAGCTCGCCGTCGGCGGCCCATGCGCGTTGGTGCGCGATGCCGCCGCCGTGTTCAACCGCGTTGGCCGCCACCTCATAGCTGGCAAGCGCCAGGTCGCGGATGTGTTGTTCTGGCATGCCCAGCAGCAGCCCGATCTCCCAGACGAGGTCGCGGCTATCCCGCAGCCTCTCGGCGGTGACGGTGCACCAGGTCGCCCAGTCGGGCTGCGGCAGCTCATCGCGGTCACAGTCGGCGGCGAAGGCAACGGGGTCGACGTAGTCGCCGTTGGGGCGGGTGCCACCGGCATCGCGCGACTGCGGGTGGGTGCGCCGCGCCTGGTCGACGAAGGCCGCATCGAGCTGCCGCAGGTCATACAGACACAGCAGCGCCAGCGGCGCATCGTGGAACACGACGTTGGCCGCGGCGTCAACCCGGTGCCACTCGCTGACCCCGCTCAACGAGCGGCGCCAGCCCGTCGGTTCGCCCAGAATCCGCACCCGGCCCGCCCCTGCGTGGTCGGCGACACAGCGGCCACATCCGGCCAGCGCCCACGCCGGCTCCCGATACCAGTGGGCCGCATCGGCGAACTGCACCCGCTCGGCGGCCGGCGCCCCCAGCGCCTCGCGCAGCACCGCCTCGTTGGCCCCGGCCACGACGCACAGCACCCGGTCACCGGCCTCGACCCCCTCCGCGGCGAACGAGCCCGCCACCGTCGCCAGCTCGTCATCACTGTCAAACACGAGCATCTGATGCGCCAAGACCCCAGCACCCGGATCCCGCGGCTGGCCAGCCACCCGCATCACAGTCACAACCCTCGCCGACCGCACCTAACCCCGTCACATCGCCATTACCCGCGGAACGTCTCCGCTCAAACGAGTCACCCCCGATAGGGTGAACATCGACCGCTGCGGTGCTCGGATGACACCGGACACGGTCGGCTCCACGTCCTCGTCCGTCTCAGGCGGACCGCGAACACCCCCGAGCCGCCGCTGCCTGCTGGCCGCTGATGTTGCGGTGACCCCGGCCGGGCATCATGGGCTGTCATGAGCCGCGCCGGCGGTGGCAACAACGGGCAAGTTCGACCGGGCTCGGTCGAGGCGATCGACGCTGGGTGCAGATGCCCCATGCTGGCCAACTGCCCCAAGCTGCTCACCACCCGCAGGCTGGCGGTGCTCATCGCGCCGGACTGTCCACTACACATGCGACCCGAACCAACAGGCCGCCACGCCCGCCCTGACCGAGGCTGACCAACGAAGGGGTGTCAGTGACGGGCCGGTGACGCGGTGAGCGACCAGTACAGACGTAGGCTGGTGCCCGAGGTTGCGCCACTCGGCCATGGCGTCGTTGAGACTGGCGATGGTGTGCACGAGGGCCTGGTCGACCGGGGCTGGGTCGGCGACAGCTGGATCGGCTGATGCCCACCGGGTGGCCTCGTCCAGGGCTTGGTCCAGGGCGGCGCGGGCGGTGGCGAGGCCGAGAATGAAACAGTGGGGACGAGCCACGGCTACCCCTAGTGCTCTGCCGGGGTGGTGTGACGACCGGCGTGCGGGCGCAGTGACGGACCCTGCTCGCTGAGTATCGTCTCCCGGTGACTCGGCGTGATAGGCGCCGTCCGAGTGTAGTTCGGTGCCGGAGGCTGGTGTGCCCCGCCCGGCGCGTTCCCAACGACGCCGGCCACGAGAGCGAGACGAGTCATGTACCCGCTGACCGTCTACTTCTTGCTTGTGTGAAGGCCGATCGCGCACCTGCTACATAGCCCTGATCGCTGCCAGGATGCGCTTACCAGCACAGCCGAGATGAGCGCCGGCGGTAACCGGGGGTGATCACCGTGGGGCGCGGCACTGACAGAGCCGCCACGAGCCACGCGACCCCGTTGGGTGGCTGGTGCGTCACCCCTCCCACCGCACCATCAGGGCATCCTCGCCCGCGGCACCGAGACCACCACCGTTCCCGCCCGGACGGGGACGCCGGCGCCCTCCGTCAACCGGGCGGAACTCGGCCCGGTAGGGATGCGCCCGAGCGGAACTCGCCCTGGGTTGACGGATGCAACCACCACACTCCGACAGGGCTGTAACACCGTCGGTAGTGGTGCGATACAGTGGGTGGGCCCATGCACCCCGCAACGGCCGCCCGAGGTTCGCTGGAGTCACCGTGCGTTGGCTCACAATCCTTCTCCCAGCATTCGCCGCGGTCTGCGCGCTCGTGGCCTTCCTCATTCAGGAAACGGTCCCGGCCCGCATCGGCTTCGGCGCCGCCTTCCTCACCATGCTCGCGATCGCCGTACTGCTGTGGACCAGCGAGCACGCCCGCCGAAACCGGCCGTAGTGATCTGGGCCGGTCGAATCTTCCGCCCTATCGGTGCTGGCCGAGGCAACACCGACCACGCGGGTGTGCGAGAAGCAATCCCTTGGCCCTGTAACCGCGGTCTCCTGGCAACTGGCTGGTGGGCGCACCGGAACCACACAGATGGGTGGTCAGTGAGCTGTCAGTGAGCCGGTTCCGCGACTGCAGATTTGTGCTGCTGCGGGGTGTATGACCTAATCCGGTGGACGCGGAACCCTGAGCCTCGATCCGCGAGTAGCGGATGAGTGGATCCGGGCTTGGATTGTTTGATCTTTTCGGGAAGATTTTTATGGTGGGGACAGGCCGAGGGCCCGCGTGTCGCCTCGGGTGAAAAAGATCTCTGAACAGATGCGGGTGAGAACAGGTGGCCGGATCACGGCGCCGACGGTTGCCCGCGATGCTGGTGGCGGCCGCCGCGGCGGTGGCGTTGCTGGCGCCGCAGGCCGCCGGGCAGACGGGGCTGCACGAGCCCATCCCGGCGCCGCAGCACGACCCGTTCTATTCGCCACCCGACCCGATACCCGACGTCGCCGCCGGCACCGTGCTGCGCTCCCGCCCGGTGACGGTGCGGGCGCTGGCCGTGACGGTGCCGGTGCGCTCCTGGCTGATGTTGTACCGCTCGACCGATACCCACGGCGAGCCGGAAGCAGTGTCGGGCACGGTGCTCGTCGCGGACACGCCGTGGACCGGCGGGCCGCGACCGCTGGTGACCTACGCGGTGGGCTCGCACGGTCTCGGTCCGCAGTGCGCGCCCTCCTACCAGATGCGCCAGGGCCAGGACCCGGAGCTCGGGTTGATCAGCCTCGCGCTGTCGCGGGGGTGGGCGGTCGTGGTCACCGACTACGAAGGATCGGGCACACCCGGGCCGCACACCTACGCCGCCGGGCACACCACGGGGCAGGCCGTGCTGGACGCGGCCCGAGCAGCGCAGCGGTTGCCGCAGGCGGGGCTCGACCCTGCGGGCCCGGTCGGCGTCTGGGGGTACTCGGAGGGCGGCATCGGAGCAAGCTGGGCCGGCGAACTGGCCCCACCTACGCGCCGCAGCTGCGGATCGCCGGCATCGCCTCCGGCGGGACCCCCGCCGACCTCGAACCGGTGGTCCGCCACCTCGACGGCGGCCCGTTCTCCGGGCTCGCCCTGGCAGGCGCGGTCGGGCTGGCCACCGCATACCCGGGCCTGCCGTTCCGCTCGATCCTGACCCGCGAGGGCAAGGCCGCGGTGCAGCGGATCAGCACCCAGTGCGTCGACGAGTTCACCCGCGAGTTCGCCTTCCGGCGACTCGCCGACCTGACCACGGTCGACGACCCGGTCGCGCTGCCGGCCTGGCAGCGGGTACTCGACGCCAACCGGCTCGGCACTACCGCACCGACCGCACCGGTACTGCCCTACCACGCGGCCCTCGACGAGCTGATCCCCGTCACCGTCGCCCGCCAGCTCGCCGCCGACTACTGCACCCGCAACGTCACCGTGCGCTACCTCGAAAGCCCCGTCGAAGAGCACGTCTCCTACGCCGCCGCCGCCGCCCCAATGGCAGTCACCTGGCTGGCGGACCGCTTCGCGCGACGGCCCGCGCCGAGCACCTGCTGAGATGGCCGCCCGGCACTACGGCGGCCGCTCGGCGCAGCAACGGCGCAGCGACCGGCGGGCGCGGCTGCTCGTCGCGGCACTCGATCTCATCGGCACCCAGGGCTATGCGGCAGCGACGGTCGAGGCGCTGTGCGGCGCGGCGAGGGTGTCCACCCGCACCTTCTACGAGGAGTTCGGCGGGAGGACGTGCTGCTGGCCGTGCACGACCGGACCACCGCGGCCGGCTTCACCGCCCTCACCGAGCGCTCGCAGCAACGGCCGGCGAGTAGCTGCTCGCACGGATACACCACCGCGTGCACCCCTACCTCGGCGCGGTGGCCTCGGACCCGCGGCGGGCGCGCGTGGCCTTGTCGAGGTAGTCGGCGTCAGCACCCGCGTCGGGTATCACCGGCTGGTCTGGCGCCGCCGAATCATCGGATTCCTCGAGGCCGAGCGGCACACCATGCCAGTTCTCCCCGCCGGGACGTCCGGCTAGCCGCGGGCGCCCTCATCGGCGCCGTCAACGAGCTCGGCCACCACTCGCGGATGGAGATCAGCAGTCCTTTGTCCACGATGGACGTCGAGTTGTGCACTGTGAGCCAGGTCGGGCTGGCGGGCACGAGCGATCCTTGGTCGCTGGAGCGCTGGGGGTTTGTGATGGCACCGGGCTGCTCGTTGGGGTGACGCGGGCGGCCTCCGCTGGCGCTGGTGGTCGGCCGGTTGCCGCTCGCCGCCCGGCCGGATTCGTGGGGTCGTGGCCGCGGGTCTGGTGGGCATGCCCGTGCCGGACCGGGTGTGCGTGCCCGATGTGGCGCCGTGTCGCAACCCGGGCCGAGCATGATCACCTAGTCGTGTGGTCTTGCGGAGAGTATCCGTAACGTCGCAACACGTGACTAAGTTACAGCGATGTCACGGCCCGGGATGGCCGTTGGCTGCTGGCTGGCGCCGGGTCCGGGCACGGGTCGGGTGGCTGGTCGGTCGATCCGCCCTCGGCGGGCGGGTCCGCACCAGATGACCAACGAGAGGAGCCACACATCGTGGCGAAGCACGCCAAGCCCACTGTGACCAGCACCCTGTCGAAGAACGGCGCCCGCGGTGCCGCCGCGGTGGCGATGGCCGGGGTCGGGTTCCTGGCCACCGCACCGGCCGCGTTCGCCGGCGGGGGCGACTACGGGCATGACCCCAAGCCGCACGGCAACCACCACGAGACCAACGACATCGACTCG
>WHSY01000002.1:120855-121234 GCA_009379815.1 Pseudonocardiaceae bacterium
CGTGCTGGGCGTGCAGGTCCCGATCGAGGAAGCCACCGGCGCGGTGCCGGTCCTCACCCACGGCGACACCGCGGTCGGCAGCGGGGGCGAGTCCTGCGAGCAGGACGCCGAGCTCGAAGACGACTGACCTCGGGCCGCGCGAGGTGGGCGCCGGGGAAAGTCCCGGCGCCCACCGCGCGTGTGCTGCCTTGCCATCGTGCTCGTAGGGCCTGGGGCCCACCCATGCTTGTCACCCGGGCCGGCGCCGGCTGGCCAGCACATCCGGGCCGAATGACAGGGCTGCGCCGGTTGCGGGCCAGCACCTACCGGCACCACGCCGACGATCGAGAGGACTCACACACTCGTGGCCAAGCACGCCAAACCCAACCTGACCAGCACC
>WHSY01000300.1 GCA_009379815.1 Pseudonocardiaceae bacterium
GTCACCGACCCCCACCAACACAGGCAATCCCACGCTTCCTCGGCTTAACGCAAGGGCTCGGCATAATCGCTGTGGTGTACCAGCCCGTCGACATCCTGGCCGGCGCGGGCGCGGGTCCACAATGCCATCTCTAGCGCGTCGAGCGGCAGTTGTGTGGGCATCGCCGTCGCGGTGCGCCAGCCGACGATGCGGCGGGAGAACACGTCGGAGACCAACGCGGTGAACGTCATGCCCGACCAGGTCGGCACGTAGGTGTAGTCGACCACCCACAGCTCGTTCGGGCGGCTGGCGGTGAAGTCACGCTCGACCAAGTCCGGCGGGCGCACGGCGGCCTTGTCGGCCTTCGTGGTCACGACACGGCGGCCGCGGACGACCCCGCGCAGCTCGTGTGCGCGCATGAGCCGCTCAACCTGGCAGCGCGGCACAAGCCGCCCGTCGACCCCGCCCTGCCGCCGCAGCTGGTGCCACCTTCCGGGCCCCGTACAGCCCGCGGCCGCGTTGCGGATCGTGGTAGATCCGCTCGATCTCGGCGAGCACGACCGCGTCGCGCACCGCCCGCGCCGAGGCCGGGCGGGACCGGTGCGCGTAGTAGCTGCTCGGGGCGATCGTGACGCCGTGCTCGGACAGCACGCGGCAGATCGGCTCGACCCCGAACCGGTCGCGGTGGTCGTCGATGAACGCCACTACCAGGGCAGTCGCGGGTCGAGCTCCCGCGCGAAGAACGAGCTGGCCGCCAGCAGGATCTCGTTGGCGCGCTTGAGCTCGCGGACCTCAGCCTCTAGTACTACAGGGCTAGATCATCAGCGTCTGGAGCTGGAGGTGGCGTCGGAC
>WHSY01000301.1 GCA_009379815.1 Pseudonocardiaceae bacterium
ACTCTCGCTGGGGGAGAATACCGGCGTGCTGCGGGCGATCAACTTCGGCCGGAACAAGCAGGAGGCCATGGAAAAGGCGGACCGGGGCATCCCCGGCCATGGCTGGCGGAACTTCTGGGGTCACCACGGCTTTTTCGAGGCCTTCCGCTACGCCGGCGAGGAAGGCGACGTGCCGTGGACCCTCGAGCGGATGGAGCAGGTGCGGTACCTGTTCGCCGGCACGGTGAGCGAGGTGAAGGACAGGCTCCACGAGTTGTGCGAGACCGGTAGCCCCGAGTACCTGGTGGTCTGGTCCGACCAGGGGATCAGGCCTCACAACGAGGTCAAGCGGGACCTTCAGCTGCTCGGCGACAAAATCATGCCCGAGTTCCCGGGCTAGCTCGAATCGTGGCCGGCAGGCCGCCCCGGCCTGCCGGCCACATACCTACCTCGAGAGTTCGCCGGCGAACACAGCGACGTCGGTTGGCTGCCCGTCGTCGGGCCGACGGGACCCCCCAGTGTGGTCTGGACACACGTCCAGCTTAACTGTACGTTCGGTCAGCAACTTGTGGCCGACCGTTAGTCGGAGGCGTTTGGATGCACCACCCGGGCCCGCACGGTGCGCGAGGTGAGAGTGTGCGCATCAACCCGGCAGCGGAGCGACAGCCCTGCGACGTGTCGGCCAGTCGGTTCACCGACAGAGATATCGCCGCCCCGGGCGCCGGTGTGCCGGCAAACGGGCACTGAGAGGAACCAAGCAGGTCTGCGAAAGGAGCTTTTCGATGACGTCTCACGCAACCCGACTCTGGGCTCTTGACGGCGCCTGGTTCACCGTGGACACAGGTCTGCTCG
>WHSY01000302.1:0-221 GCA_009379815.1 Pseudonocardiaceae bacterium
GCCGGGGTGTACTGGATCTCCGTGCTCGGCTCGCTCGCCGGATCCCATTCGGCCAGCGCGGCGATGTCGTCTGCGGTGATGTCCACGCCGTCCTCGGTCCTGAGCAGGTTCTCCAGCAGCACCTTCAGGCTGTACGGCAGGTCCGCCGCACCGGGTACCGCGTCGAGACGGTAGATCTCCAGCTCGCGACCTGCGACCTGCAGGGTGCTCCGTGCTCCGTA
>WHSY01000302.1:231-825 GCA_009379815.1 Pseudonocardiaceae bacterium
GTTGACCGACATCGCGATACCCACCTTCTCGGTCGTCCGGCGTTGCAGCGCCTCGAACATCCTCTCGCCGTAGCGTCTACCCGGGCGGGACGCCACGCCAAACTTGTCTCGACGTCAAGATACCAGTCGTCGCCGGGTGTCCGCGCTCGCGGGGCCGGCAGCCAGCAGATAGTCTCCTGAGCGCCGGTATCCCTCGACGGGTGTGGAGCGGAGATGACCAAGAGCAAGGCGGCCCCCGGCTTCCGGCCCGCCGCCCGTGTCCTGGCACTCATCATGGGCGTCTCGTTGCTCGTGCTCGGCGCGGCCGGGCTGGCCTGGCACCTCACCGGCAGGGAACACTGGCTGCTCGGTGAGAACATCGGGCTGGACGTCTTCCATCTGGTGATGGGCCTGCTGGCGCTCGGCGCGCGACCGGTTGGTCTCAGCGGCGTCGACGGCGGCCTGCTCTGCACGCGGCAGCTCGACGAGCGCCTCGGCTTCGTCGGCGAAGTCATGCAGGTTGACCGAGGCCCTATCGATGCCCTGCTGGCCGCCGGTTACATGCCGGTGATCTCGTCCCTGGGCTACTGGGGTGACCAGCCCGGCCAGCTGATG
>WHSY01000303.1:0-431 GCA_009379815.1 Pseudonocardiaceae bacterium
CGCGGCGATCCGGAGCCGCATTGGCGGCATAGTGTCGCGTGCCGCGCGCATCGCCATGGCCATCGCGTGCTCTCGGGACATGCCGAGTGCGACCCCGCCGCGGACGAGCTGTACGAGTTGCTTGGCGAACCTGGTTGGCATCTCCAACGCGTGCGCGAACGCCGGGTCGCCGTTGTAGTCGCGCTCCACCGCCGTGCGTGCCCTCGTCACCAGGTCGGCGGCGTCGAGCAGCTCGTCAGTCTCGGCGTCGGTGAGCGTGAGCGGTGCCGCGCTGGCGTTCTCGATCGCCTTGCCGACGACCTCGGCGAGCTCGGTGCGCATCTCGGTCTCGGCGTTGAAATTGGCCATCGCCTGCCGACCGGCGCGACGCCGATGATCACCGGAGTTGAGTCGGACCAAGACGAACCGGTCGCCCATGGTCGCGATCACCT
>WHSY01000303.1:463-824 GCA_009379815.1 Pseudonocardiaceae bacterium
ACGCGGAATCCCACGCCGTGGTGACCGCGCCGATGACGACGAGGCGACCCCGCCACCGGAGCGTCTGCCCGCCGTCGGTGCCGACAGTGCGTGACCACTGGCCGTCGTAGATCTCCCGGAGCGCGGCGAGCACCAGCGCCCTGGTATCCCGGTTCATGGACAGGATCGAAGTCACGTCCTTGATGACGAGCACGCCGTGGTCCCCGACCTGACGGAGCAGACCACCGGTGGCGTTGTCGGCGCGTTCCTTCTTGCTCGTGCCGGACAGTAGCGCGGCCTCCCCGTTGATGGTGGAGACCACGACGGCGCCGGCCCCGGTCAGCGGCATCACCGTCTCCGTCTTCGCCGCACCGGACCCGCC
>WHSY01000304.1 GCA_009379815.1 Pseudonocardiaceae bacterium
CTCCCAGACGATCGCCCCGGTCGCCAGGGCGGTTACGGTCGGGCCCACACCGGTGATCCACCTGAGGCTGAAAGGCCTCCGGGGATGGCCGCCGACGACGCGCGCGGTCGGGGCCTCTGCTCGGGTCGTCATCGTCGTGCTCTCCCCACGTCGACCTGCCACTCCCGCAGCCGCGACCAGAGCTGAGCGGTTACCTCGCGGAACCGCTCCGAGCCCTCGACCGAGTCGATGTGGGCCGAGCGTGGCCGCTCCATGTCTACCGGAACGATCTCTTCGATCTTGCCCGGGCGGGCACTCATCAGGACCACCCGGTCGCCGAGCAGGACGGCTTCCTCCATGCTGTGCGTGATGAACACGACCGTCTTGCGCCGACCCTCCCAAATCTGCAGCAGCTCCTCCTGGAGCAGCCGCCGGGTCTGCTCGTCGAGCGCACCGAACGGCTCGTCCATGAGCAGGATGTCGGGGTCGACCGCTAAGGCCCGTGCCAGGCCGACACGTTGTTGCATGCCTCCGGACAGCTCGTTGGGCATCCGGTTCTCGAAACCATGGAGGCCGGTCAGCTCGATGAGCTCGCGCGCCTTGTCGTCGGCTCGAGATCTCGGTATTCCACGAAGCTCGAGCCCGAACGTCACGTTCCGGAGCACCGAGGCCCATGGCATCAGTGCGATGCCCTGGAAGACCATCGCCCGCTCCGGCCCCGGTCCGGTCACCGGGCGACCGTCGATCTCCACGTCACCCTCGTCCCACGGCACCAGACCGGCGAGGCAGCGCAGCAGCGTCGTCTTGCCGCACCCGCTGGGCCCCAGCACAGTGAGGAACT
>WHSY01000305.1 GCA_009379815.1 Pseudonocardiaceae bacterium
CGTCCAGCAGCCGCTGGCGGGAGAACCGAGCCTCCACTGAACCCGGGGCGGTTCAGACAGCCGATCAGGCCCGATGTCAAGCATCAGGTGGGACCGCAACGCAAGCATCAGCCGCGACTGGATATGCGTGTCAACGCTGAACAGTAGCTCTATGACCCCAGTGAAGTAGACACATACGGGCAAGCCTTTGAGAAAGCCCGAGCTGCGGCCGTGACAGGATCAGACGCGGTTGCGCTCATCCATCGAGTAGCGGAACAGCTACGGCAAGAGAATCAGTGACTTGGCTGCCCGCGTCCAGCTTCGCCTCCGGCGGCCAGGGCGCTGCCCTGGACCCGGCCTCAGCTCCGGGATGGCCCTGTCGGCTGGGCGCGCAGGTGGTGGGTCACCAGGATTGGCGGGCACCCCGTCGCGTCGGCACCGGAGGCGTAGCAACCGCACCAGCACGGCACGCACGCCTGGGGCCGCTGGGTCGGCATGAGCTACGACGGTCAAGTGATAACTGGCTGGGGAGACATCGCCCGCACCGAGGAGAGCGCCCACAAGACCGTTCAGGACCTCATCGACAAGGAAATCGAGGCGCAACCCTCATGACCTCGCACCGCAGCCGCCTCTGCCACTTCTTTGTCGACGTCGACGACCTGGACCAAGGGGTCGCCTTCTGGTCAGCGGCACTCGATGCCAAAGAAGAACCGGGCTCCGAGGGCAGCCAGCACATCCACCGGCGACTTCGCCTCCCCGACTGCGAAGTCCGACTACTACTCCAAGCAACTACCGACGTTAAGACGCATAAGGAACACATGCACCTCGACATCGAAAGCG
>WHSY01000306.1:0-521 GCA_009379815.1 Pseudonocardiaceae bacterium
AATGACCGGTGCATTTCTTGTGCAATCGCCCAAAGAGTCAGTATTCGTTACAAATCAGGCCACAAGCGTTGCCGTCGACGCCGGAGTTGCCTTCGCCTT
Source organism: Pseudonocardiaceae bacterium (assembly GCA_009379815.1). Taxonomy (GTDB): domain Bacteria; phylum Actinomycetota; class Actinomycetes; order Mycobacteriales; family Pseudonocardiaceae; genus WHSY01. Next base: position 100 of record WHSY01000306.1, read on the forward strand.
CATCGAACGCCGCAATCCATCGGAGGAGTCTTGATGAACCAGACTGCCCGCCCGCTGCGGGTCGTGGACGAGCCCGAGGTGCCCGCCGATGCGGACGCGGAGGAGGCTGAGGCGATCGCCGAGGTCGCCCGTTCCCGGGCGGCGTTGCCGACCGTGGACCCGGCGGTGTTCGACTGCTACTTGGGCTTGCTGGTCGAGCAGGTGGAGCCGCACACCGAGGCCGACCCGCTGGCCATTCTGGCGTCGCTGCTGTGCGCGGCCGGGGTGCGGCTCGGCCAGGACCCGCACGTGCGGGCCGGGGATGATCCGCACCCGCTGCTGGTGTGGCCGCTCATCGTCGGCCGCACCTCGGCGGGGCGGAAGGGCACGTCGTGGTCGTCGGCGCGGCGACTGCTGCGCGCGGCCGATCCGGACTTCGTGGC
>WHSY01000306.1:531-818 GCA_009379815.1 Pseudonocardiaceae bacterium
CGAAGGACTCGCGGCCATGTTCGTCGACGACGACAGCGACACCACACCCGGCAGGCTCCCCGCGGGGGATCGGCGGCTGCTGATGCTCGAACCCGAATGGGCCGCCGTGATGAACCGGATGCGCCGCGAGGGCAACAGCCTCTCCGCCACGCTGCGGGCGGCGTGGGAAGGCGGCGACCTGTCCACCCTGGGGGTCAACGCGCGCATCGCGCCCAGCTCCCACGTCGGCCTGCTCGCCCACATCAGCCCGCGCGAGTTCCGCGACAAGGTCTCTGCCTCCGACATGG
>WHSY01000307.1 GCA_009379815.1 Pseudonocardiaceae bacterium
AACTTCTGGATCTTGCCGGACGCGGTCTTCGGTAGCTCCGCGACGAGCTCGAGGCGTTCCGGCAGCTTCTGCGCGGCCAGCTGCTTGCCCCGCAGGAACTCGGTCAGCTCGGCGAGACCGGGCGCCGTGCCCGGTTCGGCCACCACGAAGGCGCAGGCCCGTTCGACCATCACAGGGTCGGGCATCGCGACGATCGCGACATCGCGCACCGCGGGGTGTTCGAACAGCAGGTTCTCCACCTCGGTGACGCTGATGTTCTCCCCGCCGCGCAGCACGATGTCCTTCTTGCGCCCGTGGATGCAGATGTACCCGTCGTCGTCGACGACACCCAGGTCACCGGTGCGAAACCAGCCGTCGGGAGTGAACGCGCCGTCGTTGTCCGAGTCGCGCAGGTAGCCGGGGAACAGCTCGGGGCCACGCACCAGCAGCTCGCCGACCTCTCCGGCCGGCAGCTGCGCATCGTCGTCGTCCACGATGCGGAACTCCGCGGCCGCGATCGCCCGCCCGTCGGTGCCGGCCCGCTTGTCCACCGGTGCGTCGGGCGGCGACGTGGACAGCGTCGGGAGCTCCGTCGAGCCGTACACCCGGGTGGCCGGGCAGCCCAGCCACCGTTCGGCCTGCCGGATCAGCGCCGGCGGCACGTCGGCACCGCCGCAGCCGAACAGGCGCAGCGACGACACGTCGAACGACGCCAGCTCGGGATGGTGGACGATCCCGTGCAGGAACGGCGTGGCCGCCAAGGTGAACGTGCACCGCTGCGACTCGATCAGCCGCAGTGCCACCGTCGGGTCCCAGATGTCCTGCAACACGACCCGG
>WHSY01000308.1 GCA_009379815.1 Pseudonocardiaceae bacterium
GGGCATCTTGACGTGAGGCAACAGGACGGGTCGCCGGCCGTCAGCCGAACCTGTACCTGGTCTGACCGTGACGTCGAGACCGTGATCCCACGTGTTGTTCCCCGTCGTGACCACGACGCGTGGGTTCTGCTCCAGGTTGCGCGCCTTCTGCTCGGTGAGTCCGGTGGTGAAGTGCATCGCTCCCCCGAACCACAGCCCGATCAGCGGGGTCACGTGCGGGCGGCCGTCGGGGCGTACCGTCGTGATCCAGTACAGCTCGGCCTGCTCGAGGACCTCCTCGGTCGGCCCACGGCATCGCCGCGGCATCGGGATCACTGAACCGGCGGTCGAACTCGATGTCCGGCTGAGCGGTCGTCATGCGAGCTCCTCCTCGGTGCGAACGCCTCGGTCACCCTGTAACGACCCGCCCGATGCCGGAAACTCATCGCACCCACCACTGCTGCTCGGCCGACGTCAGCGGCGCTCAGGAAGGCCGGTGACGCGCTGGAGCAGGTCGTCGAGCAGCTCGTCCACTGGTGGCTGCGTACCGGCGCCGCCGTCGCGGAGCTGCTCGCCGGAAGCCTGCTTGTTCATCCGCAGCGTGCGAGTGCTCGGCGCGGTCGGGATCTTCACCATCATGGCCCGCGCCGACACGATGCGTGCCGCGCTCGGGCACAGCATGGTCATCAGTGCGCTGGTCACCGGGGTGCCCGCGGGGCGCGCGGCGGCGCTGGCCTGGGCGCATCGCCGGCAGCTGGCGGCACTGTGATGCGCGCTGGATCGACGCACGGCGAGCCGGCGAATACATCGTGCTGACCAACTGACCAAGGGGTAC
>WHSY01000309.1 GCA_009379815.1 Pseudonocardiaceae bacterium
CGAATACCAATATTCACCAAGTGCGCCGCCTGCGCCCGGTCCCACACACTCCCACGACCCAACGGCCGGGCACTTATTCTGACAGAGATCAACGGCCGTCGCTCGGCGTTTCCCCCACTCAACCAAGTCCAGCCCGTAGTATGCGCTGCGGTCGACAGCTACTCGACGAGTTAGACGCCAACGGTCGCCGCAATGGTCCGCGGCCAATAAGCGGTGCCCGTTTTCGGACCAGGGTGAGGCGTGGTGGCATTCGCCTTGGCTGGCAGGCACTATCGCGTGACCGTGCGGTACGGAGGTATGTCCCACGTGCTCACAGCCTCCTCAGCTCTCCACCACGCTGAGCCGCCATACCACCTGAGACCGGCGCTCAACGTATGTAGCATTCGTTACGTGGCTATCGTGGCGTGGGGGTGGGGAGGTGTCAAGGTTCGGCTAGACCCCTGCTCATGAGGTGGGACGACCAAGATGTGTGACTGAGCCGCCTGAGGCCTGGTGAAGGCTCTGACCCGGCCGAAGTGGGGAGATCATGGCGGCAAGCGAGGGAGTACCCGAACGAGTTGCGCAGGAGCACGCAACCAGCTGGTCATGCGGCCTTCGGACAAGATCAGAACTTGCGGTGTGAACCGCCGACTTCGCTTGCGTACCTGCACGAGGCCTCCGGCGACATCCCGCCAGCCGACCTCGAAGCCGCCCACTACCGTCCACACCCTGGCTTGGATTGTTCACCGGGGTGACGGGCGTGGCCCTGAACTACCATCTTGTAATTGTGATGATGGTTTCCTGGTCGTGGGTAGGGTCGGGGTGCGACTGT